>JAFZVM010000069.1 GCA_017617795.1 Oscillospiraceae bacterium
AACGGATTACGGGAAAGCGCTATATGCGCAGCGTAAAGAAACAATAGAGCGCGTATTCGCTGACGCAAAAGAAAAACACGCCATGCGTTATACACACCATCGAGGTCTGGCCCGAGTTACAAACTGGGTGAGGCTGAAATACGCTGCAATGAACTTGAAAAAGTTGGCGGTATGGAGCTGGAAAAGGCTCCTTTTTGACTTCTTTCTTCCGCCCTTTTCCCCTCTTGATACCAAAACACGGTGTTTCGCTTGACAAAACACCGTGTTCTTTGACAGTCTGAAAAACCGGTGCCGCAGGCACCGGTTTTTGTCAATTATGCACATTTTACTGTGGACGAACAAAGGCAGCTTGTGTTATAATAAAAATAATTCGCAAGCTATTCTGAGAAGATCGGAGGTGTTTCGCCATGAAGCACAGCTTTTTCGGCGGTATACACCCGGATGACGGCAAGCGGTATTCCGCCGCCTCACCCATCACGCCTCTGCCCCCGCCGCCCCAGGTCGTGATCCCTGTCAGCATGCATATCGGCGCCCCCTGCAAGCCGGTGGTTCAGAAGGGGGATACGGTAAAAATGGGCCAGCTCATCGCCGAGACCACCGGTTTCGTGGCCGCGCCCATTCATGCCAGCGTTTCCGGAACCGTTGCGGCGGTGGAACCCCGGCTGCACCCCAACGGACAAAAGGTCATGAGCATCGTGATCGACAACGATGGGCTGGATACGCCGGACGAAAGCATCAGATCCCACAAGGAAGAACTGGAGAAGGATCCCCATGCCCTGCTGGAGCTGGTGAAGAACGGCGGCATCGTGGGTATGGGCGGCGCCACCTTCCCCACCCACGTAAAGATCTCCAG
Source organism: Oscillospiraceae bacterium (assembly GCA_017617795.1). Lineage (GTDB taxonomy): Bacteria > Bacillota > Clostridia > Oscillospirales > Oscillospiraceae > UBA1774. The sequence continues at coordinate 854 of JAFZVM010000069.1, forward strand.
CGGCCTTGGCAAAGTGGACACCATGATCGTCAACGCCGCGGAGTGCGAGCCCTATATCACGTCGGACCAGAGGATCCTGGAGGAGCAGCCGGAGCAGGTGATCGGCGGGATCCGGTATCTCATGCGGATGCTGGACCTGCCGGAGGCGGTCCTGGCGGTGGAGGGGAACAAGCCCGAGGCCATCGCCGGTCTGAAAAAACGGCTGACGCCGGGATGCGGCATCCGGCTCCATGTCCTGCGTACCCGCTACCCTCAGGGCGCTGAGAAGCAGCTTATCCAGAGCGTGACCGGGCGGCAGGTGCCCCCGGGGGGACTGCCGGCGGACGTGGCCTGCATCGTTTTCAATGCCCATACCTGCTGGTGCGTGAACAGCCTGGCGGAGGAGGGACTGCCCTCCATCCAGCGGGTCGTCACCGTTTCCGGCCCCGGGGTCGCCGCGCCAAGCAACTTCCTTTGCCGGGTGGGAACTCCCGTATCCGCTCTGGTGGAGGCGGCGGGCGGCCTGAGGGAGGATGTGGACAAGATCGTGCTGGGCGGCCCTATGATGGGCAGCGCCGTCTTCGACCTGTCCGTTCCCGTCATCAAGGGCACGAATGCCGTTCTGGGCCTGATGCCCAACCAGAACCTGGCGAAAGAGAATCCCGTCTGTATCCGATGCGGCCGCTGCGTGGCCGCCTGTCCCATGCATCTTCAGCCCCTGTACCTCTACGCCGCAGAGCGGAAGGGGGAGATCGGGGAGCTGGAGCGGCTGCACATTACCGATTGTATCGAGTGCGGCTGCTGCGCCTATGTCTGTCCCGGCCGCCTGCAGCTGGTGCAGGCCTTCAAGGACGGCAAGGCGCAGGTCAAGAACAAGAAATAAGGGAGGTGGCAGACATGGATCAGGAAAAGGAGAAGCAGCGCCTGCTCTCCGTATCGGTATCCCCCCATATCCGCACCGATGAAGATACCCGTTCCATCATGCTGGACGTGCTCATCGCCATGGTGCCCGCTCTGGGTGTGGCGGCCTATATGTTCGGCTTCCGGGCCATTCTGGTAACTCTGATAAGCTGCGCCGCCTGCGTCTTTTTCGAATGGGCCTACCGGAAGCTGCTGAAGAAGCCGAAAAGCATCGGGGACCTTTCCGCTTTGGTCACGGGTACCCTGCTGGCTTACTGCCTGCCGGTGACCATCCCCCTGTGGATCCTCATCATCGGGGATTTCTTTGCCATCGTTTTGGTGAAGGAGCTCTTCGGCGGCCTGGGGAAGAATTTCATGAACCCCGCCCTGGCGGGCCGGGCATTCCTGTTCTCCTGGCCGGTGGCTATGACCACCTGGATGGAGCCCCTGAGCTATACGGGCTTCTTCCGCATCTCCGCCGCAGACGCCGTCACCCGGGCCACCCCGCTGGCGGATATGGCCGGCGGCAAGCTTCCGGAGGGGGTCACCCTGCTCCAGAGCTTCCTGGGACAGGTGGGCGGTTCCCTGGGGGAGATCAGCACCTTCGCCCTGCTGCTGGGCGCCGTGTATCTGCTCATCCGCCGGGTCATCACCCTGCGCATTCCCCTGAGCTTCCTTCTCACCGTGGCGGTGCTCAGCTTCCTGTTCCCCCAGGGAAATTCCCGGCTTTTGTGGACCGGGTGGCAGCTCTGCTCCGGCGGCGTGATCCTGGGCGCCTTCTTCATGGCGACCGACTACGTCACCAGTCCGGTGAATCCCCGGGCCCAGATCGTCTATGGCGTGGGCTGCGGCCTGCTTACCGTTTTTATCCGTTGGTTCGGCGCCTATGCGGAAGGCGTCAGCTACGCCATTCTGATCATGAACGCCACGGTCTGGCTGCTGGATAAGGCCCTGCCCCGCAAGCGTTTCGGCTTTGTCAAGGAGAAGAAGGAAAAGGAGGCGGCAAAATGACGGAAAACAAAACCGGCACCGCCCGGGGCATGATCAGGACCGTCGTCACCCTGCTCCTTTTCGCCGCAGTAGTGGCTGGTCTCCTGGGCCTGGTGAACCATATCACCGAGCAGCGCATCGCGGAGTACAAGGCGAACAAGATCCAAGAAGCAATGAAGACCGTGCTCCCGGCCAGAGAATACAGCGAGCTGAATTACGCCGGAGAGGACATCGTCTCAAAGGTGTTTCGGGCCGGGGATGAGGGCTGGGTCGTGATCGTTACGCCCTCGGGATTCGGCGGACTGATCGAAATGATGGTGGGCGTGGATCAAAACGGGGCCGTCACGGGCGTGAGCATCGTCAGCATGTCCGAGACCTCCGGCCTGGGGGCCAACGCCGCCAGGGAGAGCTTCCGCAGCCAATACGTGGGGAAGACCGGCAGCGTCAAGCTCAAAAAGCAGGGGGGCGACATCGACGCCCTCACCGGCGCCACCGTCACCTCCACCGCCGTCACCAAGGGCGTGAACGCCGCCCTGGCCGCAGTACAGGATCTGATAAAGGAAGGGGGAGCGTAAGCCATGAACGTGAAGAAGCAATTCAAGGACGGGCTCATCACCAATAACCCGGTGCTGGTGCAGCTCCTGGGCATGTGCTCCACCATGGCCATCACCACCACCCTCTTCAACGGCATCGGCATGGGCATCAGCGTCATCGTCATCCTCACCTGCTCCAACATCGTCATCAGCCTGCTGCGGAAGATCATTCCAAGCACCATCCGAATCGCCTGCTATATCGTAGTGGTGGCGGGCTTCGTCACCATCGTGGATCTGCTGATGCAGGCCTACCTCCCGTCCCTGTCCCAGAGCCTGGGCGTGTTTATCCCCCTGATCGTGGTGAACTGCATCATCCTGGCCCGGGCGGAGGCCTTCGCCTCCAAAAACGGCATCGTTGCCTCGGCGCTGGACGGGATCTTCCAGGGCATCGGCTATACCCTGGTGCTCATCGTCATGTGCGTCATCCGGGAATTCCTGGGCAGCGGTACCTTCGGCGGCGGGCTCCTGGGACTGGAAGGCGCGGGCATCCGCATCCTGCCGGAGGGTACCGCAGCCACCTTCCTGGTGCTTCCCGTGGGCGGCTTCCTCACCCTGGGCTGTCTCATCGCCCTGATGCAGTACCTTCTGCGGAAGAACGAGGAAAAGAAGAAGGGAGGCGAGGATCAATGAGTCTCACCGGGATCGTATCCATCGCCCTGGGGGCCATCCTCATCGAGAACTTCATCTTCTCCCAATTCCTGGGCATATGCCCCTTCCTGGGGGTCTCCCGGAAGGTGGATACCGCCCTGGGCATGGGCTTGGCCGTCACCTTTGTCATGGCCCTGGCCAGCGTTTTCTGCTGGCTGGTGAACACCCTGCTCCTGGTGCCCCTGAATCTCACCTATATGCAGACCGTGGCCTACATCCTGGTGATCGCCGCCCTGGTGCAGTTTGTGGAGATGTTCCTGAAAAAGAGCATCCCCGGCCTGTATCAGGCTCTGGGCATCTATCTGCCCCTGATCACCACCAACTGCGCGGTGCTGGGCGTGGTGCTGCTGAACACCCAGAAGAACTACGATTTTCTATCCAGCCTGGTATACGGCGTCACCGGAGGCATCGGATTCCTGGTGGCCATCGTCCTCTTCGCCTCCGTGCGGGAGCGGCTGGATCTTACGGCGGACTGTCCCAGGAGCTTCGAGGGCTTCCCCATCGCCCTGATCTCCGCGGGCCTGCTGGCCCTGGCCTTCATGGGCTTCTCCGGCCTGAAGGTATTCTGAGAGGAGGAGTAAGAGAATGACGAACGTATGGCTTGCCGTTGCGGTTCTGGGAGGGCTGGGCGCCTTCTTCGGCCTGCTCCTGGCCATCTCCTCCAAGGTCTTCTATGTGAAGACGGATGAACGCATCGAAAAGGTCGCCTCCTGCCTGAACGGGGCCAACTGCGGCGGCTGCGGCTATGCCGGCTGCTCCGCCTATGCGGCCGCCATCGTTGAGGATGGGGCGCCCATCGACCGCTGCACCCCCGCCGGACAGGAAGGGGTCAAGGGCATCGCCGCCATCATGGGGGTGGAAGCGGTGGAGATGCAGCGCATGGTGGCCTTCGTCCGCTGCAGCGGCGGAGACAAGGCCCAGGTGAAATATGCATACAATGGTCTGCAGGACTGCACCGTGGCCGCCCAGGCCATCGGCGGGGGCCAGCGCTCCTGCGCCTACGGCTGCCTGGGCTTCGGCAGCTGTGTGGCCGCCTGCCGCTTCGGCGCGCTGAGCATTGTGGACGGGGTGGCGAAGGTGGACCCGGAGAAATGCCAGGGCTGCAAGGCCTGCGTGGAGACCTGCCCCAAGCACCTGATCGACCTCATCCCCTACGGGTTCGAGGGGGCCGTCCCCTGCGCCAACACGGACAAGGGCGGCATCACACGGAAGGTCTGCGAGAGCGGCTGTCTGGGCTGTCACCTCTGTGAAAAATTCTGTCCCCATAATGCCATCCACGTCGTTGACAATCTCTCCGTTAAGGATTATTCTAAATGTCAAAACTGCGGTATCTGCGCGGAGAAATGTCCCCGGAAGCTGATCTATATGCCCCATATGGATGTGTCCAAGCGGACGACCGCTTAAAACGGAGATCGGTCAGGGGAAGGGATCGGCGATCCCTTCCCCTGGTTGTTAAAGGAGAATCTTATGGTATACGACAATATTCTGGAGGCCATCGGCCACACCCCCATGATCCGGCTCCGGCGGCTGCCGGATCCGGAGGGGGCGGAGATCCTGGTGAAATACGAGGGGCTCAACGTAGGCGGGTCCATCAAGACCCGCACGGCCTATAACATGATCCTTGCCGCGGAGAAGGCCGGTCAGATCGGCCCGGATACGGTGATCGTGGAGCCCACCAGCGGGAATCAGGGCATCGGCCTGGCGCTTGTGGGGGCCGTACGGGGCTACCGTACCGTCATCATCATGCCGGACTCCGTCTCCGCCGAGCGGCGGCTCCTGGTGGAGCACTATGGGGCGGAGGTGGTGCTGGTGCACGATGCGGGGAACATCGGAGACTGCATCGCGGAGTGCATCCGTCTGGCAAACGAGATGGGGGAGAAGGATCCCAAGGTATGGATCCCCCAGCAGTTCTCCAATCCCAACAACCCCCTGGTGCACAAGTACCATACCGCCCAGGAGATCCTGGAGCAGGTGGCGGGTCCCATCCACGGCTTCTGCTCCGGAGTGGGTACCGGCGGCACCCTTTCCGGCATCGGGGAGACCCTGAAGGCCCTGAACCCGGATATCACCATCTGGGCCGTGGAACCGGAGAACGCCGCCATCCTGGCCGGGGGCAACGTGGGCTCCCATCTGCAGATGGGCATCGGAGACGGGCTCATCCCGGACAATCTGGATCAGGAGATCTATGAGGAAGTCTATGTGGTCTCCGATGAGGAGGCCCTGAATACCGCCAAAGCCCTGGCCCGGGAGGAAGGGCTCCTGTGCGGCATCTCCGCGGGAACCAACGTGGCCGCCGCCCTGGCCCTGGCCAAAAAGCTGGGGAAGGGGAAGCGGGTGGTCACCGTCCTGCCGGATACGGGGGAGCGGTACTTCTCCACCCCCCTGTTTCAGTAAGGGAGCGGCGGAATGAACCGGGAAAAGCACGAGAAGCGAAATTTCTGGCTGCTCCTGGCCCTGGCTGTGGTGGCGGGACTGGGCTTCCTCATCTGGGGGCAGTACAACACCGCCTCCACCATCTTCGATATGGGTTTTCTCCGGCGGAACGCCGCGGAGCTCATGACTTCCGCAGAAGGGGTGAAGCTGGAGGGAGAGGCGCAGGAGCAGTACGACGCCCTTCTCCGGGAGGGGGAAGAATGGACCCAGAAGGCTGCCCTGAAGCAGGGGAGCTGGAAAACGGAGAGCATCGTCCCCTGGTTCGGGGAAGCCGCGGGGATCACTTTGAGCTACGACCTCTATACCCAGGGGTCTGACCATACCGTCATCCTTCTCCACGGCTTCCAGGAGGGAGCGGGGGACGTACGGTACTGGGGGTCCTACTGGTGGGACCGGGGCTGGGACGTGCTCGTTCCCCAGCTTCGGAGCTACGGCGCAGGAGACGAGGGACTGATCCCCTGCACCTACGGCGTCTATGAACAGTTCGACCTGTACGACCTGATCCTGGCTCTGGGGCTGGATCGGAAGACCCTGGTGATCCAGGGGCGGGGCACCGGCGCCGCCGCCGCCGTGTTCCTGGCGGCGAACGGGGACCTGGCGGGAGCCGGAGTGGACGGGATCGTGGCGGAGAGCGTCTATGCCAATATGGGAACGGACGCGGAGACCATGGTGAAAAAGCTGTTCGGGCTGGGGAATCCCATCCTCCTGCGCTTCCTGAACGCCCAGATCCGGCAGAAGCTGGGCTTCCTGCCGGAAAGCGTGGATCTCACCGCCGCCGCGGCGAACTGCCGGATCCCGGCTCTGTTCGTCTGCGCTTCGGACGACGGCTTCCTGGACCCGGCGGATACGGAGCGGGTCTGCGCAGCCTGGGGCGGGGAAAAGGAACTGGCTTCCCTCACCGGCGGCCACCGCCTCCTGTGGGCAGAGTCCGGAGACGCGTACCGGGAAGCGCTGGACGGGCTTCTGGAGCAGCTGGCCTGAGCGATCCTGTCCTTGTCATATCCCCGCGGGTATGGTATAATCATATAAATGCTTTGCATAAATAATCACCCTGCCTGCAGCGGGGCGATCCTGGAGTGAATGGAAAAGATGAGAGTGAAGATCACCGCGGACAGCACCTGCGACCTGGAACCGGAGCAGATCCGGCAGCACGACATCACTGTGACTCCCCTGCATATCGGGAGGAACAACGGGCAGGATTTCCGGGATGGAGTAGATATCGATCCAACGGAGCTTTTCCGCTATGCGGATGAGGACGGCGTCCTCTGCCATACCGCCGCCGTCAGCGTAGGAGAGTATGAGGCAGCTTTCCGGAAGGCCCGGGAGGAGGCGGATGCGGTGTTCCACGTGAACCTGGGCTCCGGCTTTTCCGCCTGTTACCAGAACGCGAAGATCGCCGCTCAGGAGGTGGACAACGTCTTCGTACTGGACTCCCAGAACCTCTCCAGCGGCATGGGCCACCTGGTGATGGACGCCGCCGAGCTGGCGGAGGCGGGGGAGAGACCGGAGCAGATCCTGCGGATCCTGGAGGAGCGGCGGAGCAAGGTGGAGACCAGCTTCGTCCTCAGCACCCTGCGGTACATGCGCATGGGCGGACGGTGCTCCGCCGTGGCCGCCCTGGGGGCGAATCTGCTGAAGCTCTCCCCCTGCATCGAGCTGCGCAGCGGCGCCATGGGCGTGGGGAAGAAATACCGGGGCAGCTTTGAAAAGGTGCTGACCCAGTACGTCCACGACCGGCTAGACGGGAGGACGGATATCGACTATCGCCGCATCTTCATCACCGACTGTATGGCCGGGGAGGAGAACCGCATGGCGGTGCGGAAGCTGGTGGAGGAGCTGGCGGATTTCGACGTGGTGCTGAATACCCATGCGGGCTGCACCGTCTCCAACCACTGCGGCCCCGGCTGTCTGGGGATCCTGTTCTTCCGAAAATAACGAAGATGCATCGCCGCCCGGCGGGTTTTTCCCGCCGGGCGGCAGTTTTGTTTCTTATTGATCAAGCGTAGTCTCCGTATCCCTTTACCCGGAAGTATTCGATCATCTCCGCCGTGAGGGCGTAGCCGTCGTCCCGGTTGGGGATCTCTCCCCGGGGGACCCATTCCGCCACGCTGAGCTCGTTCCCGTCCACCTTGATGGTTTCCTCCCCGTCCAGATCGCAGAAGAAACCGAACAGGAGGGAATCGGACAGGGCCCAGGGCTGGCTCTTGTAGAAGCGCAGGTTCTTCACCCGGACGCCGGTCTCCTCAAATACCTCCCGGGCGACGGTCTCCTCGATGGTTTCCCCGATCTCCCCGAAGCCCGCCACCAGGGCATAGAAGGGCACGTTGGGCCGCCCCTTGTACTTGGTGAGCAGGAGCTTATCTCCGCTGCGGACCCCAACGATCACCACCGGATTGATCCGGGGATAAACGGTGTTCCGGCAATGGGGGCACTGCATCGCCCGCTCTTTTTCAGAATGGACCATGGGCGTCCCGCACCGACCGCAGAAGCGGTTGAGACCGTACCATTCCCCCAGCTGGCAGGCGAAGAGGGCGGCGAAGGACAGCTCCTTCGGTTTCAGGCGCATGAGGGTGAATACGGGCACATAGTCCCAGTCCTCCCAGACGGGGGCGGCTTTCGGACTGCCGTCCTCCTCCAGGGCCAGGAAATAATCCGTCTGATCGATGGTGAAGAGGAAGCGGAATACGCCGCCTTTATCCTCCAGCTCCCCCCAGGTGGGGAAGCGCAGAGCGCCCATGGCGGTCTGGCAGAACAGGCTCCGGTTCTTCACGAAGGCCACGGGGCTGTCCGCCGCCGGGGCCTTTTCCGGATCATAGTGGTTATGGTACACGTGGGGAGCGATATCCTGGATCATGCTTCCTCCAGTTCGTCCAGCAGGGCTTCCACCGCAGAGACGACGCAGCGGGTGCAGTATTTCTTCTTCTCCGCCGGGTCCTCCCGCTTGATATCCCGGCAGTACAGGGAGCCGTTGACTTCCTTGAAGCGATCCGCCAGCCGCTGCACCCGGGCATAGTGGGCCTCCTTGCCCTCCAGATCCCCGGGACCGAAGTCCCCCTTCAGGATGCCCAGGGCGATGCAGGCCCCGTTCAGGGCGCCGCAGAGCTCTCCCATACCGCCCACGCCGCCGCCGAAGGAAGCGGCAAGCTTGGCGGCTTCCTCCTGCTCCAGCCCGCAGGCGGGAGCCATGGCGATGAGGGCGGATTGTGCGCAGTGGTATCCGCTGGAGAAGGCCAGCTGAGCCCGCTTGAGGCAGGCTTCCCGGTCCAGCTTATCCGTCATCAGCTTCATAGAATGGCCTTCCCTTCCGCCACCAGCCGGTCGTAGTTCCTCCGTGTGGCTTCATAGAGCTTGGGACGCAGACGGGGATCCCGCACATCCAGAAGGATGCGGTTGTCGGCCCCGGACTTCTGCATGAAGTCCGCGATGGCGGCGTCGATCTCCTCCTCCGTGGCGTCCGGGCCGACCTTGGGCCCGTCGGTGAAGATGAACTTGTCCCCGTACATCTGCTTCAGCTTCCATTTGTCGTTCAGAGGCTGGCCGCCCCAGGAATCCTCCCCGGCCTCGATGAACAGGGGAACGAAGTTTTCCACAAAGCCGCAGCAGTGGAGATCCCAGTACATCCCCAGGCTGTGGACGTGGTCCACCAGCTCCTTCACATAGGGCAGAAGCATCTCCCGGCAGGTCTCCTCGCTGAAGAACTCCGCCCGCTGTGAGCCCCAGTCGTCGTTGAAGTTGACGATATCCGCGTTGAACCACTTTTTGCACAGGGTATAAAACTTCTTATGTACATTCGTCACCTGACGCAGGAAGCGATGCACCGCCTCCTTTTGCTCGTCGTCGATCAGGGCCACCGCTGCCCCGGCGAAGTCCAGGATGGCGATGAGCCGCTCGAAGAGGCAGCCGGGTACGCCGATATAGGTGCAGCGATCCGGGCTGAGCTTGTCCTTGTTGCGCTCATAGCAGCCTTCCCAGTCCCAGGTATCCGGGTCGGGGATGGTGACATACTTTTCCCATTCGTTGATGTCCGGACAGATGGGGTTGCCGGGCTTCACCATGGCGCCGCCCGCCACCTCCACAAAGATCCATTCCACGCCATATCCGTCCTTGATGGGGGTGTCGGCGGGGAGGTCCTTCCGGGGAGACCGGGCTTGGTTCTCCGGGTCGCAGTCGATCATCAGGTGGGTGTTGTCGATGGGGAAGGGGGCCCACATGGGGGTCTTGCCCTGGTACAGGAGCAGGGTGTTCTCCCGGGGGGTGATGGGAGTGCTGTACACGTCCATGGGGGGGCCGAACATCGCGGGCATCTGTCCTTGGGGCGTCAACTCCGCCGGATCAAACTTCGAATCTCTTGCCATAAGTTACCTCCATTGCCCGTCCTGAAACGGGCGTTAAAATTATCTTAACCTATATTATACGTTCTGCCGGGGATAAAGTCAACGAATTACGCATACTGTCCCGGTCACAGATCCACAGGTCAGAATGCCAAAATACAGGCCGGAGTTTTTGTGCAATACGGAGAATCGAAGGGCAGCCCCTTGACTTTAACGCGACGTCAAATTGTAAGCTCAGGCCGGAAAGGGGGCAATGATCATGGAAAAAAGAAAACATACAAAGCTTCTGCGGGTGCTCCTGCCCATCCTGGGCCTGGCCCTGGTCCTCTCCGCTCTGGCCATCTGCCGGTATTGCGGCCAGGAACGGTATTACGGCCAGATCCCCAAGACCATGAAAGAGTATTACCTCCGCCTTTATCCGGAGCAGCGGTACGCGGAGGACATCGACCGCATTCAGTACGACTATCCCATGCTCCTGTCGGCGGCCAAAACGGTGCTGATCGTCACCCCGGAGGAGGACATCAGCCCCGGGGCAGGGAAGGGCTACTCCGAGAATAAGAATTACGACGGGACGGATCTGCGGGCGAAGTACCGGGCCTGGGACCCCAGGACCTACCGCCGGGTGAAGGTGCTGCAGGTCATCAAGGGGGATGTTCAGCCCGGAGACGTGGTGGGGGTTTGGGAATACTGCGCCGTGACGGAGGAGGAGCACCTGCTTCTCCGGTACACGGAAAGCGACTGGCCCATGGTGAAGGGGTGCGTCTATCTGCTCTTTTTAAACGGCGAGGTATCAACGGACGATGCCCGGGACGTGCGGACTATCTGCGGGGCAAACGGCTGGTTCGACTTCACCCACCTGGGCCTGAACGACCCCCAGTACCTTCACGTCCTGTACGCCGCCCTCCGGGACATGGGCCTGAGCGCGAAGGACGGCCCCATCCTCACCCCCTGGACGGATAAACGCTTCCCCCTGGCGGGCTACCCTGCCAGGTCGGATTGATTGTCGCATATAAAGGAGGTTTTCCCCATGAAAAAGAAAATCCTGATCCTTTTGCTGTGCCTCGTCTTTCCCGTTGCATTGATGGGCTGCGGGAGCGGGGATCGGAAAATCTCCCAATACACCCTGAATCCCGATGGGACCCTGAACAAGCTCCAGTGGGGCATGACCTTCGCCCAGGCCGCTCGGGTGGAAAAGCGCATCACCGAGGATAACGTCCAGACCACCCTGGCCCTGGAGCAGGGGAAGGACGCGGGGGAGGAGCTGACGTTCCTTCTGCCCCAGGGGCAGCTCCTGGGCCTGGGGACCTCCACGGTGCAGCTGCGCTTCTGCCGCATTGCCGAGGAGGGGGAGGGCGCTCCCCTGCGGCTTACGGACATCCGCGTCCTCTTCGGCCCCGGGGTGGAGCGGGAGGACCTGTCCGCCAGGGTGGAGGGGGCCCTGACTGCCATGGAGGCCGCGGGGTATTCCTCCTGGGCCGCCGCTGCGACCCTGGGGGATCGGATCCGCCGGGAAGCCCTGGAAAAGGCCTGGCCCGACTGGTCGGAGGAGATCATCCAGCGCAAGCTGGAGTCTCCCCCGTATACCGCCTCTGTCGGCATCGACGAATATGAGCACGTGCATCTCTCCACAAGGGGGTATTATCAGGCCCTTGGTGAGGTGCTGAGGAAGTAGGGGAGCGAAGAGGGCTTGACAGCCCTCTCGTTTTACCCTATAATATCGAATAACGATATTGACAAACGATATTGGAGGCGAAGGACATGCCGCGAAGATCACTGGAGCTCATGACGGAGTCCATGCTCTATACCATGATGGCCTTTCAGACCGGGCCCCGGTGCGGGACGGAGATCTCCGCCTGCGTGGAGGGGCTGACGAAGGGCCGGGTGCTACTGGGGCCCGGAACCCTGTATACGATCCTGAACAAGTTCCTGGAGGTGGGATATCTCCGGGAGGTGGCCGTGGAGGGCAGGAAGCGGACCTATGCTCTCACGGAGGAAGGCCGCTCCGCCTATGAACAGGAGCTGGAGCGGCTGCGTCTGTGCCTCCGGGATGCGGTCTCCGCCCCGTCCTTTGCCCTGGAGGAAGGAGGTGCTGCCCATGAAGGACCGGATCTGGCGCCTGCCCCCCTGCCCGCCCTATGACGTGGAGGGAATGGAAAGCTGGCTGAGCGATATGGCCGCCCGGGGCTGGAAGCTGGAGCCGGACGACTTCTTTTTCGGCATTGCTTCTTTCATCAAAACCGATCCCGCTCCGGTACGCTACCGGCTGGAGGCCTCTCCTAAAAAGGTCAGCACCTGGAGCGATGACGGGGGCGTACCGGACCGGGAAGCCTGGGAACTGAATACGGACTGCGGCTGGGAGTACGCGGGGAGACGGGGCCAATTTTTCATCTACCGTACCGCCGACCAGAATGCCCCGGAGCTCCATACGGATCCCCAAGTCCAGGCCCTGGCTGTTAAAGCGGTGGAGAAGCGGCAGCTGCGGAATCTCCTGTTCCTGGCGGGATACTGGCTCCTCTATTTTTTCTTGAGAGCCCTGCAGGGATCGTCCATTCTCCTGTTCGCCATGAAGGCCGGGCTGCCTGCGACCCTTCTGCTGGCGCTTTTTCTCCTGGGGGCGTTAACCTTCGGGATCGGGGAGGTCCTCAGCCTCCGGAGGCTGAAGAAGCGGCTGAAGGAGGGAGCCCCGCCGGACCACCGTAAGGACTGGAAAAAGACCCGACGGCGGTGGTTCGGGAGCAGGGTCCTGTTCTGGGGGCTGTTTATCCTGCTATTTGTTCTGCTCTTCCGGATGCTGGGGGACGCCCTGGAAAACCGGGACCGGATGCCCCGTTCCGAGTACCCCGGAAAACCGCCCTTCGCCACCCTGGCGGATTTCGCGGAGGGGGAGTACCGGAGGACCTGGAACGATATCCATTATGATTATGCCTCCCGATGGTCCAACGCCTTCCTGAAGGAGGGCGTGGAATGGAGCGAACAGGCGGAGATCCGCCGTCCGGACGGGTCGCGGCTGTCCGGCGGACTGAAGATTACCTATTACCACGCCCGGAGCGAAGCCCTGGCGAAGCTCCTGGCGAAGGAGCTCCAACGGACGGATCGGGCGAGCGCGCGGAAATACTATGAAGAACTGGCCAGCCCGGATCTGGGCATGGACGACACCGCCGCCTATCATGCCCTGGCCCATTTCCCCTGCGTCGTCCTCCGGAAGGGGAACATCGTGATCCGCGCCTTGTTTTATCAGACGGGAAATGACACCGTCATCCTGGAGGAGTGGGCAGGGATCCTGGCGGAGTCCCTGAAATGACGGGCAATTCTCCCGTCTGCCGGAAGAAATGGCAGAAAGTGATTGAAATGCAGGGCGCTGAGGTATATAATCTTTTGGCTGAATGCACTCAAATCACATTCTGAGGAGGAAGAAAAGTGAGAGACATATATCTGGTCAACTGCTGCCGTACCGCCGTGGGCTCCATGGGCGGCACCCTGAAGGATACCCCCGCCCCCGAGCTGGGCGCCATTGTCATCAAGGAAGCCCTGAAGCGCGCCGGCGTGGAAGCGGACAAGGTGGACGAGGTCATGATGGGCTGCACCCTGGTTGCCGGTCTGGGTCAGAACCCCTGCCGTCAGGCGGCCGTGAAGGCCGGCGTGCCCGTTTCCGTTCCCGCCTATACCGTCAGCATGGTCTGCGGCAGCGGCATGAAGGCCGTGATCGAAGCCGGCCGGGCCATCGCCGCCGGGGATGCGGAGATCATCGTGGCCGGCGGCATGGAGAATATGTCCGCCGCCCCCTACGCCCTGCCGGATATGCGCTTCGGCAAGAAGATGGACGTGGCCATGGCCACCGCCGGCCTGGTGGACACCATGGTGAAGGACGGCCTGTGGGACGCCTTCAACAACTACCACATGGGCACCACCGCCGAGAACATCTGCGATATCTGGGGCATCACCCGGGAAGAGCTGGATGACTTCGGCTACGCCTCCCAGATGAAATACCAGGCCGCCTTCCAGGCGGGCAAGTTCAAGGACGAGATCGTCCCCGTGCCCGTGCGGGTGAAGAAGGAGATCATCGAGTTCGCCGAGGACGAGTTCCCCCAGAAGAACCCCGACCGGGCGAAGATGGCCAAGCTGAAGGGCGCCTTCAAGCTCTCCGGCGACAATGCCTTCAAGGCGGACGGCGGCACCGTTGAGGATACCTTCGGCGCCAAGTGCTGCAAGAAGGTGGAGACCGACGGTTCCACCCGCGTCACCGCGGGCAACGCCTCCGGCATCAACGACGGCGCAGCCGCCATCGTGCTGGCTTCCGGGGACGCCGTGAAGAAGTACGGCCTGAAGCCCATGGCCAAGCTCACCGGCTGGGGCCAGGGCGGCGTGGATCCCAAGATCATGGGCACCGGCCCCATCGCCGCCACCCGGAACCTGATGAAGAAGACCGGCTACGAGGTCAAGGACTTCGACCTGGTGGAGGCCAACGAGGCCTTCGCCGCCCAGAGCATCGCCGTGGTGCGGGAGCTGGGCCTGGATCTGGACAAGGTGAACGTCAACGGCGGCGCCCTGGCCATCGGCCACCCCGTGGGCTGCTCCGGCGCCCGGATCATCGTCACCCTGATGCATGAGATGCAGCGGCGGCCCGACGCCAAGGTCGGCCTGGCCACCCTGTGCATCGGCGGCGGCATGGGCGTTGCCACCAGCTTCGAGAAGGTGTAAGTTTTCCCAATCCTAAAAACAGACGTACCACCCTCCCGCGGGAGGGTGGTACATTTTTGCGTTTTCAGAGGTTTTCGATCGGGAGCTTATGCGCCTGTTTTCTTCCCGGCCACGGCCTTGATGCCGAAGAGGAGGATCAGCTCCAGTATGATGGCGGCCGGCAGGATGATCGCCAGGCTGGTGGTGAAGGCGGCGATCAGATAGCCGAGGGCGCAGCAGAGCGCCACGGTGACCGCGTAAGGCAGCTGGGTGGACACGTGGTTCACATGGTCGGAATGGGCGCCTGCGGAGGCCATGATGGTGGTATCGGAGATGGGGGAGCAGTGGTCGCCCATGACCGCACCGCCCATGGCGGCGGCGATGGCGATGGTGAGCACGGGGGAGCCCGCGTCATAGATGCCGCAGACGATGGGGATCATGATGCCGAAGGTGCCCCAGCTGGTGCCGGTGGAGAAGCTGATGCCGCAGGCGATCAGGAACAGGATCAGGGGCAGGAAGCTCTTCAGGGTATCCGCGTTGGCCAGGATTGCCTGCACATAGTCCGTGCTGCCCAGGTTGTACTTGGTGGTGGAACCCAGGGACCAGGCCAAAGCCAGGATCAGCATGGCGGGGACCATGGCGATGAAGCCCTCGGGGAAGCAGCCCATGAAGGTCTTGAAGTCCACGCAGCGGCGGATCATGTAATAGATGAAGGTGAAGACCAGGGCCGCCGCGCTGCCCAGCACCAGGCCCATGGAGGCGTCCGCATCCGCGAAGCTGGAGGCGAAGGTGTTTCCTTCGAAGAAGCCGCCGGTATAGATGAGGCCGATGATGCAGAAGACGATGAGCACGATGACCGGCAGGACCATATCCCAGAGGCTGGCGCCCTTTTTGGGTTCGTCCGCCACCGTGTCGTCCCCATAGGGGCGTCCCTCCGTGGTGAACAGGTCGCCGTTCTGGATGGCGTTCAGCTCGTGCTTCGCCATGGGGCCGTAATCGAACTTGGCGATGGCCAGGACGATCAGCATGATGATGGTGAGGATGGCGTAGAGGTTATAGGGGATGGTACGGAGGAACATGAGGAAGCCGTTGATGCCGCTCTCCTCCGGCACGTAGCTGGTGACCGCCGCCGCCCAGGAGCTGATGGGGGCGATGATGCACACCGGGGCCGCCGTGGCGTCGATCAGGTAGGCCAGCTTGGCCCGGGAGACCTTGTGGGAATCCGTGATGGGCCGCATGACGCTGCCCACGGTGAGACAGTTGAAATAGTCGTCCACGAAGATGAGCACGCCCAGGACCACGGTGGCCAGCTCGGCCCCCACCCGGGTCTTGATGTGCTTGCCCGCCCAGCGGCCGAAGGCGGAGGCGCCGCCGGCCTTGTTCATCAGGGCGACCATGATGCCCAGCACCACCAGGAAGACCATGATGCCCACGTTCCAGGAGTCCGCCAGGTTGGTGATGATGCCGCCGTCGGAGAAGAAGATGCCGTTGAAGAAGGTTTCAAAGCTGAACTTCCCGTCGGCAAAGCCGAAGAAGAAGTTCCCCAGGATGATGCCGATCAGAAGGGAGGAGTAGACCTCCTTGGTGACCAGGGCCATGATGATGGCGATCAGCGGGGGAACCAGAGACCAGAAGGTGGCGATCATGGTATTGCCGCTCAGGGCGTACACCGCACCGGCCACCGCCACCGCCAGCAAAAGGATGAGGACGATGATGGTCGGGATCCTCTTGCGCGTCGTTGCTGCCGTTTCCATTTACCTTTCACTCCCCAATAAAAAATCAGTCATGACCGGGAACGGCACCGGCATGACTGAAATGGGAAGGGGAGGCCCCTTTTCCCCGCAACAGGATCATGACAGCGCTCCACATTACGTGACAGTCCGCCGGATGTTCTCCGGCGGCCCGGGCAAACGGAACCTGGGCGTTTCCGTTCCCTCGGCGGCTTCCCCTTTCCCCTTCCGCTTGCCCGGCGGTATATGAAGGGTACTTATGTCGACCGCGCCTCTATCATAACAAAATCAGCTTACTCGCCTTTTTCTTCCTTGTCAAGAAATTTTGCTTTATTTGCAAATACCCTCTTGACAGGCCATATACTTCGTGTTATGATGCTTCACGTTACGAGGCATCGCAATACGAAGTATTCCGCGAAAGGAGGTATAGAATGGATGCGCAGATCAAACGGGGCCTTCTGGACGTGTGCGTGCTGGCTGCCATCAAGGATGGGGAGACCTACGGTTATCAGATCATCAAGGATCTGAAACCTTATCTGGAGATGTCCGAGTCCACCCTGTACACCATCCTCAAGCGGCTGGAAACGGCGGATATGCTCACCGTACGGGCGGCTGAGCACGGGGGCAGGCTTCGGAAGTATTACAGCATCAAGCCGAAGGGCTTGGAACGCATCGCGGAATTCAAGGATGAATGGAATATGATCCTTTCCATTTACCGATTCATCACCAGGGAGGATGGAAACACATGAACAGAGAAACGTTTCTGGCCGAGCTGCGGCAGCGGCTTTCCGGCCTGCCCCGGGAGGAGCTGGAGGAGCGGCTGGCCTTTTACGGCGAGATGCTGGACGACCGGCTGGAGGATGGGCTGACGGAGGAAGAGGCCGCGGAGTCCCTGGGCACCCCGGAGGAGGTGGCCGCCCAGGTGCTGGCGGAGATCCCCATGGCCATGATCCTCCGGGAGAAGGTCCGGCCCAAGCGGAGAATGAAGGCCTGGGAGATCGTGCTGCTGATCCTGGGTTCTCCCATCTGGTTCTCCCTGCTCGTTGCGGGTTTAGCCGTGGGGTTCAGCCTGTATGTCGTCCTGTGGGTCATCGTGTTTTCCCTTTGGGTAGTGGCATTGGCCCTGGGGGCGAGCGCCCTGGGGTGCCTGTTTGGAGCGGGATTCTATCTGTTCAGGGGCAGACCGGGGGAAGCAGGCTTTTTCTTCGGGGCCTGTCTGGTGTGCGTGGGACTGACGCTCCTGTGGATCGCCCTCAGCCTAGCCCTGACGAAGGGCGCGGTCAAGCTGACGACGGGCATTTGGCCGGGAATCAAGGCCCGGCTTACCAGAAAGGAGGAGGCAGAATGAAAAAGGCAGTGATCGTCGGGATCCTGATCCTGGCGCTGGGCCTCGTGGTCAGCGGCATTTCCTTTGCCCTCATGGGGTTTTCCTTCAACAGCTTTGCCAAGGAGAAATATGAGTCCGTCACTACGGAGATCGGTACGGAGTTCACGCAGATCGATATCCGGGGAAACACAGAAAACATCCGCCTCTGCCGCATCGATCAGAATTTCCCCGAAACCCGGACACCCAGAGTGGTCTGCTCGGAGAACAGCTGGCTGAAGCATACGGTCACGGTGGAGAACGATACCCTGACCATCCGGAGCGTGGACACCCGGAAATGGTATGATCATATCGGCATTAACGTGTCCGGCAAGCCGGAGATCGTGCTCTACCTGCCCAGTATCCCGTATATTTTGAATATTGAGTCCGATACGGGGGATGTGGAGATCATAGGCAGTTTCCTGTGGAGTGACGTCAGCATTCGGACCGACACGGGAGACGTATACGCCCTGGATACGATCGGCGTGAACATTTCCGCACAGACCTCTACCGGAGATATCCGTTGGGCGTAT
Organism: Oscillospiraceae bacterium; assembly: GCA_017617795.1. GTDB lineage: Bacteria > Bacillota > Clostridia > Oscillospirales > Oscillospiraceae > UBA1774. The sequence continues at coordinate 19,031 of JAFZVM010000069.1, forward strand.
CAAGAGGCCCCGCCCATTGATCGGAAAGCATTCAACGTGCTGGGGGATATGTCGTTCACCACTTCCACCGGGCACATCCGAGCTGAAAATGTGTGCTGCCAAGGGAGCGTCTTCATCCATGTATCCACCGGAAAGACCCAGCTGGATGACTTCACCTGTGCGAATCTGGAGACCACCGGCAGCACCGGGGATATCACTTTAAAGAATACGGCAATTCAGGGAAGTCTGAACATTCAGCGGAGCACCGGAGACGTAAAGTTTGAGGACAGCGACGCCGCCGTGATCCATATCGAGACCGATACCGGCGACGTGACCGGCACCCTGCTTTCTCCGAAGGTCTTCTTCACGGAGACCGACACCGGCAAGGTGCAGGTGCCCAGGTCCGTCACCGGAGGCGGGTGCGAGATCACCACCTCCACGGGGGATATCAAGCTGGAGATCACGGAATAAAGAGAACGGTAAACAGGGGCGGCTTCCTAATCGGAAGCCGCCCCTGAGCGATTTGTGTCAATCCTGTTGTTTCAGAAACGCCGGAACATAGAGCATGATCCGCAGGACCCAATCCACGAACATGGCGTACCAGACCCAAAGGACATTCCGGTGCAGCAGGCCAACAAATAGCCAGGCAAGGCCCAGACGGCAGAAGGCCATGGCCGCCAGGGCCACCCACATGGTGAAGCGGGCCCGACCGGATGCCCGGAAATGATAGGGCAGATTGAAGGCGACGGGCCAGAGGATCATGGCTGCCGAATGGGCCAGGATCAGCCCGGCTCCCAGGACGGCGGCCTGATCGGAAAGATGGTAGCAGCTCACCCAGAAATGCCTGCCCAGAATCAAAGCCAGACAGATGGGAATCAGCATCAGGTAATTCATCAGGGTAAGCAGGACGGTATAGGTTTTCGCCTGCTCCGGCTTTCCGGCCCCTCTGCACTGGCCGACCACGGTGGTGATTTCCGCGCCGATGGCGTTGCCCGGGAGATACAGATACGTGGCCAGGTTCCCTGCCACCGCATAGGCGGCCAGAGAGGGTGTGCCCAGGGTGGCCACCAGGCTCTGGAGCAGGAGCTTCCCCAGGTTAAAAAGGCTGCTTTCCACGCTGTTGGGAATACCGATGGCGAGGATATCCCACAAAATGCTTCCATCCGGTCGAAAGAGCTTTACGCTGCGGAGGCGAAGAGGATTTTCCACCCGCTGGAGCAGGACCAGCATGGCGCAGGCAGCGGCGGCCCGGGAGAGGAGGGTGGGCAGGGCCACGCCCACGATCCCCATATGCAGGCCGTAGATGCACAAAGCGTTCCCCACGATATTCAGCAGGTTCATCCCCAGGGAGGCCAGCATGGAGATCCGGGTATTTCCCTGGGCGCGAAAAACGGAGGAAACGGAATAATAGACCGCCAGGAAGGGGAAGGAGCAGGAGGTGTAGCGCATATATACCACGGCGCTTTCCATGACCGCCGGCTCCACATGACCGAAGATCAGCCCCAGGATCTGCCGTCCTCCTGCCTGGAAAACGACGGTGAGCATGAGCATTCCCGCGGCGGTGATCCCCAGAAGCTGCGCGGCGCCTTTCGCCGTCCCGGCGTCGTCCCGGGCGCCGATAAATTTGGCGCAGACCACGGTACCGCCGGCGGTGAGGGCAAAAAGGACCTGGAGGATCAGATGATTGACGGAGTCCACAAGGGAGACGCCGGACATCGCTTCCTCCCCCAGACTGGAGACCATCAGGACGTCGATCATCCCCACCAGGACGGAGAGAAACTGCTCGATCACCAGGGGCCAGAGCATCTGCAGGAGCCGTTTCCGGTCAAACAGCGGCTCATCCGGGAGCCGAAACAGGGAACGGAGTGGATCCATGAGCGGTGAGACCTGCCTTTCCGTATCAGTGATACCGGATAAAGCATATCATATCCCTGGCGCTTTTCCCGTGTCTCTCCGGGGAAAATGAACGCCCGATGCGCTTTTTCGGCGCATCGGGCGTTGTTCGGTCTACAGTATGATGCAGATGAGTCCGCCGCTGCCCTCGTTCACGATGCGCTGCAGGGCCTCCTGGAGCTTTCCCCGGGCGTCTGCAGGCATCTTCTTGATCTTGGCCTGGAGGCCCTCTCCGGCAATGTCGTACAGAGACTTGCCGAAGATGTTGGACTGCCAGATCTTTCCGCTGTCCCCCTCGAACTCCTGAAGCAGGTAGTTGATGATCTCCTCGCTCTGCTTCTCGCTGCCGATGGCCGGGGAGACCTCCGTTTCGATGTTGGCCAGGATCATATGGATGGAGGGGGCGCTGGCCTTCAGCCGGACGCTGTACCGCCCGCCCCGGCGGACGATCTCCGGTTCCGCCAGCTTCAGTTCTTCCACCCGGGGACAGACGATGCCGTAGCCCGTCTCATAGACGCTGTGGAGGGCGTCCCGCACCCGGTCGTACTCCTGCTTCATCTGAGCCATATCCGTCAGCAGACGCAGCAGGTCCCCGTCGTCTGCCACCGGGATGCCGGAGCGCTCGCTGAGGGTCTCATAGAACAGCTCCCTGGGCAGCGCCGCTTCCGCCAGAACAACTCCCTTTCCGGCTCGGATCTCCCGAAGGGCGGCGGAGCTCACCGCGTCGCTAAGGCCGAGCCGCTGCACCGCCGCCTCCGCGTGGCGGAGACGGGTCATCCCCTCGCAGGCTTTCCGCAGGGCGGCGCAGATCCGGGTGGGCACGGGATGATCCGGAGGCAGGGCGGTGACCCAGGCGGGGAGGCAGATCCCCAGCTCCGTGATGGGGAATTCCAGAAGCAGGCTGCGGATGATGCTCCGCACTTCCTCTTCCCCCAGGGTGAGACAGCTGACGGGCAGGCAGGCCACGTCGTATTTCTTCCCCAGGTCGGCCGCCAGGCCCAGAGTTTCGGAGGAATCCGGCCTGGCGGAATTCAGCACCACCACGAAGGGCTTGCCGATGGCCTTCAGCTCCGCCACCACCCGTTCCTCCGCAGGGACGAAGCTGGAGCGGGGGATCTCTCCGATGGTGCCGTCCGTAGTGACCACCACCCCAACGGTGGAGTGCTCAGCGATCACCCGGCGGGTGCCCAGCTCCGCCGCCTCCACCATGGGGATTTCATGGTCGAACCAGGGGGTGGTGACCATGCGGGGGCTGCCGTCTTCCTCCGCGCCCGCGGCCCCCTCCACCAGATAGCCCACACAGTCGATGAGACGGGCGGAGAACACCGCTCCCCCCGCGTCCACCCGGACCGCGTCCTCCGGCACGAATTTGGGCTCCGCGGTCATGACGGTGCGGCCCGAACCGCTCTGGGGCAGCTCATCCCTGGCCCGCTCCCGCATATATACGTCCTCGATCCCCGGAAGGACCAGCGTTTCCATGAAGCGTTTGATAAAGGTGGATTTGCCCGTGCGCACCGGGCCTACCACCCCGATATAGATGTTGCCGCCCGTTCGGGTGGCGATGTCCTGATAGATGGTCTGATTGTCCAAAGCCGATCCCTCCGTTTCCTACTTGCTGCAGTGTATGCCCCGGGAGGCGCGGAATAGAACGGCATGTTCTCCGCACCCGGGCCATAAGCTCTGCATAGAATGATGCAGAGAGGCGGCGTCAGCCGCCGGGGGAGGTGCGGAGATGAAACAGGCGCCGGAGAACAGGGCGGGAAGCCTTCTGACAGAGGAGCGGGCCCGGTCCCTGCAGGCCAACGCGGGAGATATTCAGAAGCTGGCGGAGTCCGCCGACGGGGAAAAGGTCCGGAAGCTGCTGGGGGATGAGAAGAAAGCGGCAAAGGCGTTGGAAACAGGGGATGCGGCGGAGCTGAAGCGGATCATGGAGCGGGTGCTGAGCACCGAAGAGGGCAGACGGCTCGCCGGTCAGCTGAAGGACCTGCTGAGCTGAGAGGGAAGCCGCTTGGACGGATGGGAGGAAAAGCTGGGGGCCCTGTTTTCATCTCCGGAGAGCATGGCCCAGCTGAAGCGGCTGGCGGATACCCTGGCCGGGACCCTGGGCGGCGGAGGCGGAGACCGCAGCTCCGACCCGGAACGGGGAACGGAAATGCCGGAGGGCATGGATCCCAGGCTCATGCAGCTCATCACCGGGGTCCTCCGGGAATTCCAGGCTCCCAGCCGGACGGGGGAACTGGTGGCTGCCCTCCGCCCCTGGCTGGACGAGGAGCGGGGAAAACGGCTGGATAAAGCCCTGCGCATCGCCAGGCTGACCCGGGCGGCCAGGACTGCGATCCCGGAGCTGGGGATGAAACGATGATCGGAGAAGGGGAGCGGGATGTACAACCGGTATCTGCAGACACGGCAGGACATGGGGGAGGATCGGGCCGGGCGGCCGGATCCCCGGCCGGTCCGAAGGCCGGAAAACAGAGAAAGCCCGGCGGGGTCGGCCGCCGGGCTGAGAGGCATATTGAACGGACTTTTTGGGAACCGGGTGGATACGGGGGACCTGCTCCTGTATCTGGTGCTCCTGCTCCTGTATCTGGAGAAGGAGGACGAGGAGCTGCTGATCACCCTGGCCGCCCTGGTGGTGCTGAGCTTCAGCGATCAGGAGGACAGCAGAAAGAGCTGATCGGAAGGAGCGGAAAGATCCGCTTCGCCTGCGGTCATCCGGTAGATGAGGGTATCCCCGTCCCATTGCTCCGCCCCCACCAGCAGGCCCGTATCCAGGGAGACATAATAGATATCCAGATAATTGAAATCCGGATCCACCGCCGCCACCAGGATCCGCCATTTTCCATCCTCCGTGCAGGTGCAGCCTGCATCCCGGATGGAGGCAGGATCCAGGGAGAGGATGTCCTCATAGGAGGGGATGCGCTGGAGACTGTCCCCCAGACGGGCGTCCGCTTTGTTATAGGTGTACCGGCGGCTCATATCGCTGCCGTACCAGAGCGTGAGAACTTCCCCGTCCAGCAGGTAGTTGATCTCCCGTTCCGCGCCGACGATGTTCAGCCGAACGGCGCCGCTCCTTACCCAAACACGGACCTCGGCGGTTCGGCCGCCCCCATCCCAGAACTGGAACACCTGCAGGGTGCGGGAGTAGCTGTCCGGCCGGTTCAGGGTGGAGATCACAGCCTGCACCGTTTCGGGGGTCACTTCCACTTGCGTCAGCTCCCTGGGGACGGCCGCACCGGTATGCTCCGGCAGCCGGTCCTGGGTCTCCGGCAGATGGACCTCCGCCGTTTTCTTCGCCGACAGAGGGGAGGCGAGAAACAGCAGGATCCCCGCCAGCAGGACCAGCGTGGCGATCACGGCGACAGCCAGGGAACTCAAGCGCTTCATGGTTCTTCCTTTTCCTCCCGATTTTCGGGCGGGGCCTCCTCATGGCCCTTCAGCGTGATGCGGATGGCAGGATCGGGGTTTTCCTTGACCTTGGGCGCTTCCGGCTCAGGCCGGTGCCCGCTGTGAAGCACGAAGCCTGCCAGCAGACCCGTGGCCAGGAAGGCCAGGACCAGGAGCAGGGCCTTCATCCCGCCGCTGGTGGCCAGCACCACGGCGGAAAGACCGAACACGGCGCTGATGCAGTAGAGGATGGCGACAGCCTGCTTTTGGTTCAGGCCCATGTCGATGAGCCGGTGATGGACGTGCCCCCGGTCCGGATGCATGGGGCTTTGCCCGTGGGCGAGCCGCCGGATGATGGCGAAGCTCGTATCGAACAGGGGCAGGGCCAGGAGCAGGAAGGGGAGCAGGAAGGAGATGATGGCGTAGGTCTTGAACAGGCCGATCACCGACATGGTGGCCAGCACATAACCCAGGAGCAGCGCGCCCGTATCCCCGGCGAAGATCTTTGCCGGGTTCATGTTATAGGGCATGAAGCCCACGCAGGCCCCCACCAGGGCGGCCATGATGATGGCGACGTTCCCTTCGCTCACCAGCAGGGCGATCACCAGCATGGCCAGGGAATCGATGGCGCTGACCCCCACGGCCAGCCCGTCCAGCCCGTCGATGAGGTTCACGGAGTTGGTCACCAGCACGATCCAAAGGACGGTGATGGGGATGCTCAGATCCCGGAGGATCAGCCATTCCGTCCCCATAAAGGGGATGGGGTTGGAGAAGACCTCGATGCGGATGCCGGAGAACACGGCCACCAGAGCGGCGGCGATCTGGAGAATGAGCTTCAGCCACCACTTCAGGGGGACGATATCATCGATGACTCCGGTGATGACCACCAGAACGCAGCCCAGGAGCATGCCCCGGACCTGGGGATCCACCTTGCTGAACAGCAGAGTGCTCACCAGAAAGCCCAGGAACATGGCCAGTCCGCCCAGCCGGGGGATGGGGTGATCGTGCATCCGCCTGCCGTCCCTGGGCACGTCCATGGCGCCGACCTTCTGGGCAAAGACCTTGACCACCGGGGTGAGGGCAAAGCTCATCACCAGGGCGGCGGCCAGGGAGACCAGGACCTGGGCCAGAAGACCCATATCAATGGTGAACATGACGTTACCTTTCTACGAAACCGACCTTTTTGTAGACCTTCCGCAGGGTGCGGGAGGCGGTGCGGGAGGCCTTCTCGGCGCCGCTGCGCAGGATGGAGGAGAGGTAATCCTTATTCTTCATCAGGTCCTCCGTCTTTTCCCGGATGGGCCGGAGCAGCTCCACCACGCTTTCCCCCACGGCGGTTTTGAAGTCCCCGTAGCCCTTGCCGTCGAACTCCGCCTCGATCTCCGGGAAGGTCTTCCCCGTGGCGCAGGCGTAGATCTGCATGAGGTTGGATACCCCGGGCTTGGCTTCGGGATCATAGCGGACGCAGCGCTCCGTGTCCGAATCCGTCACGGCCCGCTTGAAGCAGCGGAGGATCTCCTCCGGCTTCTGGAGGATATAGATGCAGCCGCCGGGGTCCTTGTCGGACTTGGACATCTTGTTCTGGGGAGTGGTCAGGCTCATGATCCGGGCGCCGGCCTGGGGGATGAAGGGCTCGGGAATGGTGAACACGTCCCCGTAAATGCCATTGAAGCGCAGGGCGATGTCCCGGCTCAGCTCCACATGCTGCTTCTGGTCGCTGCCCACGGGGACCAGATCCGTCTGATACAGCAGGATGTCCGCCGCCATCAGGGAGGGGTAGGTGAACAGACCGGCGTTGATGTTCTCCGCGTTCTTGGCGGATTTATCCTTAAACTGGGTCATGCGGCTCAGTTCGCCGAACATGGTGTAGCAGTCCAGCACCCAGCCCAGCTGGGCGTGCTCCGCCACATGGCTCTGGATGAACAGCGTGTTCTTCTCCGGATCCAGGCCGCAGGCGATATACTGGGCCAGCTGGCTGATGCTGCGCCGCCGCAGCTCCGCCGGATTCTGCCGTACGGTGATGGCATGCATATCCACGATGCAGTAATAGCAGTCATACTGCCCGGACAGGTCCACCCAGTTCCGGATGGCCCCCATATAGGAACCCAGGGTCAGTTCGCCGCTGGGCTGGATGCCGCTGAAAATCACTTTCCGTTTCTCGTCCATTGTTGCTTCCTCGCTTCCGACGGTAGGAATTATCGGCATGATGACCGATTAAAATATCCTACCATAACAGCCGCAGGATTTCAAGCAAAAGTCGGCCGAGTCTGCAGGACTCTATAAGAATGAGGACCCGCCGATCCATGCCTTGACAGACTCCTGCGGTGAAGATAAAATAAAGTGCTGTACAGAAATAACTGTCCTGCGACGGAGGTAACGATATGAAGGATCAGGCATGGTTTGACGCCCAGGAGGCGAAGATCCCAAAGGGAGGCGTGCGCACCCGCTTCGCCCCCAGCCCCACGGGCTATATGCATATCGGCAATATGCGCACCGCCCTGTATACATGGCTCATCGCCAGAAAGGCGGGAGGAAAATTCCTCCTGCGCATCGAGGATACGGACCAGGGAAGACTGGTGGAGGACGCCACGGAGATCATCTACCGCACCCTGAAAGGCGCGGGGCTGACCTGGGACGAGGGACCGGACGTGGGCGGTCCCGTGGGGCCCTATATCCAGACGGAGCGGCGGGACCTGTACCTGCCCTATGCGGAAAGGCTCATAGAGCGGGGCTGCGCCTACCGCTGCTTCTGCGAGAAGACCGAATCCGAGGAGGACAGCGGGGATTTCAGCCGGGGAGACGATCCCTGCCGCAGTCTGAGCCCGGAGGAATCCGAGGCCAGAGCCGCCGCCGGAGAACCCTATGTCATCCGACAGAAGATCCCCCACGAGGGGAGCACCACCTTCCGGGATGAGATCTTCGGAGACATCACCGCCCCCAACGCGGATCTGGACGACCAGGTCCTGATGAAGCGGGATGGGCTGCCCACCTATAACTTCGCCAACGTGATCGACGACCATCTGATGGGGATCACCCATGTGGTCCGGGGCACGGAATACCTCTCCAGCACCCCCAAGTACAATCTGCTGTATGAGGGCTTCGGCTGGCCCAAGCCCGCCTATATCCACTGCAGCCCCATCATGCGGGACGCCCAGCACAAGCTCAGCAAGCGGCATGGGGACCCCACCTACGACGACCTGCTGAACCAGGGGTATCTGAAGGAAGCCATCCTCAACTATATCGCCCTCCTGGGCTGGAGCCCTGCGGGGGAGCGGGAGTTTTTCACCCTGCCGGAGCTGGTGGAGGCATTCGACCTGAAGGGGATGAGCAAATCTCCCGCCATCTTCGATCCGGTGAAGCTCACCTATTTCAACAGCGCCTATCTCCGGGGCATGAGCCCGGAGGACTTCCACGACGCGGCAAAGCCCTATATCCAGCAGGCAGCTGCCGGGATGGACACCGCCCTTATCGCCTCCCTGCTGCAGCAGCGGTGCGAGAAGCTCTCCGATATCCCCGGGCAGCTGGGCTTCCTGAAGGAGCTGCCGGAGTATGAACTGGAGCTGTTTGTCAACAAGAAATCCAAGTCGGACGCCGCGTCCTCCGTCGAAATGCTGGAGGCTGCCATCCCCCGGGTGGAACAGCTTTCCCCCTGGACGAAGGAGGGAGTGCACGACGGGCTCATGGGGCTGGCGGAGGAGCTGGGCGTCAAGAACGCAAAACTCCTGTGGCCGGTGCGCATCGCCCTCTCCGGCCAGACAGTCACCCCCGGCGGAGCGGTGGAGATCTGCTGTCTGCTGGGACGGGAGGAGGCCCTTCG
>JAFZVM010000070.1 GCA_017617795.1 Oscillospiraceae bacterium
CTGACGAAGGAGATCGACGCGCCGGAGGGACCGGCCCGACTTGAACAGGGACAGGAGGATGCGACATGAGTCCGCGGACGAAAATCAGGATTCTGGTCTGCGCCGTGATTGTCATGGCCGCCGTGATCGTTTGGCTGATCATCCGGCTGCGGAAGAAAAGCCGGCGGATCGAGGCGCTGCAGACGGCGCGTGGTAGGCTGGCCCTCAAATATATCGAGGTGAGCAACCAGGTGGAGAAGCTGGAGGCCCGGCTGAAAGCACGGAGCAACTTCAGCGAGAACTCGGCCACGGAGCAGCTGCGGGCCGCCAACGAGCAGATCCGAAAGCTGGAGCGGCGCTGCCGCCTCAAGGACGAGCTGCTGAAGGGTGCGAAGCTCTGCGGAGGATCGGACGATGAAGGAGCTTAAATACGTCGTGTACGGGGATCCCCGCACGAAAAAGAACAGCCAGACCATCGCCGGATCGGGCCCGCGGTGCCCGGAATGCCACAAGCCAAAGAAGCAGTGGATCCGCCAGGGCAAGGCAAACGACAAGTGGGCCGAGCTCGCCGGCTGGCAGCTCCGGCCGAAGCCCAGACGGCCCATCGACTTCCGGGTGAATATCCGCTATCGGTTCTTTACCAAGATCGACTACATCAACACGAAGGCCAAGATCGACCAGAGCAACCTGGTCGAGGCCATGAACGACATCCTTGTGGACCAGGGGATCATCCTGGACGACAACATCCGCATCGTGGCGGGGACTGACGGCACCCGTGTCTACCACGACAAAGACAATCCCCGCGTGGAAATTTGTATTACCAGAATGCCCGAAGAAGAAAACGGGCAGATGAAGCTTTTCTGAAAGGAGCTAATTATGAACGAAGCAGCAAAGCTGGAAAGCTACAAGAAAAAGCTGGAGGGTGTTTGCGACGCCAACGAGCTGCAGTATCGGCTGTCTCTGGACACCTACCCCATCAGCATGACTATCAGTCCGCTGGGCGGCATGGACGCGCAGATCTCCATGCTGGAGGCGGCGGACGAGAACACGCCCTGCAATTCCGTGGACGCGAAGATCGTCTTCTCCTTCTACGACGGCGAGCTCCGCTACAAATTCTACGAGCGATTTGCCATCAGCGACAATCTGGTCTCCAAGCTCCGGAACCTGTTCCGCAACATCCACAACACCTTCCTGGAACTGTTCCACCGGCAGGTGGTCGAGCGGGATCTTCTGCGCTCGCCGTTTACGCTGCCGTCGCCTGAGACCGACAGCAACGAGCGGATCACGGAACCGCTGGAGGAATACGAGCCGGAGGAGGGCCAGAGCGCCGGAGATTCCGCAGACTTCCCGGAGGACTTCATGGACGAGGAGCCCGAAGATCCCGAGGATCCCGGCGCCATGACCATCGACGAATACCTGCTCAAGCGGGCGACGGACTATGTGCGCCGGGAGGGCCGCGTCAACCTGAATATGCTCTGCGGCGAGTTCAACATCAGCTATTCCAAGGCCGGGACACTGATCGAGGCCCTGACGGACGCCGGCGTTATCAGCGAGCAGACCGGGCTCGGCGGGATGCGTGAGATCCTGCCCTATGAGGGAGAAGCAGATGGCTAAGAAAAGAACCGTCCGCGTCTATACGGCGGACGCGCTGGAGAACGCCAAAAAGCTGGAGCCGGAGGCCTGGCGGAAGATCAAGCACTTCGACAAAGTCCAGATGGCGGCCTACATCCAGAGCGTCTACATGGACGGCTTCCAGAAGGGCTTCGAGCTCGGACGCAAGGAAGCCGGGAAGGACGCTCCGGCGCCGGAGACATGAGCGCGAAGCGGATCCGGCACGCAGTGTCGGCGGCGCAGAGCGAATTCGTCCGCACGTTCGGCGGCCTGTGCGACCGTCACCAGTCCTGGCAGGTCTGGTCAGACTTCGTCACGATGCTGGCCACGGCGATCTCCAATGCCGTCGATCCGACGGAGATCCGGGAACAGCGGGAAAAGCGGTACCGGGATATGATCTCCCGATATACGCCGAATGAGCAGAAGGTTTTCCCGGAGCTGACCAGTATCCTGACGGACGCCATGGAGGCGAATCCGGATCAGGACTTCCTGGGGGATCTGTTCATGGCGCTGGAGCTGGGCAACCACTGGAAGGGCCAGTTCTTCACACCGTACAACGTCTGCCGGATGATGGCTGAGATGCAGTGCCGCGATGCGAAGGAGCGGGTCGAGGCCAGGGGCTGGATCAGCGTACTCGATCCCGCCTGTGGGGCAGGTGCTCTGCTGGTGGCCGCGCGGAACGTATTCCTCCGGGACGGCGTGGGCTTTGACCGGGTGCTGTTCGCCGCCCAGGACATCGACCACGTGGCGGGGATGATGTGCTACATTCAGCTGTCCCTGCTGGGCTGTGCCGGTTATGTGTGTATCGCCGACACTCTGTGCAATCCGTTGGTTGGCCATTCGCCGCTGCATCCGAATCCGAAGCCCGGCCAGGACGTCTGGTACACACCGGCATGGTATGCCGACGTCTGGCAGATGCGCCGGATCTGGTACGGGCTGGATGCCTGGATCGCCGCGAGGACGCCAGCCGCTGCGCAACCGCAGCAGATCGAGGAATCTGCTGCAGAGCCGCAGCGGGAGCCGGCACCGATCCCGGAGCCGCTGTTCAACGTCACGAAAACAGGGCAGCTGACCCTGTTCTGATACGAAAGGAAAGGAGCAAATATGAACGCACAAGAACATCGGAGCTTGAAGCAGCTCCCGCTGGCGCGGCTGATCCCGCATCCGGACAACCCCCGGAAGGATCTCGGCGACCTGTCGGAGCTGGCGGAGAGCATCCGCACCGTTGGCATCCTCCAGAACCTTACCGTCACCCCGGCGGAGCTGGTGGAGGGCGTGGAGATCCCCGATGACGACGGGCAATATTACGTGGTAGTTATCGGCCACCGGCGCCTGGAGGCCGCGAAGCTGGCCGGGCTGGAGACCGTTCCCTGCGCCGACGTGACCATGGACCGCAAGGAGCAGCTGTCAACAATGCTGCTGGAAAACATGCAGCGGTCCGATCTGACGCCTTATGAGCAGGCCATGGGATTCCAGCAGATGCAGATGCTGGGCTGCAGCGTGGAGGAGATCGCGGACAAGTCCGGCTTTTCCCAGACCACGGTGCGCCGCCGGCTGAAAATGGCCGAGCTGAGCCACAAGACCCTGGAGAAGGTGTGCAGGGACGAATCCCGGCAGATCAGCCTGGCCGACTTTGACAAGATCGCCGAGATCGAGAACCTGGAGCTGCGGAACAAGCTGCTGGAGAAGATCGGGACCTTCAGCTTCCAGCAAGCAGCGGTCCAGGCGAAGCGGGAGGACACCGCGCTCAAGAACTGGCCGGACGCCAGGGCATGGCTCCGGGAGAAGGGCGCCAAGGAGATCACCCGGCAGCAGTCCTGGGGCAGGGACTATACGGAGTTCCGTCCGGGCGGCCGGTGGATGGGCGGCATCGACGTCTCCAAGCTCGGCAAAGACGGGAACAAGCTCCCGGCGGATACGCACTGCAAAGACGTCGCGCTGTTCTATGTCTGGGACTGTCCGTGGCTGTCGCTGTACGTCGCGGAGAATCCGTCCGGCAAGACGAAAAAGCCCCGGGAAGTTCTGGACCGGGAAAAGCTGGCCAGGGAGACCAAGAAGACCATCAAGGAGATCTCCGCCCTGCACTATGAGCTGCGGAAGGCATTCGTCGATCAGCTGACCGTCACCAAGGCCAACAAGGAATTCGTCCTGCTGGGCGCGGTGTACATCGCCCTGTACCGGGCGCACGGCTACAGCGGCGTCCACTGCAAGGCGGTGACGGAGGCGCTGGGCCTGGAGAGCTACGAGAGCAAGACCGGCCCGATCATCCAGGGCATCGGGAAGCTGGTGGATCCCTTCCACACGAAGGATCTGGCCGGGGCGATCTATGCGCTGTACAACGACGGGCCGGAGAACTGGTTCGCCAAGTACATGGAGACGCCGGGGATTCTTCCGGATTTCGACAACGGCAACCACAACACCGATCTGATGATTCTTTACCAGTGGCTCATGTCCCTGGGCTATCAGTGCTCCGAAGAAGAGACGGCCATGATGGACGGCACCCATGCCGTGTATCATGTGGGGGACAAAAAATGAGCTTGGTGATCTGCGAAGTGAAGGAACTCCCGGCGCACGGGCCGCTGATCGACCAGGACAGGCTCCTCTGGCAGCTTAGATTCCGGCGGGGGCATATCGCCGACGGAACTATTTATGCACAGGCGTTTGACGAGATCATAATGATGATCAGCGTCGCGGAGCAGATCGTCCCGGCGGACAGGAGGGAATCCGATGAAGATTGAGCCCTGTCCGAAATGCAAGGAGGTCGACATTGCCTTGCTGAGATGCGGGGACTGGAAGCGGTACCACGTGATCTACTGCAGGAACTGCGGATACACGCCCGCGAAGACCTGCGAGGCCAGTCTGACCTTGCGCGGCGCGCTCCGCCTCTGGAACAGGAGGACGAGGGAAGAAGGGGGCGCGTGATGGCCTACTACGGAAACGTATTTGCGCTGCCGAAGGATGCGGAGCGGTACACGTCGAACTGCGTGAACGGCATCTGCTCCGGCTGCGGCGAGTGCTGTACCGATCTGCTGCCGCTGTCCGAATCGGAGCTGCTGCGGCTCAGGGATTACGCCCGGGCCCACGGCCTGAAGGAGCACCGGCAGGCGCCGTTCTTCGACCGCGGCGCCGTGGATCTGACCTGCCCCTTCCGAAACGATCATACCCGCAAATGCGAGGTTTACGAAGTTCGTCCGAAGATCTGCCGGGAATTCATCTGCTCCAAGTCGAAGGAGCAGGCCCGCCGGGATCGGGACGATTATCACCGGACGCACCGCACCTATTCCCTCCGGAACGAGGTGTTCGGAAATCCGGAATGCGTCAATTTCCTGCGGGGGATGGCGCTGAAACTCACACAGAAAAGGAGCGAATGAAATGGCAAACAAGGAAGTGTCCGAGATGGCGCTTTACGACGTCGTGGAGCCGTCAGGGATGACGGTGGGCGAGATCATCACATCGTTCCGGCAGGCCAAGGACCGGCGGCTGCAGCTGCAGAAGCTGGCGGATCTCACCTGCGCCAACGTGGATTTCGTCAAGGAGCTGCTGCTGACCCATGGGGTGAAGCCCGTCGAGATGCCCCGGGCCAGGCGTAAGAAGGAGCCGCCGGAAAATTTTCGGGGGGGGGTGGACGAAGCTCCACCCATCCCGGCGCAGAATCCAGAGACGGAGCAGCCGGACGGCGTGCCGAAGGATCCTTTGGAAGATCCCGTGCTGGACGCCATCCGGGCGCTGGTGCGCAGGCGGGACGCTTTGGCCTCGGAACTGGCCCGACTCGACGCGCGGCTGCAGACGCTGCGTCTGGCCCTCGGCGTGAAAGGAGGGCCGCATGATGAATCATGACGCGACGCACTGCCTGGATCAGGACGCGGGCTGCCCGCGCAGCTGCTTCCGCGTGGAGCTGAACAAGGACTACCAGGCACATCATCTTGACTTTATGCATGAGCCTGTGTCCTGGGCGCATCTTCGCGGCATGAAGGGATGTCCCCGCCGGACGTTCCAGGACGCGGCGAAGGAGGAGGTCAAATGAGCTACGGGGCAGAGGTCGCCATGGAAATGGAGATCGACCGGGAGGTCATGTACGCCAGGGCGGAACAGCTCGCCGGCGAGGGCCGATGGCTCATGCGGGACGGGACGGAGATTCGCGTCACCGATATGACAGACCGGCACATTGAAAATTGCATCCGAATGCTCAGGCGGGGCAGCAGCCCCTACGCCGATGTGTTCATTCATATGTTCGAGGCTGAACAGGAAAGGAGACGAAATGGGTTTTCAAAGACTGACGATCCGCAATTCTGACGGCTCCGTCTCCCAGCCGAAGGATCTGAATTGGGCCGAGGCTTTGTCACGGCTGGCATCTTATGAGGACACGGGGCTGATGCCGGATCAGGTGCGCGGGATGATGCTCGCTGTAGGGCTTTGCGTCATGCCTCCGATCAACGACGAGAGGGCGGAACAGCTTATCGACAACCTTGCAGGTCGGCCCGGACCGATTCTGCCGGCCGCTTCTATCGGCGACCCAAAGATTTCGGAATATCCTGTTTGGATCCCTACCGCCGAACAGCTCCCCGCCGTGGGCGAACCGGTGCTGATTGTCCGGCACAGCTACAACGGAGAACCGGTCCGCGTGGAACCGGCGGTGCTTCGGCAGGACGGAAGATGGAACGCCATGGGCCATAAGTTCATGCAGACGAACGTAAGTCACTGGATGCCGATGCCGATACCGCCGCAGGAGTGTGAGATATGACATACATCATCATTGCCATTGTCATCCTGCTCGTCGGTGCGACGGCGGAGATCGTCGCCTATGTGTTCACAGATAAACTGCTGAAAAAGAAAGAGGACGGACTGGACAGGCGCAGGGCGGCGCTTTATGCTTATGAGGAATGTACAAAACCTGTCGGCGTTTCAGTATCTGATACGCAATCGAGAAAACTTGTAAAGATATGCGGTGAAACCCATATAGACAGGCGGGACTTTGATTGCCTGGCCCATATGCCGCAGGATTATATTCAGACATTTATCAATGGGACCAAATTGCAGATATGGGAACAGTTGATTCTACGCATCCCAGCGCGGGAAACAATCAACCCGGACGGAAGTATTACAATTCGCGCCGAACTGTGGGTTGCGGAAGGAGGGCCGGACGATGGCGTATCGTGATCTGTGCCGGCCGTGCATGGAGGAGCTGAAGAATCGGAAGCTCGTCATGTACGCCTCCGGCGGCGTCAACAACAAGGTGACCTGCGCCGTCTGCGGACGCCGGCGGTACGGCTGCACCTACCTGGTCAAGTCCATGCGGAAGGAGGTGCGCCGTGCAAATCGGGAAAAAGATCCAGGCTCTGCGAAAACAGGCCGGACTGACCCAGCATGAGCTGGCCGCCCTGATCGACTCGCCCCGGGCCACCCTCTATCACATCGAGGGCGACACGCGGCGGCCGTCGGACGGCAAGCTCCGCATGATCGCGTCTGCCCTGGGCATCACGTTTCTGGAGCTGATCGAGGACACGGACTACCTGGACGACGTGGAGATCCTGGAGCAGCACACCGGCTGCACCGTGCTGGTGCTCCGGGACAAGGTCTCCAGACAGAAGCGGATCATCTACTACCACGAACCGTCGCCGGAGCCGTACACCGGACGGCTGTGCAAGCTCACCGCCTGCCAGATGGGCTATCCGCACCGGCACTGCTGCTGGGACTGCGAGATCTACCGCACCATGGGATGTCCCGCGGCCTGCCTCAATCATCCGGATCAGTGCCGGTATGCCGTGCAGCCAAGGGTGGACGATCATGCTGCGGATCACTGTTAACGTCTATCAGTCGGCCGAGAACGCCCAAGGCGTCAAGGAGGCGCTGGGAATGTATCTTGAGCGGTTTGGGGATTGCCGTATAATATCCGTGGAGGAATTCGAAGACCAGATGGAAATGGAGGGCCGTCATGACGTACGCAGAGCTCGATCAGCACCGGGAGCTTCAGTTGGAGCTATCCAAGGCCCAAGAGCGGCTGCGGAGGCTCTACGAGAAAGCCTGGCCCGGCGCGCAAAATCTTGACGGGATGCCGCATGCGCCGGGCGTCACGGACAAGGTCGGGAAACTCGGCATCGAGATCGGAGACTATGAGACCTCCGTGGAGGAGCTGCGTGAGGAGGTCCAGGCATCGGCGGAGCAGGTGGCAGCGTTCATCCGCACCGTTGACGACCGGGATCTGCGGCTGATTTTCCGGCTCCGCTTCCTGCGGGCCTACACCTGGAAGGAGGTGGCGGATCATTGCGGAGAATATACGTCGGACGCAACCGTGAAGGGGCTGGTGTACGACTTTTTCCGCAACGCGAGCCAACGCTGATTTTCACCGGATTTCACCGGATTACACCGAATTCCGTCCGGTTACACCGTTTTCCTTGCAATTCCGCGTTTCGGCATTTATGCTGTACCCGTGAAAAACTGATTTTAGCCAGGAGACTCACCTTTACCGGGGTGGGTCTCCATTTTTTCAGGAAGGAAGATTTTTGCCTCCGGAGGGTGCTCCTTCCCCCGGACGGATTCTTCGGGCTCGCCGTGCTGCGGATCCCGAAGCTACGCGACGTTTTCCGGTCGAAACTCATGCGCATCGTCATGGGCGTTATGTGCCCGTTCCAGTGCTGGATCAGCATGAACGGCATGCAGACCGTCTTTGCTGACATGGTCCTCTGGCCGCTTTTTTCAAAGCTCGAAGGAAAAGTTCCAGTTATTTTTGTTTATCACAAAGATCGTTAAGAGAATATGTACGGGACCATCACCCACAACCGCGCGCGCGGCACGCATCTGCTGGAGCCCATGAAGGCTATCGTCAGAGAACTGCTGGACGCGAGGAAATCTGTAAAGGAGATCAGCCGTGAACTCGGCATGCGGCCGGAGGAGGTCTTCCGCCTGTCGGACTTCAGCAAGGATGAATTCTTGACCATGATGACAAAAAACGCGGAGCATAGCCGTGCCGTGCTTTTGACTCGAGTATAGCGGTATGCCGCCAAGGAGGGAAACGTGAAAGAGAAGGAAACAATTCCTGTTTACGTGGACATCGTTGGCGGTAAAACCGTCTGTATCTGTACACGGTCGCACAAAGGTTGCAAAAAATCCTGCGAAAAAGATTTTGTTGAGCGAGACCTTTTTAGAGGGTGGCCGGCCCTTATGTCCAGGGACAAATATGGGCAGACCCGCGGCTGAAAAAATAGGTTCTGTGACGGGGCGGCCCCGAGACTCGCGGGTGCAGCGAGCCCGGAAAACGCGTAGTTTCTGACGGCGATTTTTCGGGAGTTTCGCTACGAATCCCGGGCAGTGGATGCTTATTTGCAGAGCAATACAGGGCAGTCGACACTTGTTTGCGGCGAAATACAGGGCGATTGGCACTGAATTGCAGCGATATTTCGGGGAATTTCAGCAGATACGCTGCAAATCCCGGGGGATTGATGCAGAAAAGTGCTGTTATTGACATCTCCAACAGGTTGTTGACTTGTTTTTTTGTTGGAATCTGACAGAATGTGGCGAAAGGAGCGGGCGATGAATCTTTACAAGCTACGGACGGTCGTGCAGGCGCGGTGCGGTGTGCGGATCCTGGCGGAGCGGCTGGGCTGGCACCGGAAGCTGGTGCAGAAACTGCTGCGCGGGGACCTCGAGCCGACCCGGCGGCAGATCGTAAACCTGGCCAGGGCGCTGGAGCTCAACCGGTGGGAATTCTGCGAGATCTTTTTCCCGGAGCTGATGGACGAGCGCTGCCGCTACTGGGACGCCTACCGGCAGAGGCCGGAGAAGGAGCCAAAAAAGAGGTGTGAACATCAAAAGGAGAAATCCCGCGACAGATTGCGCTATCGGGTGCAGCGGGTCCGCCTTTGGTTGAAGCAGGCGTTTTGGGGCGTTGCCGCGTGGTTCAAGCGCTTATTCAGGAGATAGGCTGTGGCCAAGGAAATCAGGCAGGACGTTAATGCCGAAACCGAGGTCAAGACCACAGAGCTGGCGGGGATCCTGGGGATCAGCGCACGGCGGGTACAGCAGCTGGCGCAGGACGACATCCTTCGTCCGGTGCGCCGGGGCTGGTTCGCCCTGGGCGACAGCGTGCAGCGCTATCTCACCTTCCTGGAGAAAGAGCGCAAGCAGCTCCAGGAGGACGACCTGAAGCAGGAGAAGGCGCGGCGGAAGGCCGAGACCGACATGAAGAAGGCCAAGGCCGCCATCGCCCTGATGGAGGTCAATGAGCTGTCCGGCAAGATGCACCGCTCCGAGGATGTGAGGGCCATGACCGAGCAGCTGATCTACGCCGTGCGCAGCGTCCTGACGGCCATGCCGGGACGGCTGGCGGAGGACGTGGCGGCGGCGGAGACCGCCGTGGAGGCGTCGGTGATCATCCGGCGGGAGGTGGGCGCGGCGCTCCGGGAGATCGCTCAGTTCCAGTACGATCCGGAGGCCTACGAGGCCCTGGTGCGAGACAGGAGGAACTGGGATGAAAAGCATCCCGAAGAAACCGGATAAACTCCAGGAGGAGGAACGGCAGCAGCGCCTGGCACGGGCGAAGCGGCTGAATCTGGCCCTGCGGCCCTGTCTGCTGGCCCTGGCGCCGCCCAGCGACATCACCGTAACCGAGTGGGCGGAGACCAAGCGGCGGCTGAGCCAGGAGGCCTCGGCAGAGACGGGTGCGTTCCGGGTGAGCCGGACGCCCTACGTCCGGGAGATCATGGATGCCTTCACCGACCCGAAGGTCAGCCACATCGTTTTCGTGGCGGCTTCGCAGGTCGGCAAGTCGGAATTCATCAACAACGCCATCGGCTACATCATCGACGAGGATCCCAGCTCGATCCTGTTCGTCCAGCCTACCGTGGAGGACGCGCGGGAATACTCGGAGCTGCGCATCGCGCCGATGATAAGGGACTGCCCCAGCCTGCGGGCGAAGGTGGCGGACCCGAAGAGCCGGGACAGCAAGAACACCATCCGCCAGAAGGCCTATCCCGGCGGGATCCTGACCATGTGCGGGTCCATGGAGGCCCACAGCCTGGCATCGAAGCCCATCCGGTACCTGTTCGGCGACGAGATGGACCGCTGGGCGACCTCCGCCGGCGGAGAGGGCGACCCCTGGCTGCTGGCGCTCCGCCGCCAGACCACCTTCTACAACGCGAAGGCAGTGGAATGCTCGACGCCAACGATCAAGGGCGCGAGCCGCATTGAAAAAGCATACAACACCGGCACCATGGAGCGGTACAAAAGCCAGTGCCCCCATTGCGGGGGATGGCACGAGATCCGATTCCGGGACATCCGTTTCGAGTACGACACCCATATCGTGGCCGGTGAGAAGACATACGAGGTGCGCGACGTCTGGTACTGCTGCCCCGGCTGCGGGGCCGTCTCGGACGAGCGCACCATGAAGCGTCAGCCGGCCCGCTGGGAGGCGGCCAATCCGGCGGCGCTGACGAAGGGAAAGCGCTCGTTCTGGCTGAACGCCTTCGTCTCGCCATGGGTGCGCTGGGAAAAGATCATCGGGGAATTCCTGGACGCGAGATCCGACCCGGCGCGGCTGCAGGTGGTATTCAACACCCTGTTCGGGGAGCTGTGGGAGAACCGCGGCGACCTGGCCAGCGAGGACGAGATGCTGGCCCGCCGGGAGGACTACGGAACGGACGCCAACGGCGAGTCGGTGGAGGTGCCGGAGGGCGTGCTGGTCCTGACCATGGGTGTGGACACCCAGGACAACCGCCTGGAATACGAGGTCGTGGGCCACGGCTTCCGGGACGAGACCTGGGGCATTCAATACGGCGTCATCATGGGTCGGCCGGACAGCGGGGAGGTCTGGGCGCAGCTGGACGAGCTGATCAACAAGACCTGGCGCTACGCCGACGGCCAGGGGGTGCGCGTCAGCGTGACCTTTATGGACGAGGGCGGCCATTTCACCCAGACCGTCCGCGCGCAGTGCGACCGGCGGCTGAGCCGTCAGGTCTTCGCCATCAAGGGCTTTCCAGGACAGGATATCCCGTACGTGGCGCCGCCGAAGCGGATGCTGTATCAGGACGCCGATGGAAAGGTCAAGGGTACCTGCTGGCAGTATCAGATCGGTGTGGACAGCGGCAAGCAGCAGATCATGGACGACCTGAAGGTGCAAGAGCCGGGCAAGCGCGGCTACTGCCATTTTCCCGATCGGGACGAATACGGGGAGCGGTACTTCCGGGGGCTTCTGTCCGAGCGGCTGGAATATCAGCCGAAGAAGAAAAAACCCTGGGTGTGGGTGAAGCTGCCCGGCCACGAGCGCAACGAGGCGCTGGACTGCCGCAACTACGCCATGGCGGCCAGGAAAAGCCTGCGCTGCGATTTGGCGAAGATCGAGAAGGAGTTGAAACAGGCCAGGGGCCAGATCTCTCCGTCCGCGAAACCGGCACGGCCCGCACAGGCGGTGCGCCGGGTCGGGAGCGGGAGCGATCTTGGCTTCGACGCATGGTGAGAAAGGAGATCCGCGATGCTGCACGAGCTGAAGACGCTGCCGGAATACTACGGTGCCGTGCTATCGGGCCAGAAGACCTTCGAGCTGCGCCGGGACGACCGGGGCTTTCAGGTGGGCGACACCCTGAAGCTGCGGGAGTATGAAAACGACGAGTACACCGGCCGGGAAATTACCCGACGGGTAATCTACATCCTGCGCGGGCCCGTGTACGGGCTGGCGGAGGGCTGGGCGATCCTGGGGCTTGGCAGGACCCGGTAGGGCGACTCCGCCGCAGGGCCGCTGCGCTCCTTGGGAGAAATTTATGAAGATCGGCAGGTGACTCACACATGCAATCAAAAACCGTGATCAAACAGCGCCTGGATTATTGGCAGAGCGTATATGACAAGCTGATGCCGGCCTACATCGCCCTGATCGATGGCGGCGTCAAGTCCTACATGGTGGACGACCGGCAGCTCACCCGATTTGATCTTCCGGATCTTGAGAAACGGATCGAACGTGCCGAGGAAAAGATCGACGAACTGCAGGGGCTGCTGGACGGCGGGCGCCGCCGGCGTGCCTTCGGCGTAGTGCCGATGGATTAGCAATGCGGAGATCCCGCCGCGGCGGGACACCTCATCCGCCCCTGGGGGGCACCTTCGCCTCAAGGAGAAGGTTTCGGTCGCTGCGCTCCGGGGTGGCGGCTTTGCCGCGGATTGATATTGCGGAGGCATGAGGGCATGCCTCCCTACGAACTGTGAAAAGGAGAAAAAGTTATGAAAATGACGGTTTTTATCCAGAATATATATATATATATATATGCGCTGAGGAAGCGGTCGCTGCCCTTTCGGGGGTGGCGGTATGAATAACATTCTAAGAAGACGCAGGGCGCTGATGGCACAGGGTAAATCAACACCTGTAGAAACCGAAAATTTTGAAAAAATCGGTTCGCCAACAATCGTTGATGGATGGATGACACCAAGTTCAACAAGCTGGATTCAAACACCGCAATCGTTTAATCCGGGTACATCGCCCTGGGTAATCCAATTTGAGGTAAAGAAAACAGGCTCGTCCGGATATCAAAACATGATTTCGTCCGGCGGTGTTTTGGTGCAAAGCGGAAGTAATAATGCACAACATAGACTGTATCTAAAAAGCGTTAACGGTTCTTCTTATGATATATCCAATGGTTCCGTTTACGTTTCTGTGACGAACCAAGTCTCTACTATCATGCAGATTTCATATGACGGCACGACGTATCGGATCAAGAGATCGGAGGACGGCGGTGCTTCATGGTCGACTAAAACCGTCACGAGTTCCTTGGCAATTAAAGCCGGTAAAATCGTTTTCGGCCCAAAAGCAAGCAACACAAACGCGTTCGCCGGATCGTTCAATTTGCGGAATATGGAAATCTGGATCAACGGCGTATCTTGGTGGACACCATATGTCTATGTTTAATGACAGGCGCGGGGGCTTCGGCCGCCTGGCCTGTTTTTGATATCGGGTAACAGCCTGCGGGCTTTACCGCCGCACAGGGCCGCTTTCGCTCCTTTCGGGCCCTGCGCGGCTCATTTTTTGTGAAAGGAAGCGGCAATTGAACGGCGAAGGCATGGGGCCATGCCTTCCTGCGGATCAGAAATCGGACGGATGACGGCATCTCTCTGCTGGCAAGGAAGCAGGCGGATGCGGGCATCCGTCCCGCGCGTAAAGGAGAAAACGTATGCGATGCCATTACTGCGGAAGTTATCAGACACGGGTGATCGACAGCCGCGTGATACAGGACGGGACACAGCGCAGGCGGAGGTATCACTGCGACGATTGCGGCAAGCGGTTCAACACCGCGGAGCGATTTGCCGGCGCCGCAAAGCAGAAGATGGACGAGATCCTCGAGCTCCTGGCTTCTGCGGAGAAAGCAGTCCAGGCAATCCGGGAAATCGTGCAATAAGAGGCGCGGGCGGAGGGTATCCGCCCCGCGGAAAGACGGCGGCGTGTGACGCCGCCACGGGAAGCGGACGGCGGGCCCGTCCATTGTTTATCGGGAGGCAATGATGAAACAAGTGCGAAACAGCGGATACGCGGAGGCGGGGGCGAGCTTTGAGCGCAGGGCGCTGCGGAGCTTCGCGCCGTCGAGCGGATCGCCGAAGGAGGACATCCTGGCGTCGCTGCCGGTGCTGCGCCGGCGGTCGCGCCTGCTCTATATGTCCACGCCGCTGGCGACGGCGGCTCTGGACACGAACCGCACCCACGTGATCGGCCCGGGCCTCAAAATGCAGTCCACCCCGGACCTGGACGTGCTGGGCATCTCCGAGGAGGAGGGCCGGCGCTGGCAGCAGCGCGCGGAGGCCGAATTCGAACTGTGGGCGGGAAAGGCGGAGCGCTGCGATGCCCTGGGCCTGAACACCTTCTACGAGATGCAGGCCCTGGCCTTCAAGGCCGCGGACATGAGCGGCGACGTTTTCGCCCTGATGAAACGGGAGCGGCGGACAAGCCGGAATCCCTACAGCCTGCGGCTCCACCTGATCGAGGCGGACCGGATCTGCACGCCCACCGCATACGGCGGGGCGCTGCAGTCGGTGACCGAGACCGAGATCCCGAAGGACCAGCCGGGGGCCGGGAACCGCGTCTACGACGGCGTGGAGACCGACAAAAACGGCAGGATCACGGCCTATCACGTGGCCAGCCGGTACCCGGACGCCCTGGTACTGAACGACAAGCCCATGAAATGGAGCAGGATCCCGGTGCGCGGCGAGCGGTCCGGGCTGCCGAACATCCTGCACATCATGAGCCCGGAGCGGCCGGAGCAGTACCGCGGCGTGCCGTTCCTGGCCAGGGTGATCGAATCGCTGCTGCAGCTGCGCCGGTGCACGGATTCCGAGCTGATGGCTGCGCTGGTGCGGTCCTTCTTCACCGCATGGATCACCACGGAGCAGGGCGGCGGGGATATCCCCGTGAACGAGGTGCAGGCCGACGGCCCTGCCGAGGAACGGCGGCAGGCGACGCCCGCCGGGCCGGACGAATACCGGATGGGCCCGGGCACTGTGCTGCACCTGAAGACCGGCGAGAACGTGAACTTCGCCAACCCCAATATCCAGACCACCGGCTTCGACATCTTTGTAAAGGTGTTCTGCCGGCTGATCGGCGCGTCGCTGGAGATCCCCTACGACGTGCTGGTGAAGGAATTCAACAGCAGCTACAGCGCCAGCCGCGGCGCGCTGATGGAGGCCTGGGAGGCCTTCCGGATGCGCCGAAGCTGGTTTATTTCTGACTTCTGCCAGCCGGTGTACGAGCTGTGGCTGGCGGAGGCCGTGGCCCTGGGCCGGATCAAGGCCCCGGGCTTTTTTGACGATCCCCTGGTCCGCGCGGCCTGGTGCGGCGCGAAGTGGGTGGGACCCATTTCCATCAGCCTGGATCCCGTGAAGGAGACCAAGGCCGGAATCGCGCAGATGGGTGCCGCCATCAAGACGGGCCAGCAGGTGACCCAGGAGATGGGCGGCGGCGATTATGACGAGAACATCACCAAACGCAAGGCCGAGGTCGCACGGCTGAAGGACGCGGGCCTGCTGCAGCAGGAGGATTCGGACGGCGGCGGCGACGGCGAGACGAACGAAGGAGGCGAGGGCAATGCCTGAACACATGAAACCGTTTGACATCAAGCGGCCCTGCTACGCCATGGCGAGCAAGAACGGCACGGACGCGGAGATCACCCTGTACGGCGACGTTGTGGAGCGCCGGCCCGTGGACTGGTGGACCGGGAAGGAGATCGAGGGAAGCTTCATCATCCAGGACGAATTCCTGGAGGATCTGAAGGCCGTGGCCGGCTGCAAGCGCGTGACGATCCGGCTGAACTCCTACGGCGGCGACGCCGTGGTGGGCATGCTGATCCACAACCGGCTGCGGGAGATGGCACGCGGCGGCACGGCGCTGACCTGCGTTGTGGACGCGGTGGCCATGAGCGCTGCGTCGGTGATCATGTCGGCCTGCGACACCGTACAGGTGAACGCCACGGGCCTGGTCATGATCCACAAGGCGGCGGCCTTCCAGTTTGGCTGGTACAACGCCGACGATCTGGGCGAGGAAAAGGCGGCCCTGGATCAGTACGACAGCGCCATCGCCGCGGCTTACGCCCGGAAGACGGGCATGGCCCAGGAGGAGCTGCTGACCATGATGGGCGAGACCACCTACCTGACTGGCAAGGACGCGGTGGAGCTGGGCTTCGCCGACGAGCTCCTGGAGGACGCGGAGCCGCTGAAGCTGGCGGCGTCCGCCGACGGCACCC
>JAFZVM010000071.1 GCA_017617795.1 Oscillospiraceae bacterium
CAGGTTCCCCGTGGGCTCGTCCGCCAGGAGGGCGGGAGCGCCGCTGCACAGGCTGCGGGCGATGGCTACCCGTTGCTGTTCCCCGCCGGAGAGGGCGGAAGGGAAGCGCTTATGCTTGCTCTCCTCGATGCCCACCTTCACCAGGGCCTCCGCTGCCCTGGCCCGGGCCTCCCCTTCCGGGACGCCCTGCATCTCCATGGGGAGGCACACGTTCTCCCGGACGGTGAGCAGGGGCAGGAGGCAGAAGGCCTGGAAGATGATGCTGACCCCCTCCCGGCGGTACTTGTCCAGGTCCAGGGACTTCAGGTTATTCTCCCCCAGGACCACCTCCCCCTCCCCGGGGGCGTCCAGCCCCGCCAGCATGCTCAGAAGCGTGTTTTGGCTCCCCTGAAAGGGGAGCTGGCATCCGCCGTTTCCCGCAAGGCGGATGACTGAGAGGTTTTCCCGGATGCCTGCCCGTTCCTGCGGGGTGCGCTGTAAAAGGTTCCGGCAAAGCCAGAGGGGCTGCGAGATAGACGCCGAAGGGCCGGGCCGCGGCAGAGAGCTCCGGCTTCTGGATCAGGATCACCAGAAGAAAGCCCAGGATCAGACCCACGAAGGCGCACAGGACCTGGGCCAGCGTATAGATCCCCACACACTTCCGGCTCTTCACCCCCAATGCCCTAAGGACGCTGACCTCCCGGGAGGCATGGAGCACCGTCAGTCCCGGAAGCCCATGACGGCGGCATAGCTCCGCAGCGCCGGATAGTATTCCAGATACAGGGCATGGATAAATTCCCGCTCCGCTTTTTCCAGCCGGAGCGGGCTGCCGGGACCCCGCAAATATTCCTGATCCGTCTCTGCGAACAACGCCGTCACTTCCCTCTGTCTGTTAAGTTGCGCGAGAAGGGCAAAAAGTGACAGATACCGAAAAATATCATAGTCTATTCTTTCCAACACGGCAAGAAAAACGGCCTGCCGCTAACGCGGCAGGCCACAGACTGCAGATAAAGGAACGATCAGCCTCGCAGAGTTCGCGGCTCGGAAGCCGCGAATAAAGAGGAGATTATTTTCGAGCGGAATTCATTTCTGGCCGAAAATACATCTATCGCCGCAGCGTCCTCGGGCTCGAAATGGTTCGCAGCTCCGCACTGCGTCGCTGCTCCGGGATTCCGAGCCCTCGTCCTTTTTCAAACCGAAGCGTCCGCTTCAGTTTGAAGAGGAGGAGCAATCGAACGCACGCAAGCATTCGCGGCCCTTACAGTAACCGCGGATGCGCAGCCCGTGAGATTTGCGACGACGAAGGCGCGCAGCGGCGATGTAAGCCTTCTCAACTCGGAGCCCAGCAGAGCGGGTCCGAGTTGAAGAGTTTCAGTCGTGCCGTTCCTCGGCGCAGTCCCAGGTCTCGCAGAAGCGGGCGGAGAAGCTGGGCTCCACCCCGGCGGCGGTGAGGTGGGATACGTCGCTGAAGGCGCACATGCGGAAATAAGCCTGACCCGGTCTCCGCTCCTCCGTGATCAGGGTGGTGACCGAGGTGGTGAGGGCGCAGGCGCCGTGCCACAAAGGCATGGGGGAGATCCCCAGCAGATGGCCCAGGATCACGCACTCCACGCCGAAATGGCAGAAGAGGGCGATACTGTCCCGGTTGGGCCGGTCCGCCCGGTAGATCTCCCCGTCCCGGGCGTACCCGTGCCGGGCCAGGAGGGCGTCCAGGCCGCCGCACACCATGGCGTTCTCTCCGGGCACCCCCGCCTGCTCCATCACGGGCGTATGCTGCCAGGCCTCCCGGTCGTAATAGGCCTTCTCCCGGGTCCAGCGGGCCGGGAGCCAGTCCCAGACCACGGATTCCCTGCCCTTATCCGGGTCAAAGCGGACAGGCGCGAATTCCCGGAGCCACTCCAGCGTCTCCCCCTGCACCCCCAGGCGGCGGAGGGTCAGGGAGGCGGTATCCCGCGCCCGGCCCAGGGGGGATACATAGAAGGCGCTGATCCCCATCTTCGATACCCGCTCCGCCAGGAGCTCCGCTTCCCGCCAGCCCCGCTCCATGAGGGTATCCCGGGCATAGTCCGGGTCTCCGTGCCGGATGATATGCAGCTTCATATTTCTGCGTTCCTTTCCTCGGGAATGGTCTCACCGGGTGACGGCGGACCAGATCCGCGCCAGGGCGGCTTTTGCCTCGGGGATCGGGCAGATGGGCCAGCAGTGGATCATCCGCTCCGCCGTGATCAATTCCAGCTCCGCCCCCGCCTGCTCCAGCTTGTCCGCCAGCAGCAGGATATCCGGATAGAGGACCTCCCAGGTCCCCGCAGTGAGGGTGACGCGGCCCAGGCCGGAGAGGTCCCCGTAAAGGGGACTCACCCGGGGATCCGTGAGCGCCAGCCCGTTGGCCCAGACCACGCCGAGTCTGCGCGTCCCATCGATGCCCAGCATGGGATCCTTCTTAAGGTATTCGGGCATATCCGGGTTGGTCATGGACACGTCCACCCAGGGGGAGATGAGGATCAGTTCCTCCGGACACACGTCCCCCTGATCCCGCAGGACCTCCGCCAGGCCCAGGGCCAGGCCGCCTCCGGCGGAATCTCCCATGAAGACGATCTTCCCGCAGTCGTTGTTTTCCAGATAGCTCCGGTAATAGGAGAGGCACAGGTCATAGGCTGTCTCGCAGTCGTACACCGGTTCCTTGGGGTAGACCATGAGCACCACCTCGCAGCCCGTCTCCTTCGCCGTGCGGGCAGCCATGGTGAGCTGCTGGGCGTTGGGCTGGTTGATGTACGCGCCGCCATGGAAATAGAACACCGTCTGGGCCGGATGCTCCTGGTCGTTATAAATGAACGCCTGGAGGGGCTCCAGCCGCTCCTCCCGGAGGCTCACGCCGAATTTGGCCTTTTCGATCTCCACCGGCTCCCGGTTGGTCTCTGCCTTCTCCGCGATGTAAGCCGCGCAGACCTCCGGATCCCGGAACTTGTCGCTCCTGTGCTGGACAGTCAGCACCAGGTCCACCACCCCCGCCATGAAGGAGCGTCCGTTGATCACCCGGCAATAAAACCAGAAGGCGCCGGCCGCCAGCACCAGGATCGCCAGGACCGCCGCCAGGCATCTTCGCAAAGTCTTCATTTCCTCACCGTCCATTCTCGTGGGAAGACAGATAGGTCTGTTTATTCCGTTCGTCCGTCGCCTCCAGGGAAGAGGAATTATGGATCCCGCCTATGGATTCCAGATGATGCCTGAACTCATGGCGCAGGGTGCTGCGGATCAGGCTCCGGGCTGCCGCCGCATCCGCCCAGGGGTAGCCCCGGTCAAAGGAGCCCTTGTACATCACGATCTGCCTCATGCCGTAGGTGACCTGGTACTGCCCCATAGTATAGAGATCGTCTCCCCGGGCATAATCCGGGACCACCGTGGCCTCGGACACGATCACGCCGCCGGAGAGCTCCCGGAAAAACTCCTCCGGCAGCTCATCCAGCAATTCCTCGACGATCTTTTCGTATTCCTCTAAACTGATCATGGCAACAGGATAGCAAGGTTCGGAGCCGATTGCAAGTCTTGTCCGCCCGCCGGCGTTCCGTTTTCATCCTTCCCTGCCGACGGTCAAGATTATATGAATCATATTTAACTCCGGAGTTTATCATGGTATACTGTGTTCAGGAACGTCCGTATAAAGGTGATGAGAGAGTATGCTGAACCGTGCCGATCTTCATGAGATCGTTGCCATCAGCAGCGAGCTGACGGCGGAAAAGGACAAGAACCTTCTGCTGGAAAAGCTCCTGGCGGAGGCAATGAAGATCACAGCCTGCGATGCGGGCACGCTGTATATTTACGAAAAAGGCCGCCTGTCCTTTCACATCATGAAGAC
Source organism: Oscillospiraceae bacterium (assembly GCA_017617795.1). GTDB lineage: Bacteria > Bacillota > Clostridia > Oscillospirales > Oscillospiraceae > UBA1774. The sequence goes on from JAFZVM010000071.1 coordinate 3,833, forward strand.
CCTTTCCCAGAAAGTGAACCGGACGAGGAAGGATATGACCCTGCCGCCCGTGGAGCTGCAGGAGGAAAACGTCTGCGCCTTTTCGGCCATCCGCCGGGAGCTGATCAACATCCCGGACGTCTATCACAGCGACCGTTTCGATTTCTCCGGCCCCAAGCGGTATGACGCCATGACCGGCTACCGGACCGGCTCCATGCTGGTCGTCCCCCTGGAGGATTCCGAGGAGAAGCTCATCGGCGTCCTGCAGCTCATCAACAAGCTGGGCAGCGGCGGCGAGATCATTCCCTTTACCGAGGACGATGAATTCAGTCTCCAGGCCCTGGGCTCCATGACCGCCGTCTCCCTGGCCAATATGATCTATTCCGAGCTGATCAAGGACTCCTCCAAAACCTTCTCGGCTTTTCTGTTTGCCTACTGCGGCTGGATGATCGTCTACGCTCTCTGGCAGTATCTGGGGCAGCCGGTCTCCACCGACGTGATGACCCACGGCGTGGAGGTGCTGGGTTTCCTGATGTTCTTCTATATCCTGGGCAAAACCAGTCTGACCTGGAAGGATCTGGGCATCAAAACGGAGACCCCGTGGCGGACTGTGCGCACCGGGCTCATCATCGCCGTCTGCGCCATCGCCGTCATGTGCGCCGCCAAGGCCGTCATCCGCCTCTTCGCCCCCAACGCCTTCGGTCCCGAATACCCGTTCTTCGACATCCGCGCCTTCGGCGTCCGGCAGATCATCTACGTCTTTACCGCGGGCGTTCAGGAGTTTCTGGCCCGAAGCGTGATCCAGGGCAACCTGCGGCGGATCATGGTGGGAAGGCACGTGGGCGCCGCGGCCATCGTGATCTCCTCCATGTCCTTTGCCACGCTGCATATCCACCTGGGTCTGATGTTCATGCTGGGAGCAGCGCTGCTGGCCGGACTGGAGGGCATCCTTTACGAGAAGCAGCAGTCGATCTACGGCGTCTGGATCGTGCACTGGGCCTTCGGCGTAACCGGAACGCTGCTCCATATCATCGATCATTGATCGCGCGTTTCTTCCCGCAGATCAGTTAAGAGCACGGCCCCTGAGCCCGAACGGGTCCGGGGGGAACAGGGATCAAAAAGGAGCGATTTCGTCAGATGGAAAGCGGAAACAAAGCCTGGGATCATCTCACCTATCGGGAGAAAAACCACAGGCTGTATCTGGAGCAGAAGGAGACCCTGGACCGGTTTCTGGAGACCGGCGCGATCACGAAGGCGCAGCATGACAAGAGCCTTCACGACCTGAAAGAGAAGATGAACGAGGAATGATCCCTGTCCCCCGGGGACGGGAGAAAACAACGTTGAATGAGAAAGAAGGCAGAGCGATGCGCCTCATGGACTGTACGCTGAGGGACGGATCCAACGTTCTCGGAAAAGGCTTTCCCGCGGACCTGACCGTTCTGATGCTCCGGGGCCTGATCGAAAACAACATAAAAACCATCGAGTTCGGCAATGCGGGCGGCATCGGCGCCTATGAACTGGGCAACGTCGCGCCGCTGAACGACCGGGAGTATCTGGAGCTGGCCGAACCCTTTGCGGACAGGGCCGAGCTCGGTATGTTCCTCAACGCCAAGCGCTACCGGGCCGAAAACGTGGCGCTGGCCGCCCGGCACGGCATGAGATTCCTCCGCATCGGAGCGGAACCGGGCATGTGGGAGAGATCCGTGCCCATCATCCAGGAGGTCAAAAAGCAGGGTCTGACGGCGAGATACTCCCTGATGAAGGCCTATCTCGCCGCGCCGGAAGAGGCGGCGCGGGAGGCCCGGGAGCTGCAGGACGCGGGCCTGGATGAGCTCACCGTCATGGATTCCGCCGGCTGTATGCAGCCGCAAGAAACGGCCGCCTTTTTTGACGCGCTCACCGCTGCGGTGGACATCCCCGTGCTCTTCCATGGCCACAGCAACCTGGGTCTGGCCCCCGCCAACGCCCTGGCCGCCCTGGCCCACGGCGGCGCCGGTGTGGACTGCGGCCTGCTGGGCATGGCCCGCAGCGCCGGCAACATCCCCACCGAGCTGATGGTGGCGCTGCTCCAGCAGAAGGGCGAGCTCCCGGAGGTGGATTTCTACGGACTTATGAAATTCCTGGAGGAGGAGCTGGTCCCCGCCATGGCGGAGCACGGATTCAGGCCTGCCCTCGCCCCCACGGATCTGATCCTGGGTCTCAGCGGCGCCCACTCCAGTTTCCTGGGAACGTTCAAAAAGATCGCCGCAGAAGAGGGCGTCGACCCCATGCGGCTGATCGTGGAGACCTCGAAGCGCAATCGCAGAGATCCCTCGGAAGAACAGATGAGACAGGCCGCCGAGGCCCTACGGGAGGGAACCGCATGATCGTCGCGTTATCCGGCATATACCCCGAAGGCACCTATGAAAAGTTCCGGGAGCTCCTTCCGGAAGACGTGGAACTTCTGAAGATCGACACCCCGGAAAAGTATCAGGCTCTGGACCGGGCCGACGTGGTGATCCTCCGCATTTTCCGCGCAGAAAAAGAGGACATCCTGCGGATCAAAGGCCTCAGGATGATCTCCCGCTGGGGCGTAGGTTACGACTCCGTGGACGTGGAGACCGCCAGCGCCCGGGGGATCCTGGTGACAAATACCCCCGGCTCCAACGCCTATGCGGTGGCCGAGCACACGGTGATGCTGATGCTGGCCCTGTGCCATCACCTGACGGAGCATAACCGGTACGCCCAACGGGGCGAATGGAGCAACAAGACCTTCATGGAGACCACCCGTACCCTCAACGACGCCGTGGTGGGGCTCATCGGCGGCGGCAACGTGGGCCGCCAGGTGGCCCGCCGGGTCCGGGCCTTCGGCGCAAAGGTCGTGTATTACGATCCCTTCCGGCTCAGCGGGGAGCTGGAGCGAGAGTTCGCCATGAAATACGTCTCTATGGACGAGCTTCTGCGGACCGCCGACTTCGTCAGCATCCATGCGCCGCTCACGGAGGAAAACCGCCATATGCTGGGCGAGGCGGCCATCGCAAGGATGAAGCCCGGCGCCTATATCATCAATACCGCCAGAAGCGGCCTCATCGACGAGGCGGCGCTGGTGAAGGCCGTCGACGAGGGCCGCATCACAGGCGCCGGCATCGACTGTCCGGAAAACGCCCCCATCCGCAGAGACGATCCCCTTCTGGGCAGAGATACCATCCTGGTCACGCCCCATGTGGCCGGGACCGCCAACGACATCGCCTCGGCCACGATCCCCATGCTGGCGGACACCATCATGGAGCTTTACAGCGGGGATCCGGTCAGATTCGCGGTAAACGCCGACAAGCTCGGATCGGCCGGATCATAAAGCGATCCGAAAAGCAGTCCGGAGAGAAGAAAGGAGCGCCAATGAACATCAACGGTTTCCGGGTCCGATACATCAACGCCCAATGCTATGAATTCATCCTCCCCAACGGCAAGCACCTCATCACCGACCCCTATATCACTCCCGTCAACCTGGCGGGGTTCCGCACGTTTTCCGTGGATGAGATCCAGCAGTGCGATTACATTCTTCTGACCCACAGCCACTACGACCACACCTCGGACATCGGGTATCTGTACAAGAAATTCGACTGCAAGGTGTTCTGCAGCAGCATGGTGGCCGTGGAGCTTGCCAGGTACTTTGAAGTACCCGGCGGGCGGATCTACCCCTTCGACAACATGGACACCTATGAGATGCCGGATTTCACCCTCCTCACCGTCCGGGGGAAGCACTTCCCCATGCTGAACATGCCCAATAAGCCCGGCTCCTTCGGGGAAAATTTCGGCGGCTCCGGCCACGATATGCTGAACTATATGGGGGTCATGTTCTCCTTCGATTTCTGCATCACCCTGACCAACAACATCCGCATCATGTTCGTCAGCGGCACCGATGAGTACAACAACATCTACAAGGTGGCCGAGGGATTCCGTCCCAACGTCGTTTTCCGCCACACCGCGGGAAGCGTCCCCGCCGAAGAGTGGGCCGGGGTCATCGCCAGATACCATGCCCAGCTGGCCTTCCCCAATCACCAGGACAACCTCTACAACGGCAAATGGGGCAAGACCATGGACGACTTTGCCGGGGAAATCCGGGACGGGCTGAAGGCACTGGGCAGCGATACCCTGTTCATCAACCCCACCCCCTATAAATGGTATGACGTCTCCCTGGGCGTGACCGTTGAGGAGTGAGAGAAGCCGATGATCCGTGCGGATAAATGGATGGAGCTGCTCCCCGAGTTTGCCGAGATCGGGGATCCCGCCCTCCGGGAGCTCGCCCTGAAGGCCACCGGAGCGGCAGCCGAAAAAGGCGGCTGGACAGAGGAAACGGTGGAGCTGGCGCCGGTGACCGTCAGCTATTCGGGCTGCCGCTGCAGTCTGATCGAACACGTCCGAAAAGTCGTACAGACGTGCATTGCGGATTATTCGCTCCTCAGCGGGTTTTTCGCCCGGAACGGGCGCCCCCTTGACCGGGATCTGGTGGTCTGCGGCGCTTTGCTCCACGACATCGGCAAGTTCACCGAGTTCACCCTCCGGGAGGGAGAACCCGTACACAGCGAGTCCGCCGCCCTTCTGCGGCACCCCCTCTCCGGAGCGATCATCGCCGCGGAAGCCGGCCTGCCGGACGCCGTCGTCAATCTCATCGCCACCCATTCCTTTGAAGGAGACCGCTCTGTCCGGACCGGAGAGGCGGATTTCGTCCGGGCCGTGGATGAGTTCGTTTTCAAGTGTTCGGTGGCGGGGCTCGAAAAAAAGGGGTAAGAAATACTGCTCTTTTAAGCGAAAGGAATCGGATGATATGATGAAGGCATACTCCGCCGGAGCAGACTGCCGAGAAATCGCCGAAAGGAGAAGATACAGATGATCTGCCGCAGATTCCAGGACCTTCGTCTGTCGGCCTTGGGCATGGGCGCCATGCGTCTGCCCGTACTGGACGGCGACGACGCCAGGATCAACGAGGCGCAGACCTTCCGCATGGTGGACACGGCCATGGCGGGGGGCGTGAATTACTACGATACCGCCTGGGGCTACCATGACGGGCATTCCGAGCTCGTCCTCGGCAGGGCGCTGGCGCGCTACCCCAGAGACAGCTTTTACCTGGCCGATAAGTTCCCCGGCTATGACCTGGGCAATTTCGGAAAGGTGGAGGAGATCTTCGAGGAACAGCTGCGGAAGTGCGGGGTGGACCGCTTCGACTTCTACCTCTTCCACAACGTCTGTGAGCTGAACATTGAGCAGTACCTTGACGATGCGCGGTTCAAGACCTATTCCTGCCTGATGGAGCAGAAGCGCAGGGGACGCATCCGCCATCTGGGCTTTTCCGCCCACGGAAGCGCGGAAGTGATCCGCCGGTTCCTGGAAGCTTACGGAAAGGACATGGAGTTCTGCCAGCTGCAGCTGAACTGGCTGGACTGGGAATTCCAGGGCGGGAAGGAAAAGGCCGCGCTGCTGCGGGAATGGAACATCCCCATCTGGGTGATGGAGCCCCTGCGGGGCGGCAAGCTGGCCTCTCTGCCGGAAGAAGACGCCGCCATGCTGCGCTCCTTCCGGCCAAGGGAAAGCGTTCCCGGCTGGGCGTTCCGCTTCCTGCAGGGCATCCCCGGCGTCACGGTGATCCTCTCCGGGATGTCGGATGAAGCGCAGTTGGCGGACAATCTGCGCACCTTTGAAACGGACGAGCCTTTGAAGGAGGAAGAGGCCTCCGCGCTGCTGGCCCTGGCCGCGAAAATGACCAGGCGCACCGCGCTCCCCTGCACCGCCTGCCGCTACTGCACCTCCCACTGTCCCCAGGGGCTGAATATCCCCTGGCTCCTGGAACTGTACAACGAGCATGTCTTCACCGGCGGCGGCTTCCTGGCGCCCATGGCGCTGATGAGTCTGCCGGAGGACAAGAAGCCCTCCGCCTGCATCGGCTGCCGGAGCTGCGAGCAGGTCTGCCCCCAGCAGATCAGGATCTCCGAGGCGATGAAGGACTTCTGCGGCAAGCTGTGAGCCGGACCGGGATGATCGACAATGACAACGCCCATGCAGCTCCGTTTGGAGCGGCATGGGCGCTTTTTCCTTGTTATTTCAAAAACAGGGGTGTGAATCTTCAGCTTTCCCTGCAGGTAAACGGTTCAATCCGCATTTGCCGCTTCGTGCAGGGTGAACTCGTTCCTCTTGCAGCTGATCAGCCCGTCCCGCTGCATTTTGCTCAGCTCATTGGACATGGCGCTGCGGTCCACGCCCAGATAATCCGCAAGCTGCTGACGGTCGAAGGGGATGGAAAACTGCGCGCTGCCATGCTCCATGGCCTGTTCGGAGAGGTAGGACAGCAGCCTTTCCCGGAGGGATCTCGGAGCAATGTGCATCATGCGCGAGGACATGCTCAGATTCTTCTGCGCGAAGATGCGAAGCAGATTGTGGACGATCCGCTGATGGAAAACGCAGCTGCTGGAGCAGGTCGTGGTCAGATGCCGCATATCCAGGAACAGAATGCGGCAGTCTTCCGCCGCCATCACGTCGTTCAAGAGCTCCTTGCCGGGGATGGCGGCATAGGTCTCCGCAAAGAGATCGCCCTGGATCACGTGCCCGAAGATGCCGCTGTTTCCCCAATAGAAGTTCACGACGATGTTCACGCTGCCCTTTTCCACCAGACCGACCTCCGTCACGCTGTCCCCTGCCCGGAGGATGATCTCGCCCTTTTTGTATTCCTGTTCCCGGGCATTCAGGCAGCTGAGCATCTCCCGGAGCTCATCCTCACGAATACCGCGAAACAGCGGCGTATTGGTCAGAGAAAAGTAATTCACAAAATCGTCCTCCTTGTTGTTGCAACAACATACCGGTCGGCCATATTATAGTATGCTCTTCCCGGAAACGCAAGGAGGCGAGAAGCTATGATCCTGGAAGGCTGTCAGGGTAAACCGCAGATCACCATCATGGAAAGGACCTGTCCGCAGTGTGGTCACGAGGTGGAGATCTTCTCCATCGACACGCAGGTCGCCTGCGAAAACTGCGGTTTCGTGATCTATAACGACACGCTGACCTGTGTGCAGTGGCGTAAATACGCCCGGCAGTGTATGGGCGATGAAATGGTCGAGCGGCTCCTGGCGGTCGCCAGGCAGAAGAAGGAGCGGGAAGCCGCAGAGAGCAAGGAAAAGGAGGGGGCTCTATGATCCGCAAAATCATCCATATCGACGAGGAAAAGTGCACCGGCTGCGGTTTGTGTGCGGAAGCGTGCCATGAAGGCGCCATCGAAATGGTGAACGGCAAGGCGAAGCTCATGCGGGAAGACTTCTGCGACGGCTTCGGAGACTGCCTGCCGAACTGCCCTGCCGGGGCCATCACCATTGAAGAACGGGAGGCTCCCGCCTACGACGAAGCGGCGGTCAAGGCAAGCAGAGAGAAGAACGGGGCGGGAAAACCGATGAGCGGAACGGATCATGGTCACAAAGGCGGCTGTCCCGGTTCCGCCGCCGCGCAGTTTGAACGGGACACGAAGCAGGATGCCGCTCCGGCGGCGAAGCCGGTATCCCGGCTGGCCCAATGGCCCTGCCAGATCAGGCTCTTGCCCGCGCAGGCCCCTTTTTTTGACGGCGCGAAGCTGCTGATCGCAGCGGACTGTACGGCCTACGCATACGCCAACCTGCACGAGGATTTTATGAAGGGGAAGGTCACGATCATCGGCTGCCCGAAGCTGGACGCCGTGGATTACAGCGAGAAGCTGACGGCGATTCTCCGGGAGAACGACATCAGGAGCATGACCATCGTGCGGATGGAGGTGCCCTGCTGCGGCGGCCTGCAGCACGCGGCGGAAACGGCCCTGAAAAACAGCGGCAAGTTCATCCCCTGGCAGGTGGTGACGATCTCCAGGGACGGCAAGATCCTGGACTGAGGATCGGGAGCCGTGACAACAGGAAAGGATCAGGTGGCAGGAATATGGAGAACGAAATCCTGAGAGAAACCGTGGGCAGGATCATGGACGCCTTCGGCTCCGATCTGGAAAGGATCACAATCGAGCGGGCGGTCTTCGGGCTGTTCTTCTCCGGCGTCAAGCTTTCCACCGGCCACGGCGGGGTATGCTATACGCCGGTGAAAGAGATGCCTGAGGCGGTCTGCTGCCCCAGCTCCGCCCGGGCCATGCCCCTGTCGGGCCGTCTGAAAGGCCGGACGGCGGCGGAGTATCTGGAATACATCTTCGACCGGAATATTCTCAAGCGTACCCTGGGGATCGCAGCGCTGAACGCCCTCAGCACGCTTTACTGGCAGCTCAAACCACCCGCAGATTACACCATCCAATACGGGTACAACGCTTTTGACGACGTGGACCCCCGCCGCTATGATTACAGCGTGGTGGTGGGAGCCCTGGTGCCCATGCTGAAAAAGCTGATCGCCGCCGATGCGGATTTCACCGTCATGGAGATGGACAGGCGCACCCTCAAGGGCAAGGAGCTGGACCATTATCTGCCTCCCAGCGAGGCGGACAAATGCGTACCGAAGGCGGATCTCATGGTGATCACCGGCGTCACGGTGCTGAACGACACCCTGCCGGGACTGCTGGAACTGCGCAAACCCGGCGCGGAGATCCTTGTCACGGGTCCCACGGTCAGTATGCTGCCGGACGCATTTTTCAAGCGGGGCGTTACCAGTCTGGGCGGCATCGTGGTCACGAAGGCCGACGAGCTGCTGGACCTGCTCTGTGAGGGCGGCTCCGGTTACCACTTCTTCGGCAAGTCTGCGGAACAGACCGTGGTACGGCCGAAATAAGACGGCGAAAAAAGGCCGGGTAAACGCTCAGCAGAACGATCATCGCCGCGGAAGCCGGCCGGGCGCCGTCGTCAAACAACAAAAATCTCAGTCCGCCGAATGGCGAGCTGAGATTATTTGTTGCGGGGAAGGGATCTCCTTTCTGCGGGCGGGCCAGGTCGGCGGGAAAACGTGCCGGCGGCACGTTTTCTTACACACCTCCCCTTACTGCCTTCTCACGACTTGCGTCAATATGCCGTAAACCTCATAATATCAGCGGTTTCCGCGATTTGGTCTCTCACGATTTTGGACGGTTTTTGGGGTCTTTTTATGGCAAGTGTCCCAAAATTGTCCTAAAATTTGGCCCTTTCGTCAGAGATGCCAAAACCATTATTGCCTTTCGGATACCTTACCCATGTTCGCCCCGAATAGCGGATTAAAACTGCCCACACCCACACAGATGTCAAAAGCAGTGCCAACTTTTGATAATCTATGTATACTCCTTTGAATTATCTTCCCGCTGTTCTTTTCAAGAACTGCCGATTGTAAATATAGACAAAGAACTATAACATGCAACGGCAGCCCGTTTCTCAGCGCGAAAAATGTGGATGCGACGGGCGAAATGGAAGCAAAGATGCAGCAGTATTCCGGTCCGCTGACTGCTGAGGATAATGGCAACTTCGCTCAGATCCCTTCTGTCATTTCAGCTTCTTTACCGCGAATATTGCCAACGCTATTGAGAATACGAGCCCTACGACTGCGATGAGCGGCATTCCGTTTGACAGCTTTGGCAGGAAATCCGTCGTGCATAGTATGCAGGAGCCAACGAACAGCACGCAGGCGACGAGTGTGATCACCGAGTATTTGATTATGTGGCTCAGTCTGTCGAGCGGCTCCTCCCAACCGGTGATCTCCATGTTCATTTTCATCTTGCCCTTGACCATATTGTCGAGCGCCTCGGAGGCGAGCACGGGAATCTTCGCGGTCTTCCTGCCGGCGTCGATCACCGACCTGCCCATCTCGACGATCTCGCGCTTAAGGCTGAAGTTTTTCCGCATGTGCTCCTTCATCTTTTGATAGAGCAGATCGAAAATGTTGAGCTCCGGGCAGAGCTCTTCTATTACGCCCTCCATCGTCGTGATGGAGCGCGCGAGCATCGTGAACCTGCTGGGCATGGAGATGTGATTCTTCGACGCGACGCCCATGATCTCGTCGAATACAACGGTCATGTTGATATCACTGACGCTCTTGGCGTTCATGTATTTCTTGATATATACTGCGGCGTCCTGAGTGAGCTTGGCGCGGTCGGTCGCGGAAGACGCAGCTCCCATACTCATGACCGAGTCGACGAGCGCTTCTTCGTCCCTTGCGATCATCGCCTTCACCAATTCTTCGATGAGGGCGACGTCCTTTTCCGAAATGCGGCCTATCATGCCGAAATCGATCCAATACGGCCTGCCGTGGCTGACCATGATATTCCCCTGATGCGGATCGGCATGGAACACGCCGACGTCGAGCACCTGATGAACGTAGTTTTCGACGATCGCGCGGCCGATCGAATCGAGGTCACAGCCCTCCGCCTCTAACCTTTCCTTCTCTGCAAGGGAGCAGCCGTCGATATAGGTCATTGTGAATATACGTGAAGTCGTAAGCTCGTCGATCACGGTCGGACACGAGACCGCTTCCCCGTCCTCTATACAGTTCTCCTTGAAAAAGCGGGTGTTTTCGGCCTCGATACGGAAGTCGAGCTCGTCATTTGTGACCTTCTCAAGCTCGTCG
>JAFZVM010000072.1 GCA_017617795.1 Oscillospiraceae bacterium
AGGCCGCCGCCCTTGACATGCGTTCCGTTTCCTGCTTATTCTGTTGGTAAGGCGGGTGGAATCCGCCGCTCCGCCAGACCAGATATTTTCGCCCTGTTTTTCACCGCTATTTGATGTTTACACAGATTTTGGGACACTACCGTTCATTCTGCCCGCGGGGATCTTTTATATTGGACCGCAAAAATGCGCGATTCCCTCTACCCTATCCGGCGCAAACCTGTTATAATAGATAAGTTATTTCCCGGTAATACCGTGTTTCGCAGGTGAGTCTTTTGAAGCAGAAATCCATGATCAACGACCTGACGGTGGGGAACGTCCCGTCCCAGCTGGTGCGCTTCGCCCTCCCCTTCGTCTTTGCCAACATCCTCCAGTACCTGTACAACATCGTGGACATGATCATCGTGGGCCGGTACGTGGGCGCTGGCGGCCTCAGCGCCGTGAGCATCGGCGGCGAATTCATGCATTTCTTCATGTTCATCGCCGTGGGCTTCGCCCAGGCGGGCACCGTGGTGCTGGCCCAGACAGTCGGCGCCGGGGAACGCAGCCGGCTGAGCAAGGTGATCGGGAACATGTTCTCCTTCATCCTCAGTCTTTCCATCCTGGCCACCCTGGTGAGCGTCCTCTTCGCAGCCCAGTACAACAAACTGATGAACACTCCGCCGGAGTCCTGGCAGGAGGCGCTGGATTACTGCCGGGTCTGCGGCTTCGGCATGTTCTTCGTCTTCGGGTACAACGTGGTCAGCTACATCATGCGGGGCCTGGGAGATTCCAAGCGCCCGCTGTACTTCGTGGCCGTTTCCGCCGTGATGAACCTGATCCTGGACCTGGTTTTCGTGGCGGGGATGAACATGCGGGCCAAGGGTGCGGCCCTGGCCACCGTCATCGGCCAGGCCTTCTCCTTTATCGTCTCCATTATCTACCTGTACCGGCGGAGAGAGGCCTTCGGCTTTGACTTCAAGCCCGCAAGCTTCAAGCCGGACAAGAAGATCCTGGGCACCATCGTCCGCCTGGGCATCCCCGTGTGCCTCCAGAATACGGCGGTGAGCGTTTCCATGATGTATGTCAATTCCTGCATCAACGTATACGGCGTCATCTATTCTGCCGTTACGGGACTTTCCGGGAAGATCTCCCAGCTCTGCAATGTTTTCACCATGTCCGTAAACGCCGCCGCGGCCACCATGATCGGCCAGAACTTCGGCGCAGGCAGGCACGACCGGGTCTCGAAGGTGTTCTGGTACGACCTGCTCATCAGCACCGTGTTCGCCGTGGTCCTGTCCGTCCTGCTTCTGCTCTTCCCCGAACCGCTGTTCCGGCTCTTCAACGATGAGCCCGCCGTACTGGCGGTAGCCATGGAGGTCGTGCCCATCATCATTCTGAATTTCTTCGGCACAGCCTCCCGCTCCCCCTCCGGCGCTCTGATCAACGGTATCGGCTACGCGGGGATGAACTTCGTCATGGGCATTATGGACGGCATCGTCATCCGCATCGGCCTGGCCCTGCTCTTCGGCAATGTTCTGAAGCTGGGGGTCCACGGATACTGGTACGGCAGCAGCATTGCGGGCTTCGCCTTCTTCATCGTGATCTTCCCCTACTTCCTGTCGGGCAGATGGAAGAAGCGGAGCAAAGTGATCTGATCCTCTTTCCGGTATGTTTAACGGGCTGCGGAATCCTCCGCAGCCCGTTATTAATCTTTACTTGATCTCCTGCTCCAGCGCGTCAAACTCCGGTGTGGAAAAGAACTCGCCCAGGGTAATCTCCAAGCCGTCGCACAGCTTTTTGATCGTCAGGATCTTTGGATCCCTGCTCCGGCCATACAGGATATTCTTCACGGACGACGGAGGCAGGGCGCACAGGTTGGCAAGTTTATTGATGGTGATCCCCCGCTCCGCGCAAAGGCGCAGGATCCTTTCCCTGATAACCGATATTGTATCCATAGCAGCACCGCCTTCTTTTTGGCAAGCATAACGGAATAGGCTTGTCAAAGTAGGCTACCCATGCTACTATTTAGGCTATACATAGCCTAAATCAGATCAAGGGGGAGAACCTATGGCCGACTATAAACGGATGTACGCGATCCTGTGTGCGGCGGCCTCAGAGGCGCTGGACCTGCTGCCGGAGCTTCCGGAGAATGGGGGCGGGACGGGAGCTGCTGCAGAAGGCGCTGCTGGAGGCGGAAGAGATATACATTGCGGATGAGCTGGAAAAGACATAAAAAGCGGATCCCGGGGCCGCAGCCCCGGGATCTTTATTGCGCGCTGTGCGCTGATTACATGGGATTGGCCTTGATAAGCTCCAGCTCGTCGTCCATATCGGAGCCCAGGAAGTAAGGTTCGGGCTTGATGTCCTTGCCCTCGGCCTTGGCCTTGAGACCGGCCAGGACCTTATCGGGCGTGGCGGGCAGCTCATAGACCCGGACGCCGCAGGCGTTGTTGATGGCGTTGATGACCGCCATGTGGCCGGAGGACTGGAAGCACTCGGAGCAGCCGCAGGAACCCTGAGGACCGGCGGGCCGGGGATTCTCCACATAGATGATGTTGAAATCATCGGGCACGGCGTCGATCTGGGGGATGCCGGCGCCAACGGGGTTCGCGGTCTTCTTGTTGGCCTGGTAATCCTCGCTCAGGGCGAAGCCGATGGAGTGGCTCAGGCCGCCGTAGGCCTGGCCGTCCACAGCCAGCTTGTTGCCGATGACGCCCACGTCCGCCACGGTGGTGTAGCGCTTGACCTGGGTCTTGCCGGTCTTGGTGTCCACCTCCACCAGGCAGGTGTTGACGCAGTACATATAGGTGGGGTTCTTCTCGCCCTCGCCGGTGTTGGGGTCCAGTCCGGGAGGCAGGCCGATGTTGAACTGGTCGTAATGGCCCACGTACTTGGTGGGGATGTTCTCCGCCACCATCTCGTCATAGGTGCGCCAGGTCCCGTCGGGCTTCTTCATGGCGGCCATCAGCTGCTCGGCGGCGTTGATGATGGCGTTGCCGCCCATGTAGTGGCAGCGGGAGGCGGCGGCGAGGCCGGTATCCGGGCAGGTCTTGGAGTCGTTCATCACCAGACGGACCTGGCTGGCCTTGATGCCCAGGGGCTCCAGGGCCTTGACGGTATGGGTGAGGGAGCCGATGTCGCCGCCCTGGCCCACGTCTTCCCAGGTGTCGTAGCAGGTGATGCCGCCGTCGGGCATGAGCTCCAGCGCGGCTTCCGCCTGGTCGAACATGCCGATGGTGATGATGAAGCCGCCCATGGAGATGCCTGCACCCATGGCCTTGCCGGCGGCGCGGCCTTCCTCGGCCTCTTTCTTATACTGGTCGTAGTAGGGCTTGATCTTCTCCAGCAGGCTGGGGTACACGTAATCGTGGTAAGGCCGGCTGTTGATGGTCAGATCGCCGGGACGGGCGGCGTTCTTATACCGGAACTCCCAGGGATCCATGCCCACCGCTTCGGCCGCCATATCGATGAGGGCCTCGGTGCAGGTGTAGATCTGAGGAGCGCCGAAGCCGCGGTAGGCGGCGTTGAAGCCATGGTTCGTGGCGACGCCGCGGGCCAGGCCGCGGAAAGCGGGGACATTGTACCCATGGAAACCCACGGAGACCAGGTTGTTGAAGATCTTGCCGGCCACCACGCCGTAAGCGCCGTGGTCCAGACCCACGTCATACTCGCCGGCCAGGATCTTGCCGTCCTCGCTCACGGCCAGGCGGCCGTTGGTATAGGTGGCGCTGCGCTTGCCGGACATGTGCTGGAACTCTTCCCAGCTCAGGGTCATGGAACAGGGCATATCCAGGTTCTGCACGGCGGTGGCAACCAGGGCGTAGGTGTTGGCGGTGACGGAGTAACCGAAGGAGCCGCCCACGGTGTTCATGATGACGCGGATCTTGTCCTTGGGGATGCCGCAGCCCTGCTCGATACCCTCGATGGCCTCGGTGATGGCCTGGGCCTTGCACTGCACGGTGAGCATACCGTCGATGCCCCAGTAGGCCTGAACGGTATCGGGCTCGATGGGCAGATGGGGCTCATGCTGGCTGTGGAAGGAGCCCTCCACCACGATGGGAGCGTCGTCGAACACGGCGGGGGCGTCGCCCTTGTAGCAGGGCTGCTCCATGTAGAAGTTGGGAACGTTCTTGTGGAGCTGGATGGCGTTGGGCATGGCCGCCTCAGGCAGGGTCATGTACACGGGCAGGGGCTCCAGGGTCTGCTTGACCTTCTTGGCAGCTTCCCGGGCATGGTCGCGGGTATCGGCGGCCACCAGAGCCACCACGTCGCCCATGCGGACGACCTTCTCGCCGCAGATGACGGGGAAGATGGTGAGGCCGGAACCGCGCTGCCGCGGCACCACCGCGGGGAAGTCCACGTTATTGGCGCCCTTTACGTCCTTCGCGGTCATGACCTTGATGACGCCGGGCATCTTCTCCGCTTCGGAGACGTCGATGTCGATGATCCTGGCATGGATCTGTTCGCCCAGAACGGGAGCCAGGTAGGCGACGCCCTCGGGCATCTTCAGAGCCAGATCGTCGCCGTAGTCCGCAAGGCCGGTGGCCTTGGCCAGGGCGGTGGGCCGGGGATGGCTGGAACCGTAGATATCCTTCTCGCCTTCGAAATCGTAGGTGATGTCCGCCATGGTCTTTTCGCCCCGCATCACGGCGGCGGCAGCCATAACAGAATCCACTATGGGCTTATAGCCCGTGCAGCGGCAGACATTGTGGTTCGCGCGGAACCACTCGCGCACTTCTTCACGGGTGGGATTCGGGTTCTTCAGCAGAAGGGCGTATGCAGAGGTGATGAAGCCGGGGGTGCAGAAGCCGCACTGGATGCCGCCGTAGGTGATCCAGGCCTGCTGCAGGGGATGCAGACGGCCGGGAGCGCCGATTCCCTCGATGGTGAGGATCCGGCTTCCCTCGGGGACGCTGCTGATCTTCTTGGTGCAGGAACGCACAGGCTCATCATTGACCAGCACGGTGCAGGCGCCGCAGACGCCGATGCCGCAGCCGACCTTCACGCCGGTGAGCCCGATCCGGCGAAGCACGGTGGACAGCTTGTCCTTTTCAGGATCGACGATCACATGGCGGGGGACGCCGTTGATCTCGAACTGAAGTCTGGTGAGCTTTGCCAAAAATATCATCCTTTCCTTCTCAGAATGGTATGCACAGTTTTTTTACTTAAACATTATAACAGCGGATCGGACAATCCACAAGGGAAATCCGATCCGCCGGATTATTCTATTTTTAGAATATTTCATGGAAGAACAGAGGCTATTCAGCCCTCTTCATCCTCCGGGATCTCCCCCTCTGCCTGGTCATCCGGGAGCGCTGAAGCGGGGGCGAGGCCCTGCTTCTCCTTCCATTCCGCCAGGGTCAGGAGTACGGCCCGTGGTTTGGAGCCCTCGAAGGGGCCCACGATCCCCTTCTCCTCCATCTGGTCCACGATGCGGGCAGCCCGGGAATACCCCAGCTTCAGCCGCCGCTGGAGCATGGAAACGCTGGCCATTTTGCTCTCCAGCACCACCTCCACGGCCTCCTCGAACATCTCGTCCAGGCCGGAATCCTCCCCGTCTCCCGAGTCGGAGGCTTCCTTTTCCGCGGTCTTGCCCTTGTCCAGGCTGCGTTCGATCTCCTCCTGCACATCCCTGGCATAGTTGGCAAGGCCCTGCTGCTTCACGAAGTTCACCACTTCCTCCCGCTCCTCGTCCGTGACGAAGGTGCCCTGGACACGGGTGGGTTTTCCGGCGCCGATGGGGGCGTAGAGCATGTCCCCCTTGCCCACCAGCTTTTCCGCGCCGGAGGCGTCCAGGATGATCCGGGAGTTCAGGGCGCTGTCCACCGCAAAGGCGATGCGGGAGGGGATGTTTGCCTTCATGAGGCCGGTGATCACGTCCGCAGAGGGGCGCTGGGTGGCGATGACCATGTGGATGCCCGCGGCACGGCCCATCTGGGCGATGCGGCAGATGCTCTCCTCCACGTCCTTCGCGGCCACCAGCATCAGGTCCGCCAGCTCGTCCACCAGGATCACCAGCCTGGGCATGGTCTGGACGCCCTCGGTACGTTCCGCGTAGCGGTTATAGCTGTCCAGATCCCGGGTACCGGAATCCGCGATAAGGCGGTACCGCCGGAGCATTTCCATCACCGCCCACTGCAGGGCGCCCGCAGCCTTCTTGGGATCCGTCACCACGGGTATCAGCAGATGGGGGATGCCGTTGTACACCCCCAGCTCGATCATCTTCGGATCCACCATGATCAGGCGGACCTCTTCCGGGCTGGATTTGTACAGCAGGGAAAGGATGAGGGAGTTCATACACACGGATTTGCCGGAACCGGTGGTGCCGGCGATCAGCAGATGGGTGAGCTTGCCGATGTCCCCCACCACCGGATTGCCTCCGATATCCTTGCCCACGGCGAAGGCCAGATGGGAGGCCTTGTCCCGGAAAACCGGCTGCTCCAGGATCTCCCGCAGATACACGGTGGTGGTGTGCTTATTGGGAACCTCGATGCCCACGATGGAGATCTTGTCCGGGATCGGTGCGATCCGGACGCCCCCGACCCCCAGGGCCAGGGCAATATCGTCGGAGAGGTTCGTCAGCCGGTTCAGCTTGACTCCCTGCTCCAGCTCCACCTCATACCGGGTAACGGTGGGCCCTCGGGTCACATCGCAGATCTCCGCCGGAATGCCGAAGCTCTTGATGGTGGCGCTGAGCCGGTTGGCCGTGACCTTCAGTTCTTCCATTCCCCCTTCATGGGCGTCTCCATTGCCGGAGGAAAGGAGGGTCAGGGGCGGATAGATGTAGCGCACAGGCTCTGCCTCTGCCTCCGCGGCAACATTCTCTTCGATATCCGCCACCATCTCGGCCTTCGCTTTGATGGTATCCGCCCGGTCTGCCGCCTTCGCCGCTTTTTCGTCCGCCAGGACGGCGGCAGCGTCGGGATCCATGGCCGATGCGGAAACAGAAGCCGGAGCTTCCGAGGCGGGACGTACAGCCGGAGCGGCCGAAGCGGGACGTACAGCCGGAGCGGCCGAAGCGGCTGCCGGACCCGGAGAAGCCGGCTCCGTGGGTTTGCGGGTCGGTTCTTCCCGATTTTCGCTCTTGGGATAGATGGCGGTCTCTACCGGTTTCAGCTCCCGGCTCTTCACCTCGGCCACCCGCAGCGTTCTGCCGCTGCCGGGTGCGGGCCCCTTGAGACGTTCCCGGGTGAGGATCTCCGCCAACCGGTCCTTTTCCACGGAGACGGAGGGTTCCTCCGTCCCCTTCTTTTCTTTCTGCTTTCCTCCGGCCTTGCTCTCCCCGCCCCGGCCCTGGAAGAATTCCCCCTCCAGCGCGGGCGAGGCGGAGGGCTTGTCCACTTCCGGCTCCCGGCGGGGCGGCTCATCGTCCAGAGGAATGTCGATCACGGGTTTTTTCTGCCTTCCCCGACTGGTGACCGGGTGTTCGGGGAAATCGAAGGACGAATCCCTTTTGGCGTCCTTCGCGGCGGCCCTGGCAATGCCCGCAGCCCTGGCTGCCTCAATCGCGGCGGTCTGTTCTTCCCGCCTGGCAGCCTGACGGGCCTGCTCCTCTTCCCGGTAGGCAGCCCACTCCTGGGCTTTCCGGGCCGCCCGGTCGCGGCTGTGCTGGATCACGGCGCCGATGGTGGTATCCATCGCCACAAGCAGCAGGAAAAGGCTGGCAATGGCCAGAACCACAGCTGCGCCCACCTGGTTGAACAGATGACGGAACACTTCGGCGAAAGCGCCGCCCAGCACACCGCCGCTGCCTTCGCTGCCGGGGATGGTCCCGGCGGTATACAGTTCACCCAGGAGCTTGCCCGACCACTCAAAAGTCGTCGTACAGCCAAAGAGGTGGATCAGCGCCCCTGCCATCACCGTCAGCAGCAGGGTGCAGGCCACCCGGGCGCCGATGGGCTTGCCCCGCACCAGAATGATCTGCAGGGCGGCCACCAGCAGGGTGATGGGCAGGAAATAGAAGCCCTTTCCGATGAGCCCCATAGCGAAACGGCGGAAGAAGCCGATAAAAATGCCCTCGCTGGTGAAGCAGCCGATCAGGGCCGCCGCGGCCAGGGCCAGGCAGATAAACGCCTTCAGCCCCCGGTAGGATACGGGATCCTTTGCCTGGGCTTTCTTTGCCGCCGGTTTCTTCGCCGGTTTTTTGGTCTGGGCCGGACGTTTGTTCCCCTGAGAGGAGGACCGGCTGCTCCCGGATTTATTGGATTTTGAGGTTGAAGATGCGGCCAAGAATGATTCACCCTTTCAGGAATATGCCCGCCAGGAGGACCAGAAGGCCGAGCCCCCAGCAGTAAAAGCAGAAGCGGCCGAAGGTGCCCCGGTCGGACAGGATACGGACGATGCGGATGGAAAGGCAGCCGGAAAAGAGCGCCGCCAGCATGCCCGCAGCGCATACGGGGAAAAAGCCGGGATCAAGGCCTGCCCGCAGCGCTTCGCCGGTCTTCAGCAGACTGGCTCCCAGTATGGCGGGCAAGGAGAGCAGGAAGGAATACTTCACCGCAAAACTGCGGCTGAACCCTCTGGCCAGGCCGCCGGTCACGGTGCTGCCGGAACGGGAAAGCCCGGGAAGAACAGCCAGCGCCTGCATGAGTCCCACCGCGGCTGCGTCCCACGCCGTCGCCTCCCGAACTCCTTTGCGCCCAGGGGGCAGCCGATCGCCGAGAAACAGCAGACAGCCGGTACACAGAAGAGCCATGCCGATGAAAACCGTACTGCGGCAAAGCCGTTCCACCTGGTCATGGAAGGGCAGCGTCAGGATCAGGGGCATGGAGCCCAGGATCAGGAGCCGCATAAGCTTCCGGGCTTCCGGATCTGACGGACTTCTGCGGAAGGGTCGGGCCAGGATGCGTCCCAGCTCCGGGAGCATCCTTCGCACATCCGGCCAGAAAGCCGTGCATACGGCGGTCAGGGTGGCCAGATGGAGCAGGACATCCAGCAGAAGCTGCTCCTCCCCTGTCGGTCCGGCGGGAAGCAGCGCCTGCAGAAGGCAAAGATGGGCTGAGCTGGATACCGGGAGAAACTCCGTCGCCCCCTGGAGAAGCCCCATCAGGACGGAATACCATACGGACATAGCGGACCTCCGTGTTTACCGAGATGTTGGCACACTGAGCCAGTATGGTACCAAATATATTATCACGATTTGCCCCGGATGACAAGCGGCTGCGCAGAAAAGGGCCTCCGGCCGAATAAGCCGAAGGCCCTCGCAGGACGGAAGTATCTCTCAGCAAACCGTGTTGAACAGCGTATACATGGCCCGGTAGGTCATATACAGATCTGCCTTGGCAATGACTTCGAAGGGGGCGTGCATGTTGAGCACCGGCACGCCGGCGTCGATGGTGTCGATATCCCGCATGGCGGTGATGCTGGCTACGGTGCCGCCGCCGCCCTGATCCACCTTCCCCAGTTCGCCCATCTGCCAGGCAACGTCCGCTTCGTCCAGCATCCGCCGGACACGGCCCACCAGTTCGGCAGGCGCATCGTTGGAGCCGGATTTTCCCCGGGAACCGGTGAACTTGATGATGCCCACTCCGTGGTTCAGCCTGGCGTTGTTCCGCCGGTCCGCCGTTTCCGGGAAATTGGGATCAAAGGCGTTGCACACGTCGGCGGAGAGGCAGAGGGAACGGTTGAAGCACCGGCGGAGGTCGGCGCCCAGGGCCTTGCACAAGCCCTCCATGAAATACTCGAAATTTTGGCTGTTCATGCCGGTGACGCCCACGGAGCCGACTTCTTCCTTGTCCGCGAACAGGCAGACGGCAGTGCGCTCCGGCGCTTCCGTTTCCAGGATCGCCATGAGCTCCGCATAGGCGCATACCCGGTCGTCATGGCCAAAGCCGCCCACCAGGGACCGGTCGAGACCCAGGTCCACCACCTCGTCCGCGGGTACGACGCAGAGCTCAGAGGAAAGCAGATCCGCCTCAATGATCCCGTATTTCTCATTCAGAAGCTTCATCACCGCCAGCTTCACCCGGTCGGATCCCTCCTCCCCGTCGGGCCGGGTGCCCAGGAGGATATTCAGACTTTCACCCGGGATGAAGTCAGCCGCGGTCTTCTTCATCTGATCTCCGGCCAGATGGATGAGCAGGTCCGTGATGACGAAGCGGGGCTCTCCCGGCTCCAGTCCCAGGGAGACGTCCAGCACGGTGCCGTCCTTCCGGACGATGGTCCCTACGATGGCCAGCGGGGTGGCGACCCAGTAGAACTTTTTGATGCCGCCGTAATAGTGCGTCTTGAAGAAGGCCATCTCGCTGTCCTCATACAGGGGATGCTGCTTCAGGTCCAGACGGGGATTGTCCACGTGGGCTGCGGCCAGACGAATGCCCTCGTTCATGCTTTTCTTCCCGATCACCGCCAGGGTCATGGCCTTTCCCCGGTTCACCATATAGATCTTGTCCCCGGGCTTTACGGGATCCCCGGGTTCCCATGCCCGGAATCCTTTGGCTTCCGCCAGCTTCACCGCCTCCCGGACCGCCAGCCGCTCCGTGCGGGAAGCGCTCAGATAAGTCTTATAGCCTTCGGCAAAATCGTAAATGGCTTTGACCTGCGCTTCGTCCGCCTTCTCATATACGCTCTTTGTCTCATAAAACAGTTCTTCTCTGGTCATGGCTTGCTCCTTCTTTCACAGCACCGTTTTCATGGCGGCTTCAATGATCTCCAGCCCCTCCGTCAGCTCCTCCGGGGTGATGGTGAGGGCGGGCATGCACTTCAGCACGCAGTCCTGAGGACCGCAGCGTTCAATGATCAGATTCCTGCGGAAGCACTCGTTCTGCACCTTGCCGCAGATATCCCCGACCTTGGAGAAATCCACCCCCTGGATGAGCCCGATGCCCCGGTGGATGAGGCGCTCGTCCATGGGCAGGAGACGGGTACGGATAAAGTCGGACAGCAGCGCCGCTTTCTCCTCCGTCTGTTTTTCCAGCTCCACCTGTTCACGATACTCCAGGGCGGCTTTTGCGCCGACGAAGGCCAGCTGGTTGCCCCGGAAGGTGCCGTTGTGCTCTGCAGGGAGAAACTGGTCGTACTCCGGCCGGATGAGCAGCAGGCTCATGGGGAAGCCGTAGCCGCTGATGGACTTGCTCAGCACCACCATATCCGGGACGATGCCCGCCCGCTGGAAGGAGAGGAAGGGGCCGGTGCGGCCGCAGCCCACCTGGATATCGTCCACAATGAGCAGGACTCCCTGCCGGTCACAGAGCTGCCGCAGCGCCTGCAGCCAGGGCGTGGGGGCCACATGGATGCCGCCCTCCGCCTGCGTGGTCTCCAGGATGATGGCGGCGGGCTTGTCCACTCCGGAATACTCGTCCGTCATCAGATATTCGTAATAGGCGATGGTATCAAAATCCACGCTGTTGGGATGGGGCACGAAAGTGGTAAAGGAAAGGGGAACATGCGCGCCATGCCGGTGATACGCGCCGCTGGTCACGGACAGCGCCCCCAGGGTCATGCCGTGGAAGGCCCCGGTAAGGGCGAAGATCCCGGTGCGTCCCGTGACTTTCCGGGCCAGCTTCAAAGCGGCTTCCACCGCGTTGGTGCCCGTTGGACCGCAGAACATGACCTTATGGTCCAGCTTCTGGGGCAGCAGGACTTTCTCCTCAAAGGTACGCAGGAAGTCCGCCTTGGCTCCGGTATACATATCCAGCGCATGGGAAATCCCGTCCTTCTCCAGGTATTCCAGGACCCGCGCCTTGATGAAATCGTTGTTGTGTCCGTAATTCAGCGCGCCTGCTCCGTTGAAGAAGTCCAGATACTCCCGCCCCTCCGCGTCATACATCCGGGACATTTTTGCCCGGACAAATTCTGCGGGAAAGCTTCTGCAATAGGACCGAACGCCGGATTCCCGCCGCTCAAAGATCGAAGTGTCCATCTTATTTCCCTCTTTTCTCAGCGCATCGAAACGCTGTTTGCATACTTCCAGAAAATCCTCCCTGGTGCCCCGGTTCTCCAAGGTGAAGGAACAGTGCTCCCGGAACCATTCATCCGGCTTCTGGGCCGCGATCCGCAGCCTTGCATACTCTGGGGTGATCCCCTCCCGGGCTACCAGCCGCTTCACCCGCTCCTCCTCCGGAGCCAGCACGGCTGCCGTGACCTGGCACATTTTTCCCAGGCCGCTTTCGATCAAGCCGATGGCGTCGATGGCGGCCAGGGTCTTCCCCTCCGATTCCGCCAGCTTCAGCAGCCGCTCGCACTCCCCGCAGACATACCGGTGGGTGATCGCGTTCAGCTTCTCCAGTTTCTCCGGGTCTTCAAAGACCAGAGTCCCCAGCTTCTTCCGGTCCAGGACCCCCTCCGTCACTGTGCCGGGGAAGGCAGAATCGATCTCCCCCAGCATCCTCCGGTCCTCCCGAAGGAGGCGGTGATAGATGGCGTCGCAGTCCAGCACCTCGCCTCCCAGCGCACGGACCGCATCCAGGGCTGTGGTCTTCCCCGCTCCGGTCCCGCCGGTTATGCCGATCACAAACATAGGATCTTTCCTCCCGCGGCTTTTTTCAGCCGGTTCACCACCGCCAGCCCCACGCCGTCTTCCTCCGGACACCGGACCAGGATCCGGCTGATCTCCGGTCGATCCAGTTCCCGCAGGGCAGCGAAAACGTGGGCCGCCAGGGTCTCCGGCTCGTCCCCCCGGCCATAGGCCAGGACCTGTTTTCCCGGGAAGGCGTTTTCTTCCCCCGTCCAGCAGAGGACCGCCGTTCCCTCGTCCGGCACGCCCTTTGCATATTGTATGAATGCTTCTGCGTCCCTGCAGCGCACCAGGGTCAGCTCTGCGGAAGGCGCATAGTGGCGGTATTTCATTCCCGGGGCCTTCGGAGTTTCCCCCGGCAGGACCAGCCCCCGGTCCAGCTCCACTTCTCTCAGGCTCTCCCGCAGCTGCTCCAGGGTGATCCCCCCGGGACGCAGGACCCGGGGCGGCGTGACCGTGAGGTCCAGAATGGTGGATTCCAGGCCCACCCGGCAGGGGCCTCCGTCCAGGATCGCCTCCACCTTTCCCTCCAGATCATGCAGGCAATGGAGAGCGGTGGTGGTGCTGGGCTTGCCTGAGAGGTTCGCGGAAGGCGCGGCAACGGGTACTCCTGCCAGCCGGATCACCTCCAGGGTCGCCGGATGATCCGGACAGCGGACAGCCACGGTATCCAGCCCCGCCGTCACCCGGTCCGGGATATGGGGCTCGCCGGTCTTCCGGCACCGCAGCACCAGGGTCAGCGGTCCGGGCCAGTACCGTTCCGCCAGGATATAGGCGCTTTCCGGCACCGCTTCGCACCATTCGCTCAGTGCCTCCGGCCCCGCAACGTGGATGATCAGGGGGTTGTCCTGCGGCCTGCCCTTGACTTCGAAGATCCGTTTGACCGCCTCTTCCTCCAGGGCGCTCGCCCCCAGGCCGTATACGGTCTCCGTGGGCAGGGCCACCAGGCCGCCGGAGCGCAGGATGGACGCGGCCTTTTCCGCCTCCGCGGAAGTCAGCAGCAGCGTCTTCATTCTTTCTCTCCCCGGAGCTTTTCCGCCTGCTCCGCGCTGCGCAGGGCGTCGATGAGCTCATCCAGGTCCCCGTTCATAATGGCTTCGATCTTGTATAAGGTCAGGCCGATGCGGTGATCCGTCACTCTGCCCTGGGGGAAATTGTAGGTGCGGATGCGCTCGTTGCGCATCCCGGTGCCCACCTGGCTCTTCCGCTCCGCTGCGATGGCCGCATCCCGCTTTTCCTTCTCGATCTGGTACAGCCGGCTGCGGAGGATGCTCAAAGCCCTGTCTTTGTTTTTATATTGGCTGCGCTCATCCTGGCACTCCACCACCATGCCCGTGGGCAGATGGGTCACCCGGATGGCGCTGGAGGTCTTGTTCACCTTTTGCCCGCCTGCGCCGGAAGAGCGGAACACGTCGATCTTCAGATCGGCGGGGTCCAGCTGAAAATCCACCTCTTCCGTCTCCGGAAGCACGGCTACCGTGACGGTGGAGGTGTGGATGCGTCCCTGGGTCTCCGTATCCGGCACCCGCTGCACCCGGTGTACGCCGCTCTCGAATTTCATCCGGGCATAGGCGCCGTCGCCCTCCAGCCGGAAGACGATCTCCTTGATGCCCCCCAGCTCCGTCTCATTCAGATTATCGATCTCGCATTTCCAGCGTTTCCGTTCGGCGTACATGCTGTACATCCGGAAGAGGGAATGGGCGAACAACGCTGCCTCGTCTCCCCCGGCGCCGCCGCGGATCTCCACGATGACGTTCTTGTCGTCGTCCGGGTCCCGGGGCAGGAGCAGCAGGCGGAGCTCCTGTTCCGCCTCCTCCGCGCGAGCGCGGCATTCCTCCGCTTCCTCCCGGGCCAGGGCCCGCAGCTCCGGGTCCGTCTCCCCGCCGAGAAGAGCCTCGGCGCTCTCCGCCTGCTCCTCCCAGCGGCGCAGCTCCCGATATTTGCTCACCACCGGCTCCAGCAGCTTCTGCTCACGGGAGAGCTTTCGCACCGCTTCCGGGTCGTTATAGCATTCCGGGCTGGCGATCTTTTCCTCCAGCGCCCGGAACCGGGCTTCGATCTCATTCAGCTTTTCCCGCATCCCTGCTGCCTCATTCCACGGCGTCCCACCGGGCGTACAGATCCTCGATCTGCCGCTCCAGCTCCGCTTTCTCCCGAAACAGCTCCTCCAGCCGCTGATAATCCGTGGCGTTCTCTTCGATGAGCCGCTCCGTTTCCGCGGCCTTCGCTTCCGCCTCCTGGATCTGCTTTTCCAGCAGCGCTCTTCTCCGCTCGGGAGATGGACCGGAGGCTTTTTTCTTCGGTTTTTCCCCTGTCTCCTGCTTCTTCTCCGCCCGGGCGACCTGCTCCCGGCGTTCCTTCCGTTCCCGGTATTCGTCATAGCCGCAGCGATAATCCTGCAGCTGACCATCCTGCAGCTCCCAGATCCGGGTGGCAAAGCGGCGGATGAAATACCGGTCGTGGCTCACCAGCAGAAGGGCTTCGCCGTAATCCTCCAGGGCGTCTTCGATCCACTCCCGGGACATGATGTCCAGATGGTTCGTAGGCTCGTCCAGGATCAGGAAGTTTACGTCCGCCTTCATAAGGATGCAAAGGCGCAGACGGGTCAGCTCCCCTCCTGAGAGATCCGACACCCATTTGAAGGCGTCCTCTCCGGAAAAACCGAAGGCGCCGAGCCGGTCTCTGGCCTCCTGAGGCGTACAGTCCCCTTCATACAGCATGGTGTCCACCAGGGTCCGATCCATGTGTTCAAAGCGGATCTGCTGCTCCAGCATGGCCCATTTTACCGATGGCCCGAACTTCACCACGCCCCGATCCTCCGGCTCCCGGCCGGTGAGGACATGGAGCAGGGTCGTCTTTCCCGCGCCGTTATCTCCCAGCAGGGCGATGCGCTCGCCCCCCGTGACCTGGAGCTCCAGGTCACGGAACAGGGTCCTGTCTCCATAAGCCTTGCTGAGCCCATGGACCACCAGGGCGTCCGCCCCGCGGAACTCCGTTTCCCCGAAGCGGGCTCTCATTCGCCGTTCCTGCTTCGGTCTGTCCCCCTGCTGCTGCAGGCGTTCGATGCGCTTTTCCATGGAAAAGGCGCGTTTATGGAGCTTGTCCGCTCCCATGAAGGCCCAAAGATGCAGATCGTCCGCCGCCTTCTGCAGCTGGGCGATCTTTTTCTGGTTTTTCTCCCAGAGCTTCTGGGCTTCTTCGAAGCGCCGCTGCTTCTCCACCACGAAGAAGCTGTAATTGCCGCTGTAATGCTCCACGATCCCGCCGGTCATCTCCATGATGCGGCTCACCGCATGATCCAGAAAATACCGGTCGTGGGAGATGGTGAGCACCGTTCCTTTGAAGTGGGCCAGGTAATCCTCCAGCCACTCCGTTGCCCGCAGATCCAGGTGGTTGGTGGGCTCGTCCAGAAGCAGGATATCCGTCTGTTCCAGGATGAGCCGGGCCAGGTTCACCCGGGTCTTCTCGCCGCCGCTGAGGCTGGAGAAGAGTCTTCCCCGGAGTTCCGGCGGCAGATCCAGGCCGTTGGCCACCTTGGCCAGGGTGAAATCCGTCTCATAGCCTCCCAGGGCTTCAAATTCCGTCTGGAGCCGGTCGTAAGCCCGGGCGGTACTCTCCCCGCCCTCAGCCATTTCCTCCCGGAGGGCGGCCAGCTTCATCTGAAGATCATCCAGCCGCCGGAAAGCGCTTTTCAGCACATCCTCCGCCGTATATTCCGGCGGAAAAACCGGGATCTGGGTCATGACCCCCACCCGTTTGCCTGTGCCGATGACCACCTCGCCCGCATCCGGCTCCAGCTCGCCGGTGATGATGCGGAACAGGGTGGTTTTGCCGCCGCCGTTTTTCCCCAGGAGTCCCACATGCTCTCCTTCGTTGATCTCGAAGGTGACGCCCCGCAGGATCTCTTTATCCTGCTCGAAGGCTTTACGGACTCCCCTGACCGAAAGATCGACCAAAGGATTTTACTTGGTACCGAAGATCCGGTCGCCCGCGTCCCCCAGGCCGGGGACGATATAGCCGTGTTCGTTGAGCTTCTCGTCCATGGCCGCCACGTACACGTCCACGTCCGGATGGTCCCGCAGCACACGGTCCGCCCCCTCCGGCGCGCCGATGATGCACATGAGGCGGATGTGCTGCCCGCCGTGCGCCTTGATGAAGCCGATGGCTGCGCTGGCGCTGCCGCCGGTGGCCAGCATGGGATCCAGGACGATGATCTCCCGCTCAGCGATATCATTGGGCAGCTTGCAGTAATACTCCACGGGGTTCAGGGTCTCCGGGTCCCGGTAGAGGCCGATGTGCCCCACCTTGCAGCCGGGCACCAGCTGCATGATGCCGTCCACCATGCCCAGACCGGCCCG
>JAFZVM010000073.1 GCA_017617795.1 Oscillospiraceae bacterium
CCCGCGCCGGCTGTTTCCGGTCCGGTAATCGATCTCGATCCCGGGCTGGACGTTGAAGACGAACACGTTGAACGACAAGCCCTGACCGTTATCCTCCACGGAAAACGCTTCCATCAGAACGCCGTACGCCACCAGATCCTTTCCCCGGAAGCAGGGGGTCACCCGGTAAAGCACATGGTTTCTGGTATTGAGGATGTAGTTTGCGGTCTCCATCTCGAAGGGAAGCATGCCGGCGGTGTTCATATACCGGGTCCCGGTGATCAGATTCCGCTCGTTGCCGTTCTCCCCCGCCAGCATATAGGCGATCAGATGGCACCGGTTATACAGGTATTTTTCCTCGATCAGATCGTCGTACCGGACCGTGTGCCACCCCGAGGGCCGGACCATGTCGATGGGCCCCCGTTCTTCACCCGGCATGGTCTCCCGGCCGAGGCAGGCCGTCGCGGGACCGCAACGGCCGAGCCTGTCCAGAGGGCTGTATTCTTCATAGGTCTCCGTGGTGAGGTCCGACTCCCGGAAAAAGGGGACGTTCCCGTTGATCTCCACGTAAACCTCCCCGGCGTACTGCGGGATGGTGAAGTCTGCCTCGGAGAAGGGACCGGATCCCAGGACGGACGTTTGTCCCCGTATCGCGCCGATGATCCCGGGAAGGGCGAGGATCGCAAGAATAAGAAGCACGGCGGCAGCGATCACGCCTGTCTGCTGCCGCTTTTTGTTTCTGCCGCCGCGCGCCGTTTTCCCGGTTTTCAGCCTCTTGATGGCCGGTCTCCTCCTTCTTCTTCAGCGGTCCGCACGGTCCGCCGGAAAGCGAAACAGCGGGTCTCCGTTTCTCAGCGCTCAGTGGTCTCAGCTGCCGTATTCCGCCAGCACCTGCTTCAGAAGCAGGGGGTCGTCGGTCATAATGGCGTCCGCGCCTTTCTCGATAAGTAAGCGCATCTCATCCGCATCGTTGATCGTCCAGTACTGCACCGCGATGTTCCTCCTGTGCGCCCGGCGGATGTACGTATCCCGGGTCAGATCCAGCCGGATTCCCTTGATGTTGTATCCCACGGGGATCTGCAGGCAGGTGAAATCCACGTTGGAGAAGAGATTCACGCGCAGGAGCTGGGTGAGGATGAACTTGGCCGCACCGGAGGTGGAAGCGCCGCGCATGAGGGTGGGGTGGTCGTTTTTCAGGCACTCCTCAATCTCCGGGTGGAAGGTGCCGATGACGAAATTCGCCTTGTAGGCGGGAAACCGCTCGGTCAGCGTCCTGTCGATGAGCTCCGCCGCGTCGAAGCCGGTCTCTCCCCCGTTTTTGATCTCCACGATGAACAGAAGATCCGGATCCGATTGGTAGAACTCCTCCAGCAGCTCATGGAATTCCAGGATCTTGAGGCCCAGCGCCTTCTGCTCCTCCTCCGGGAGATCCCGGTAGATGTACTCCCCGCTCTCGGGATCCAGGAAGTTGTAGCCCATATTGTAGGTCCGCAGCTCCTCCAGCGTGTGCTCGGCGATGGTCACCGGCTCTGCCCCCTCCGGGCACGCCATGCGGTTGATGCTGCCGTCGTGACTGAAAACCAGCCGTCCGTCCTTGGTCATCCACAGGTCGGATTCGCAGATCTGGATATGGAATTCGTTCACCGCGGCCCGGAAGGCCATCAGCGTATTTTCCGGGTTGCTCACGCCGCCGCCCCGGTGGGCGGCGATCATGGGCAGCGCCCCCTCCGCCTTGAGGAAGGGGTTCCGGTCCATGACGGTCTTCGGCGGGATGCCGTTGATCACTGCAAAGAACAGAAGGAGCGCGGCAAGGATCCCGCACAGCACCTTCCAGCCGTTCCTCTTTTTCCGCCCCGCGGCTTCGGTCCCCTTTGTTTTTCCCATATCAAGCTCCCCACTGCCGATCAGTTGATCTTCGATTTACCGTATTATAGCAGAAAAGCGTCGGCTTGACAACCGGGACAGGAAACGGCGGAGCGTGCTTCACGATGGGTTCGGGGAGAGGGCTGAAGCAGCCGCCCCGAAACTATACTTTACCCTGCGCCCCCGAGCAACACCAGCACCAGGCCGTACACCACGCTGGCGGTGAGGCCGTAGACCAGCACGGGGCCGGCGATGGCGAACCTCTTCGCTGCCATGCCCGCCACAAAGCCTTCTGCTTGAGTCAAGCAAAACACAATGATTGGAATATATTGGTTGAGGTTCGTTCAAACTTGCGAGAGGAGTGTGGGACAAAAATACACCATCTCGACGGTTACAATACAGGTGAAACAAAGCTTAAGAGGTGTGTGTACTATGAGTCCATTTGATCGAATCATCGGATACCAATCGATCCGAAAAGAATTGGAACGGACGGCAGATGCGCTGAAGAATACCGAGAAGTACTCCCGCCTGGGGGCATCGGCCCCGCGGGGGCTTCTTCTGTGGGGTGAGCCGGGAGTCGGGAAGACCTTAATGGCTTTCAGCCTGATCGAAGCGAGCGGCAGAAAGCATTTCATCTGCCGAAAGAATCAACCGGACGGCGATTTCATAAATGACATCCGAAAAGTATTTGAACAGGCGATGAAGGATGCCCCATCGATCGTCTTTCTGGACGATTTGGACAAATTCGCAAATAATGACGAAGAGCACAAGGACAGTGAAGAGTATGTCACCGTTCAGTCCTGTATTGATGCAGCGAAGGACTTTGATGTCTTTGTTCTCGCGACCGCCAACAGTATCGACGAG
This sequence comes from Oscillospiraceae bacterium, assembly GCA_017617795.1. Classification (GTDB taxonomy): domain Bacteria; phylum Bacillota; class Clostridia; order Oscillospirales; family Oscillospiraceae; genus UBA1774. The sequence continues at coordinate 2,707 of JAFZVM010000073.1, forward strand.
CTTCCGGACTCCTTGATTCGCGCCGGCCGGTTTGATCGCTGTGTTCGGGTCACCGCGCCGACGGGCCAGGATGCAGTCGAAATCATCCGCCACTATCTGAGCAGCAAAACCTTTGTGTCCGACATTGATCCGGAAGTCGTCGCCGGGATCATGGCGGGGTACAGTTGTGCCGAACTGGAAACGGCAGTCAATAAGGCGGGTTTGCTCGCAGGATATGAGGGATGCGAAAGAATCAACGAAAGACATTTGATTCTCGGCTGCTTGGATATTGCGCATCGGATCTCGCCGGACAGTATCCTGACGGAAAAGACTGCGGAAAAGCGGGGCGGGCTGGTAAAGCAGATCGCCTATCATGAGGCCGGTCATGCCGTGGTCTGCGAAGCTCTGTTTCCCGGTACCGTATCTGCGGTTTGCATATATGAGAGCCGCGGAGAAGTTTCAGGCCTCACTGCACACAGAGAAATTGATTCTCATGATCTGCACAGCCAGCTTCTCGAAGCGATTATACCGTTCGGTGGTCGTGCATCGACCCGACTGGTATTCGGGTACGGTGACATAGGTTCCGTAAAGGATCTCGAATGCGCCAAGACGATACTCAATAGTCACATCACGCAAAATGGAGCCCTCGGCTTCAATCTCCTTGATACTTTTTTTGAAAACTCACAAGAACTCATGCATCTTCAGGAACAAGCAATAAGCGCAAAGATGGAAGCGTGCGCACAGGAAGCAGAGCGTCTGATAGCTGCCAACAGAGAGTTGCTGACGGCTATTGCAAACGAACTGATCAGGAAAGGTCTCCTGGTTGCTGAAGATATCCGGAGTCTTAAACAAGCGGTTTGCCAATGAGACATATTTGCCCCATGGAAACTTGCATACTGAGAATGCGGCAGGTATAATTCTAGGCGAAAGGGTGAGTTGAATGCCGGTTCCGGTGAAGAAGCTGATCATCATGAACATCCTGGATATCCTGCGCCGCTACAGCGACGAAGATCATCGCCTGAGCCAAAAGGACATCGTCGAGATTCTGCGAAATGAATATGATATGTCCGTTGAGCGCAAAAGCGTCCGAAGGAATATCATCAATCTGATGGAGTGCGGGTATGAGATCGAGTACAGCGAATCAATCCGCATGGTTCCGAACAAGAAGACCGGCGAACCGGAAGAAAGCTATATCTGGTCTGACTTTTACCTGGTGCGGGAGTTTACGGACAGCGAACTGCGCTTGCTGATCGACGGGCTTTTGTTTTCAAAGCACATTCCGTACAGTCAATGCAGGGAACTCGTTGAGAAGCTGGAAGGCTTGTCAAATATCTATTTCAAATCCCGCGTCCGGCATATCCGCACCATGCCGGATACCTTGCCGCCGAACAAGCAGCTGTTCTACACGATCGGGATCCTGGATGAGGCCATCAGCCGCAAGAAACAGATCTCTTTCCATTATGGCTCGTACGGGCTGGATAAAAAACTGCATCCAAGGGACAGCGAAGGCGCGGTTAAGGAGTATACCGTCAACCCCTATCAGATCGCCGCTGCCAACGGACGTTACTACCTCATCGGCAATACGGAGCCGCACGACAACGTATCCCATTATCGGCTGGATCGGATCATGGACATCCGGCTTCTGGATCATGCAGCGCGGCCTGCGAAAACGGTCCGGGGGCTGGAGCACGGCCTGGATCTCCCGAAGCACATGGCTGAGCATCTGTACATGTTTCCCGGTGAGAGCGGCCCGGTGGCCTTCCGGATGAAGAAGCACATTCTGAATGACGTGATCGACTGGTTCGGGACGGACGTGACCTTTTCGGATGAAAGCGACGACGAGGTGACAGCGCGGGTGGAGGTCAATCTGAAAGCAATGAAGCTCTGGGCGATCCAGTACGGGCCGTATGTGACGGTGCTGACGCCGCAGTCGCTGGCGGAGGAGGTAAAGCAGGGGCTGGAAGAGGCCTTGGAAGGTTACAGGAGCAAAGAGGAATAGACGCAATATGGGCGTTTGTTGAATTGACGGATGGGACAAATAGAAAGCAGAAATGAAGCAAAGAGGGTGACGACCACGGATCCCGTTAAGAAATACCGCATCTCCCGGATGAGGACACCCGGCTTAGGACGGTATGCTGCGCAAGTCTATCTGCCGAATATCTGCCTATGCAGGACTGCCTTGACATCATCGACAACGTGATCATGCTTTACCGTGAAGATTACTATACAGGCGGAAGCACCGGCGAGGCGGAGGCGATCTTCGTAAAAAGTCCGCTTGGAGAAGATACGATTCCGTTAACGTGGGATGCTGACCGAGCGTCGTTTCTGTAACGACGGATGATGAGGAGACGGCACGGGTAGAAGTCAACCTGAAAACGATGCGTTTGTGGGCGATCCGGTACGATCCGTATGTGAAAGTGCTGTCGCCGCAGTGCTGGCGGAGGAGGTAAAACAGGGGTTAAGCTTAGCATTAAAGCAATACGACTGAGCAATGATCAAACTTAAAGGAGAAAGCATTTTGATGGTACAGAAGATAAATGAAGAATTGCTAAGGCTGCAGGAAGAGTGGCTTGAGCAATGTAATGCTGAAAGACTGGCAAGTCTTTATCCGCTGTCTCGTCCCTTTTCATTCGCCGTGACTCAGCACTATATTGAAAGCGATCTCCGCATCATGGTGGTCGGTCAAGAGGCCAAAGACTACGGTAGTTATACCAGTGATTGGCCTTTGACCGCAATTCAGCAGTTCACAGTTGACTATACAGACAGGCAACTCGGCTATAGAAAAACAGACAACAAGTATAACCGATCCCCATTTTGGAAGCTGTTCCGCAGCTTGGATCGACTCGGAATTGCTCCGGTCTGGAACAACGTGGACAAATTCCATCAGATAAAGGATAACAAGACGATTCCGTTATCATTGGAAATCGAGCGACAGCTCAACATCCCGTATGGCGATGAATGCCTGACGCTGCTTCAGCGGGAAATTGAGGTCGCTCAACCAACTGCGATTCTGTTTGTTACCGGTCCGTACTATCACGAAACCATGGCAAGGTCTCTGGGCATTCCGGATGAGAAGCTTAACGATCAATCACCTTCACCCGATTACTTGTGCAGGAATATATCGGCCGTTTGCGGTGTAGATCGTCCGATCTTTTGGTCATACCACCCGGCGTATTTGCAGAGAAAACATAGCCTGCAGGATACGGTGGAATATGTCGTCAGTGCGTTGGCTTGTACTTAATCAATGGAATGGATACAAGTAGCAACATCTTGGGGAGAACTAAAAAAGATGAATATGCTGTACAAAAATCTAGCCGTTGTCGGATTCAGTGAGTACCAGAGCCAGATCGAATGCGTTGATGGGTGGTTTGCCGCAGATGAGCCCAGGGCTGAAGAGTATAGTATTGTCATTGAGAAAGCCGGTGACCACATCCGAGTCCGAGAGACTTGTGAGCACAAGGGTGCCTTTCTGGTAAATTGCCGCAAAGAGCATCGATCTGAAGCACTTCAAAGCCTGGCGTTTCTTTTTAACAGCAAGGGGAATTACATAGGCTTTGATTGGTATGACGTATTCAGGTTTATGCCGCGCGTGGTTGATTATTATTCTTGCGAGGTCGTCGGCGACACCTATCTGGACGAGATAAAACCGACTTTGGAATCGAATTTGGAGAATATCAGAGAGCATCTCAAACAAGATAGGGTGCCTTGGTTCCAATTCGAAGGCGATTTTTACGACGATCAGAATGAAGGTTTGCTTCGTGAAGTGATGAACAAATTCAATTCATTGACAGGCGATCAATCTGACTTTATTTTCAGCGCTCCTATAATTGAGAAGCGAAAAACTCCCGTCGCAGCTATTTGGCTGCCCTCTCCGGATGATAATACCGGACCTGAAAACTGACCTCAATAGTCAATGGGGATTGTCCTCTGACTCCCTTTCGGGGAGGCGGCATATCGCCGCCTCCCCGAAACTACACGCTACCCAAAACTCCCCAGCAGCACCAGCACCAGCCCATAGATCACGCTGGCGGAGAGGCCGTAGACCAGCACGGGACCGGCGATGACGAACATCTTCGCCGCCATGCCCGCAACGAGCCCCTCGCTTTTGAACTCCAGGGCCGGGGAGGCGATGGAGTTGGCGAAGCCCGTGATGGGCACCAGGGTCCCGGCGCCGCAGAACTTCGCCAGCCGGTCGTACACCCCCAGGCCCGTGAGCAGCACGCCCAGGAAGATCAGGGTGACGGAGGTCGCTCCCGCGGCGCTCTCCTCCTCCAGCCCCGCCAGGCCCCACAGGGTAAGGATCCCCTGGCCCAGGGCGCAGATGAGGCCGCCGCTCACAAACGCCCGGAACATGTCCCGCCCCAGGGGCGAGGGCGGGCAGCGCAGGGCCACGTATTTCCGATATTCCTGATTTGTCATATTGACCATAAGAAACACCTCATCCGCAGTATTTGCGGATGAGGCGATTTTTATCACCGACGCGGGTCTCCGGGACCGGCTGCGGGATCCGGCCCGGCGGGAGACGGGAGGCTCAGCCTCTTCCCCGCCGGGTCTTCGGCGGATCAGTAGATCCACTCGCCGCCCTCTTCCCGCTCGGCGGCCTCCAGCATGCGCACGGCCATGCCCAGCATATCCCCCGCGGGGGCCAGGGCATGGAGCTCCTCGATCAGCTCCCGGTCGTAGTTCTCCCCGGCCCGGGTACTGCGGTCAAAGATCATGGTGGCCTTTTTGCCGTCCTCGTAGGCCGGCCATTCAGCCATTTCCCCATGGTTGGGATCCCCGGTGCGGGCAAAGGCGGCCACGGCTCCGGCCACCTCCCCCTCCAGACGGTCGGACACCCCGGCGATATTGCAGCAGGGCACCCGGGCGGCATTGTGGAACACGAAGGGGATATCGGCGCAGTGCCAGGCGGGTCGGGGCCCGTCCACGTCGAAATCCAGGGCGAACACATACAGATACGCGGGGGCGGAGGACACCCGGGCCTTCTCCTCGATATACCGGGTGGTGGCCCTGCGGGCCCCCACGTCCAGCTTCGACAGCAGCAGGATATCCTTGCCGGGATAGGCGGCCTCGAACCGCTTCACCAGCTCCTCCGTCTTGTCCCCGTAGGTCTTCTCCAGGATCCGCAGGCCGGAGGCCCGGTCCGGTGCCGCCCCTCCGGGGCCGAAGCCGGTGAATTCCGCGATGACGGTGCCCGCGATGGTGGGCACGGTTTTGGCATAGTCGGAGAAGCCCACCTTCATGGGATCCCCCAGGTACCAGTCGTTGGCCACGGGGCCCCAGTTGATGAGCTTTTTCTCCTCCCGGAGCTTCTTCAGGGCCACCTTGTTGAAGGCCCGCATCAGGACGTCGTAGGGCACCTTTTCCAGCTTCTCCGGCTCCTCGGGGCGGATATCCAGCGCCTTCATCATCTCCAGTACGTACTCCCGGTGATCCACCGGCTGTGCTTCCCCGCCCTCGAAGATGCCGCTCATGAGGATGGCCTTATGGAAGAGGCCCTCCGCCGCGGGGGTCTGGAGCAGGGTAGAGATCTTGCCGCCGCCGCCGGACTGGCCGATGAGGGTGACGTTCTCCGGATCCCCGCTGAAGGCGGCGATGTTCCGCTTCACCCAGCGCAGGGCCTCCACAATATCCGCCATGCCCGCGTTCACGGAGTTCCGATACTGCTCCCCGAAGGAGGACATATCCAGGAAGCCCAGGATATTCAGCCGGTGGTTCAGGGTGACCACCACCGCGTCGGCAAATTCCGCCAGGGCGTCCCCCTCGTAGGCCACCTGCTCGATGGAGGAGCCGCTGGAATAACCGCCGCCGTGGAGCCAGACAATCACGGGCTTCTTTGCCCCCTTCTCCAGGGAGGGGGTCCAGATATTCAGATACTGGCAGTGCTCATTGGAGGGCCAGAAGCGGTGGGGGATCAGCAGCTCCCCGGTGGGCATGGGCTCGTTGGCCACGGGGCAGATATACCCGTAGTTGGTGGCCTCCCTGATCCCCTCCCAGGGCTCCACCGGCCGGGGAGCCTGGAAGCGCTTCGCGTCGGCATATTTAATGCCCTGGAAAATATACAGACCGTCCAGGAAAAAGCCCCGGAGCAGGCCGTCCGCCGTTTTGGCCACGGTGTCGGATGAGCATCGGAAATTTCTTGCCATATTCGTTGCCTCCTTGATCGTATTCGTTATTCCTTCACCTGCTTCATGCTCAGGGAGATGCGCTTCTTCTTTTCGTCCACCCCCAGGACCAGGACCTTCACCGTATCTCCCACGCTCACCACCTCGCTGGGATGGCGCACGAAGCGGTCGCAGAGCTCGGAGATGTGCACCAGGCCGTCCTGGTGGACGCCGATATCCACAAAGGCGCCAAAGTCGATCACGTTCCGCACGGTGCCGGTGAGCACCATGCCGGGCTGCAGATCCTTCAGCTCCAGGATATCCGTGCGGAAAATGGGCTTGGGCAGCTCCTCCCGGGGATCCCGGCCGGGCTTCATCAGCTCCTTCACGATGTCCCGCAGGGTGGGGACGCCCACGCCGCATTCCTCCGCCGTCCGGCTCTCGCCCCGCTCCTTCAGCCGCCGGGGCAGATCCCCGATGAGACCGGCCTTCACCTCTCCCAGGCTATAGCTGCAGAGCTCCAGCAGCCGCTCCGCCGCGGCATAGCTCTCGGGATGGACGCCGGTGTTGTCCAGCACCAGGCGGCTCTCCGGCACCCGGAGGAAGCCCGCGCACTGCTCATAGGCCTTGGGCCCCAGCTTCGGCACCTTCAGCAGCTGCTTCCGGGAGGTGAAGGCGCCGTTTTCCTCCCGCCAGGCCACGATGTTCTTCGCTGTGGCCGCCGTAAGGCCGCTGACCCGGCGCAGGAGGGAGGGAGACGCGGTGTTCAGATCCGCGCCCACGGCGTTCACGCAGTCCTCCACCACCGCGTCCAGGCTCTCCTCCAGCCGCTTCTGGGGCATATCATGCTGGTACTGCCCCACGCCGATGGCCTTGGGCTCGATCTTCACCAGCTCCGCCAGGGGATCCTGGAGGCGGCGGGCGATGGACACGGCGGAGCGGAGGTTCACGTCATACTGGGGAAATTCCTCCGCCGCCAGCTTGCTGGCGCTGTATACGCTGGCCCCGGCTTCGCTCACCACCATGTAGCTCACCCCGGGGCAGCGGCGGAGAAGATCCACGGTCATCTGCTCCGTCTCCCGGGAGGCGGTGCCGTTGCCGATGGCGATATGCTCCACCCCGTGCTTTTTGATCATGGCGGCCAGGGTATCGATGCAGGCGGCACGCTGCTTTTCCCCGTGGGTGGGATAGACCACGGCGGTATCCAGCACCTTGCCGGTGGGATCCACCACCGCCACCTTGCAGCCCATGCGGTAGCCCGGGTCCAGGCCCATGGTCACCTTCCCCTTCACCGGGGGCGCCATGAGCAGGGGCTTCAGATTCAATGCGAAGTTATGGATCGCCCCCTCCGCGGCGGACTCCGTCAGGGCCGCCCGGGTCTCCGTCTCCATGCCGGGCTGCAGCAGGCGGTCGTATCCGTCCGCGATGGCGGAGCGCAGGAAGGCCTCGTTCCGGGCGCCGGGCTTCACCATGCCCCGGGAGATCTCCTCCAGGGCCAGATCCCGGTCCAGGGCCAGAGAAACCTTCAGGAAGCCCTCCTTCTCCCCCCGGTTCATGGCCAGGATCTGATGCCCCTGCAGCCGGGAAACGGGCTGGGAAAAATCGTAGTACAGCCGGTAGACGCTGTCCTCCTCCTTCGCGGCGGCGGAGCGCAGGCTCCCCCGCTTTTGGATGGTCTCCCGCAGGCGCTTCCGGTTCTCCGGAGAATCGCTCACCTGCTCCGCCAGGATATCCGAAGCTCCGGCAAGGGCTTCCTCCGCCGAGGCGACTCCCTTCTCCGGATCCACGTACTCTTCCGCCAGGGCGGCGGGGTCCTTCTGAGGCTGGAGGAGGATCGCCACGGTCAGCGGCTCCAGCCCCTTCTCCTTGGCGATGGAGGCCCGGGTGCGCCGCTTGGGGCGATAGGGGCGGTAAATGTCCTCCAGGGCGGCAAGGGTCTCCGCCTTGTCGATCTGGGCGCTCAGCTCCGGGCTGAGCTTGTCCTGCTCGTCGATGAGTCGGCGGATCTCCTCCCGCCGCTGCTCCAGGCTGCGCAGGTATTTCAGCCGTTCCTCCAGGGTCCGGAGGGCCTCGTCATCCATGGCCCCGTGGGCCTCCTTGCGGTACCGGGCGATGAAGGGGATGGTGTTCCCCTCGTCCAGCAGGTCTATGACGTTCTGCACCGCCCGGGCGGGTTTGTTCAGTTCCTGTGCGATGCGTTCCGTGATCCGGTCCATAGTTACCTCCGATACGGATCTCCGGTCACAGCAGGCCGTAGATCACCGACCGCAGGCGGTCGTTGTAGTACTTGGCGTCCGGCAGCATATCCTGGATCATAAAGGAGGCGGAGAGCTGATCCACCGGGTCCGCCATCATCCAGGCTCCCGCGGCTCCCTCCCAGCCGAACTCTCCCGCGGAACCGTTGGTGAGCCCGGAAACGGGGTCCATCAGGGTGCGGACGCCGTAGCCGTAGCCATAGCCCTTCATCTCCGGAGAATTGCGGAATTCCTTCAGCATATCCGCCGTCAGCAGATTCTGGCGCATCATCTCCAGGGTCTTCCGGCCGATGATCTTTTCCCCCTTCCAGGTGCCGCCGCAGGCCAGCATCCCGGAGAAGGCCTGGATATCCCGCACGGAGGAGATGAGGCCGGCATCCGGCGCTTCGTACGCGCCTTCCTCCCGGTACATACTGTCCAGCGGGTCCCCCAGGAGGGATTCGCATTTTACCACAGACCCGTCCCGCTTATGCATGACGCACTCCGCCATGCGCTCCCGCCAGCCGGGGCGGAAGCGGAAGCCCGTATCCTTCATCCCCAGGGGGGCGAAGACCTTCTCCTCCATGAAGCGGCCCAGGGACATGCCGCTGGTCACCTCCACCACGGCTCCCATGATGCTGATGCCGTAGCCGTACTGCCAGCGGGAGCCGGGCTCGAAGAGCATGGGGACCTTCGCCAGGGCGCGGATCTCCTCCCCCAGGCTGTATCCCGCCTGGAACTTGCTGCCCCCCAGCTGCTCATGGACGTCCCGCAGGCCCGTTTCGGTGGGGCTGCCGTCATGGGCGTAGAAGCCCACGTTCATGTTGAACAGGTGGCGCATGAGCATGGGGGTCTTGGAGTCCTCCACCGCCCAGGTGCCGTCCGGCTGCTTCACGCTGAGCTTCAGTTCCTTATACTCCGGCAGATAGGCGGAGACGGGATCGTCCATCAGGAACGCCCCCCGCTCGAACTCCATCATGCCGCACAGGGCGGAGACGGCCTTGGTAATGGAATGGATCCGGAAGAGGGTTTCCGGCCCCATGGGCGTCTTCCCGGCCATATCCCGGCTGCCAATATAGTTCTCGTACAGGACCTCTTCTCCCCGGCAGACGGAGAGGCCCGCACCGGGCAGATTCTTCTTTTCCACAAAGGACCGGAGCAGCCGGTCCAGATCTTTCGTCGTCGACATTTCCTACTCCTTTTACAGATGGCCTCCGGCAGAGCCGGAGGCCATGATGATCGATTCGGGAAAATCAGTCTTCCTTCTTCTCCTCGGGCTTGCCCTCGGGCCGGCGCATCTGGGAGAAGCACTTGCCGCAGATGTTGCAGCGCTTCTTGGGATTGTAGCGGCAGAAGCGGACGTTATCGCCCATGTAGTTGTAGGTGTGCTCCCGGGCGAAGGGCATCTTCGCCTTCTGCTCGTCCGTCAGCTGGATGCGGCTGCGGGTGATGGTGCCCCAGGTTCCGTCCATAAAGGCGGCCTGGAACAGGAGAGGCTTCTTCACGTTCCGGAACTTGATGGGGCAGTGCCACACGTTGGCGGGCAGACGGACCACGGTGGGCTTGGTGATGATCTTGGATTCCATATGGTCCGGATCGTCGCCGATGGTCATCTCCACCTCCGCGTCAAAGTCGAAGATATCCATGGGGTTCGCGCCCATGAAGAAGATGTACTCCTCGGCGCCCTGGTGGAAATGGCAGTCCTCCATGTCGTTGGGGCCGGTGAAGATCTGGTAGCCGCAGTGCCATGTAGCGCCTTCCATGTAGGTCTCGCCCCGGAAATAGAACTGGGGAGAGGGGCACCAGGGGCCCCACTGGGTCTTTTCCTTGGGGCAGGCCAGCACGTTTTTGGCCACTTCGTCGCTGAGGGCGGGCTTGGGGGCCTTCAGCACCGTGGCGTCGGAGTAGGGCTTGGACTTGTAGCCCTCGGTCACCACGCACTCGGCGGAATCCGGAGCCTTCTCCGGATCGTAGGCGCCGGTGTCGGAGTAGAGCTTCACCCCGTCCTCGTTCACCACGGTCCAGGGCACGAAGTCGTAGGGCCTGGGGGGGATCTTGTCCCGATGGGAGAAGCAGTAGCCGCAGTAGGTGCACTTCTTGGAGGGATCCAGCACGCAGCTGCGGATGTTCTCATCCCCCATGTACAGGTACTGCTTTTCGCCGGTGTCCTTCCGCTGGACGTATTTCACCAGGCCGCAGCGGCCGGACTGCATCACCGCCTGGAAGAGAACGGGCTTATCGATGCGGACGAAATCCAGGGGGCTGTGCCACCAGCCCTTGGGCAGATGGATGATAGTGGGCTCGGTGATGACCACCTTTTCCATGGTGTCGTAGGTGGGACCCATGTAGAAATGGACCTCCGCGTCCCAGGCGGAGAATACGTCCGGCAGCTGGGCGCCCAGGAAGACCAGATACTCGTCCTCCCGGTGGAAATGGGGCTCGGTCTCCAGCCGGACGGGCTTCAGAAAGACCTGGAAGCCCAGATTGATGCCCGCGCCGGGCATGTCGGTGTCGCCCCGGAAATAGGCCTGGGGGGACAGGATCCAGTCGCCCCAATGGGTCTCCTGGGGGACGAACTCATAGAACAGTTTTTCGAATTTTTCCTGCATGTTGCCGCTCCTTCCTGTATGTTTAACTATCCTTTTCCGATCGGTATTCTCTGTTCGGCGGAAAGGGCTTCCGCCCTTTGGGTACTTTGCACGAAAACCGCCGTATGCCTCCTTTTGATTATAGCATAATTCCCCCGGGAGTCAACCGTTTCGGGAACCTCGGGCCTCAATTCCCCCAGGGGAACGGCGTCCCCAAACTGGCACAGATTTCCCGAACTGTCATTGGTGTTTTTGTCCGGGCCATGATAGTATACTAGGTGGATCAAATGGAAATGTTATGCCTGAAACCAAAGGAAAGGAGGAATGAGATGAAGTACGAATACGCGAAGATCTCTCCCGAGGAACTGTCGGAGCTGAACAGGCTCCAGGAAAAGCTCTCCGGCGCGGACAAGCAGGTCGTCCTGCTGGCGGTGGAGAAGAAGTTTGAGATCGCTCAGCTGAGCGCTGAGGATCTGGCGAAGATCAACGCTCTGGAGAAGGAGCTTTCCGGAAACGGCCGCGAGGTCGTCCTGGTCGCCCTCTCCCGATAACGGCCGTGCATCTAGAGGAACGGTAAACGTACAGCCTCCCGGAATGGATCACCGGGAGGCCGTTTTTTTTCGTCGGAATGGATCTCACGGGCTGCGATCACTCGCAATTGTTCGGTCATTCCTCCTCTTCACCGCGAAGTCTATGATTCGCGGTGGTATAGGACGGGACACATGGAGTATTTGCCCGGGCTTCCGCGCCTGCAGGGGCCGCCTCGCCGGCGGGGCGTTCCTTTCCCCGCGATGGGAAAGGAACCAAAGGATCGCATGGGGGAACCTTCCGAAAGGTTCCCCCATGACCCCCTCCTCCCGGCCAAGGCGGGGCCTGCAGGCCCCTCCCTTGGATCCTCCCCGGGGTTTACGGGAGTTCTACGAAAGACGGGGGCATTGCAAAACGTCCCCGCAATGCAAATCATCCCCGAAGGGGATACCGCAATATTGCCCACAGGGCGGTATATCATGCGGCGTAAGCCGCATTTCACTCCGCGAAGCGGGCAATTCATTAGGGATGTTGCATTTGCAACATCCCCAGGTGCTTTTCTTCTTATCCGTCTTCCCGCTCCACGGTGACGTTGTTCAGGCCGTTCTTTTCGAATTCGTCCATGTATTCCTGCATCCGCTGGGTGAGCTCGCTGTTCCCCCCGCTCTCCCCCGGGCCCATGGCCAGGTCCCGCCGGGCCAGCTCCTCCGCCAGGATATCGAAAAAGATCCCGTCCTCATAGTCCAGGATGGCCTCCTGGATACCCCCTTCCTCGAAGCCCGCGGAGGGGACCACCTCCCCGTCCACCATCTCGAACAGGGAGTACATCCCGGTCTTGAGACAGTAGGAGAAGCACTTGGATTCCACATCGTCATAGGCCTGGATGCGGTTTTCCCCCCGCATGGAGTTCATTACCCAGTTGCCCACATAGACCAGGTCCAGCAGACGCCGGAATTCCTTATCCGTCAGTTCAAGGGTCATCGGAAGCCACCACCTTTGCGCCGTAGTGAAGGCATTATACCCTGCCCCGGGGAAAATTTCCACCGTTTCCCGTCAAATCCCGCAGAAAAAAGCCCCGCCCGGTCCCTGATGAACCGCTCCCCGTCAAGTAGACAATGAAAAATAAAAAATATTTCTCGGCTGGTGGCTTTGGCTGCCAGCCGCTTTTATGCTGCCAGACCAAGCTCGTGCTTCTCCATCGGCGTCAGGATACCGAGGTTACGCTGTACGCGACGGTTATTATAGTAGCTGATGAAGCTCTGAATCATGTGGATCAGTTCTTGCTTGCTCGTGAATCTCCTGCCATAGTAGCGTTCCCGCTTCAATATGCCCCAGAAGCCCTCCATGGGACC
>JAFZVM010000074.1 GCA_017617795.1 Oscillospiraceae bacterium
ACGTTACACTGATTCAGCGTTATGTTTTTATTCACACAAAAATTCTAACGCAAACAGAAGCACCAGCCAAGCCTTTTTCGGGTTCGACTGGTGCTTTTGTTTCAGGGGCTATTTTGCAACAGGCCCAAGGTCATTATAACGGTTATCTCTGATCGATGGGAACGTATTCCCGGGGCCGGATGGCCGCCTGATAGCCGGGGCGGATCAGCCGCTTTCCGGTCAGGACTTCTTCGATCCGGTGGGCGCACCAGCCGGCGATCCTGGCGCAGGCAAAGAGGGGAGTGAACAGAACCTCCGGGATCCCCAGCATGCTGTATACCAGGCCGGAGTACAGGTCCACGTTGGCGCACATGGGCATATCGTGCTTCTTCTTGGTCATGATCAGATCGATCCCCTGGGTCTCGATCTGCTCCAGAAGACGGAAATCCTCCTTCATGCCCTTCTGTTCCGCCATCTGCCCCGCAAAACGCCGGAGCAGCACCGCCCGGGGATCGGAGAGAGTATAGACCGCGTGGCCGAGGCCGTAGATCTTTCCGCTGAAGTCGCCGGCTTCCTTATCCAGGATCTTATTCAGATAGGCGCGGACCTCTTCGCTGTCCTCCACGTCCCGCACGTGGGCCTTGATGTCATGGAACATCTCCGTCACCTTCCGGTTGGCGCCGCCGTGGAGAGGCCCCTTCAGGGAGCCGACGGCTCCGGCGATGGCACTGTAGGTATCCGTCCCGCTGGAGGAAAGAGCGCGGCAGACGAAGGCGGAGTTGTTGCCGCCGCCGTGTTCCGCGTGGAGGATCAGGAGAAGGTCCAGCAGCTTGGCTTCCTCATCCGTATAGCTCTTGTCTTTCCGGACCAGCCGGAGGAAGTTTTCCGAGAGGGTGAGCGCTTCCTTGGGATTGTGGATGTACATGGATTTTCCGTCGAACATGTGCCGCCGGGCCATGTAGGCGTTTGCCACGATGGAGGGGAAACGGGCGATGAGCTCGATGGATTGGCGGAGCATATTCTCCGGTGTCGTCTCGTCGGGATTATCATCGTATGCATACAGGGCCAGCACGCTCCGGCCCAGCATATTCATAATATCCGGGCTGGTGTTCCGGAGGATCATATCCTCAAAAAAGCCCTTGGGCAGGGGACGCACCTTGGCCAGGATGCTTTCATACAGGCTCAGCTCGGAAGCATTGGGCAGTCTTCCCATCAGCAGCAGATAGGATACCTCCTCGAAGCCGAAGGTGTTGTTCTGCCTGTGGGCTTCGACGATGTCCTCCACGGAGATCCCTCGATAGTACAGCTTGCCGGGGATGGGATTTCTGGCCCCATCCTGGATGATATAACCCTGAACGCTGCCGATCTTGGTGATGCCGGCAATGACGGCGGTGCCGTCAAAATTGCGCAGGCCGCGTTTTACGTTCTGGTTGCGGAAATAGCTGTCGCTGATCTGGTATTCCTCCCGTACCTGGCGGTACAGGGGGCTGACGTCCATGGTGCTGAAGACTTCATTGGATTCCATTGGAAGACCTCCTTCGGGGATAATATCACGGATTATACACATCTTCACGGTAAATTGCAAGTGTAAATGCAAGAAAAAACGAGTATTCATTCAAATTCAGCAAAATTAACGGGAAAATTACTGCAACAGCCGCCGAATTTTGCAAGAACTGAAAAAATGGATGCAAAAATCGGGGAAAATGCACTTGGAACTTCCTGCAAAGGCAGGGATTATGGTATACTGCATTGATATTTATGCGGAAAGGTGCGTACCGCCGATGATCAAACTGGATAAACAAGGCGTTTTCTATACGGCTTCCGGTCCCAGACCGGCTGAGCCGGGGGAGGAGATCTCTTCCGCTTCCCGGGAAGGGACCATGAGCGGGGCGATCCTGCGCAGCCATCACAAGGACAGGGGAGACGGTCTGCTCCATCTGCGCTTCGACAGCCTCATCAGCCATGATATCACCTATGTGGGCATCATTCAGACCGCCATGGCCAGCGGCCTGCGGTCCTTCCCGGTGCCCTATGCCATGACCAACTGCCACAACAGCCTCTGCGCCGTGGGCGGCACAATCAATGCGGATGACCACGCCTTCGGCCTTTCGGCGGCGAAGCGCTTCGGGGGTATTTTCGTTCCCCCCAACATGGCGGTGATCCACCAGTATGCCAGAGAGCAGCTGGCAGGCTGCGGAAAGATGATCCTGGGCTCGGACAGCCATACCCGTTACGGCGCCCTGGGAACCATGGGATTTGGGGAGGGCGGCCCGGAGCTGGTGAAGCAGCTGCTGGGAGATCCCTATGACCTGGCCCGGCCGGAAACGGTACTGGTCTGGGTGACCGGAAAGCCCGGCCATGGGGTCGGGCCCCATGATGCGGCCATCGCCCTCTGCGGCGCGGTGTATGCCAGCGGCTTTGTGAAGAACAAGATCCTGGAATTTGCCGGTCCCGGCATCCGGGAGCTGCCCATGGATTTCCGCATCGGGATCGACGTGATGACCACGGAGACCGCCGCCCTCAGCTCCGTTTGGGAGACGGACGGGAAGGTGGAGGAATACTATGCCGTCCACGGCCGGCCGGAGGAATACCGGAGCCTGGCACCGCAGGAAGGGGCGTATTACGACAGTCTGATCCGTCTGGAGCTGGATCAGCTGGAGCCTATGGCCGCGCTGCCCTTCCATCCCTCCGAAGCGGTCACCTTGCGGGAACTGATGGCGGATCCCGGGGATCACCTCCGGGCGGTGGAGCAGCGGGCAAAGGTGCAGCTTGGCCGGGAGATCCGGCTGACGGATAAGGTGAAAAACGGCAGACTGTACGTGGATCAGGGCGTGATCGCCGGATGCGCCGGCGGGATGTACGATAACCTGGCGGCAGCGGCGGCGATCCTGGAGCGGGGCAGCATCGGCAGCGGAGCCTTTTCCCTCTCCGTCTATCCCCCCAGTCTTCCGGTCGCCCTGGAACTGGCGGAAAACGGAGTAGAGCGGGCGCTGCTGGAAAACGGCGTGATCTGCAAGCCCTGCTTCTGCGGGCCCTGCTTCGGCGCCGGAGACGTTCCGGTGTGCGACGGCCTCTCCATCCGTCATACCACCCGCAATTTCCCCAATCGGGAGGGAAGCAAGCCCGGGGACGGACAGGCAGCCGCCGTGCTGCTGATGGACGCCAGAAGCATCGCCGCCACCGCGGCAAACGGCGGCTTCCTGACCTCGGCCGCCGACGTGGAATACGATGAGCCCGCGCAGGTGCAGCGGCGTTTCGATGCCAGACCGTACGGCAAACGGGTCTATTCCGGTTATGGCAAGGGAGATCCGGCAGCGGAGCTGCGTTTCGGCCCCAATATCGTTCCCTGGCCGGAGATCCCGGACTGCGGGGACAGTCTCGTGATGCGCCTCTGCAGCGTGCTCCGGGACGCGGTCACCACCACGGATGAGCTCATTCCCTCCGGTGAGACCTCCTCCTACCGTTCCAACCCCCTGAAGCTGGCGGAGTTTGCCCTCTCCCGCCGGGATCCGGGCTATGTGGGCAGGAGCAAGGCCTGCCGTGACGCGGAGCATGCCCGCGCCGAAGGCGGTCTTTCGGGAGATTGGGCGGACGCGGTAAAGGCCTTTGGCCTAACCCGGCAGGAGACGGACGCCGCCCGATTCGGCTCGGTGATCTTTGCCAACCGGCCTGGGGACGGCTCCGCCCGTGAGCAGGCCGCATCCTGCCAGCGGATTCTGGGAGGCTGCGCGAACATCTGCTATGCCTTTGCCACCAAACGGTACCGTTCCAACTGCATCAACTGGGGCATGGTGCCCTTCGTCCTGGAGGAAGGGGAGGAATTTCCCTATGAAGACGGGGACTTCCTGTATGTGCCCGATCTGCGCCGGGGCCTGCTGGAACTGCGGGAGAAGATCCCGGCCAGGGTGCTCTCCGGCGGACAGGTGCGGGAGATCACCCTGAATCTCCCAGGCCTGACGGAGGAGGAGCGGGATATCCTTCTGGCGGGCTGCCTCATGAACTGGTACAAATGCAGAGGGGAGGGCAAGACCGAATGAAGATCCGCATGAAGCCCATCGTGGAGATGGACGGGGATGAAATGACCCGGATCCTCTGGCAGGAGATCAAGGAGACCCTGCTGCTGCCCTATGTGGAGCTGGAAACGGAGTACTATGATCTGGGCCTGCCCAACCGGGACAGGACGGACGATCAGGTCACCCTGGAGGCGGCGCGGGCGATCAAGCGCCTGCAGGTGGGCGTCAAATGCGCCACCATCACCCCCAACGCCCAGCGCATGGAGGAATACGGACTGAAGCAGCTGTGGAAGAGTCCCAACGCCACCATCCGGGCGGAGCTGGACGGCACCGTCTTCCGCACCCCGATCCTGACTGACCGCATCAAGCCCTATGTCCGGGGCTGGAAGAAGCCCATCACCATCGCCCGGCACGCCTATGGGGATGTGTACAAGGCGGTGGAGCTCCCGGTCCCCGGTCCGGGCACAGCCGAACTGGTGTTCAAGGGGGAAGCTGGGGAAACGCGGCAGGAAGTATATTCCTTCAAGGGCCCCGGCGTGCTGCAGGCCATGCACAACCGGGAGGATTCCATCGAGGCCTTCGCCCGGAGCTGTTTTGCCTATGCCCTGCAGGAGAAACAGGACCTCTGGTTCTCGGCGAAGGATACCATTTCCAAAATCTATGACGGCCGCTTCCGGGAGGTTTTCCAAAGGATCTTCGACGCGGAGTTTGCCGAGGCCTTCCGGCAGGCGGGGATCACCTATTTCTATACCCTGATCGACGATGCCGTGGCCCGGGTCATCCGCTCCGAAGGGGGCTTTATCTGGGCGACGAAAAACTATGACGGCGATGTGATGAGCGATATGATCTCCACCGCCTTCGGCTCCCTGGCCATGATGACCAGCGTGCTGGTCTCCCCCCATGGCTGGTATGAGTATGAAGCCGCCCATGGGACGGTCACCCGGCATTACCGGAAATGGCAGCAGGGGGAAAAGACCAGCACGAATCCCATCGCCACCATCTTTGCCTGGACGGGGGCTCTGCGCCGCCGGGGCGAGCTGGACGGAAACAAAGCCCTGGCCGAATTTTCCGCCGGACTGGAGAACGCCTGCCTGGATACCATTGAAGCGGGAGCCATGACCAAAGATCTGGCCGCCCTCTGCGGCGACCCGGACGTGAGGTCCCTGAACACCGGCGATTTCCTGCAGGAGATCCGGGGCAGACTGGAAGCGGGGCTGCAGGCATGAGAGAGGCGCTTGCGATCGGACGTACCCTGCCGGAAGCCTATCACCGGGCTCTGGAGATTCTGCGGGAAGAGGGAGAAGTGACTCCCTGCCCGGACTACAATACCACCCAGCGGGAACTGAGCATGACCATGTGGGTGCGTGAGCCCCTGGCGGAGCCCATGATTTCCAAGCTTTTCATCGGCGGCTACCGGGAACTGGAGCAGTACCGGCAGGAGATGCTGGACGGCATCCTGGATTTTGAGATCGAGAAGGGGAACTGGGCCTATACCTACCATTCCCGCATGGCTCCCCAGCTGCCCTTCATCCTGCGGGAGCTGCGCCGGAATCCCGAATCCCGGCGGGCTGTGGTGGACGTGAGGGACTGGGTGCATGACAGCGCGGAGGGGAATGAGAATCCCGCCTGTCTGCAGCATCTGCAGTTCTTCATCCGAAACGGCAGACTGGACTGCGACGTTCTGTTCCGGTCCAACGACGCCTGCAAGGCCACCTTTATGAATGCCTTTGCCCTGATCCTCCTGCAGCAGCGTCTGGCCAAGGAACTGGGGGCGGAGGTGGGAACCTATACCCACCGGGCCAACAGCTTCCATTGCTATGAAAGGGATTTCCCCATGCTGGACGGGTATCTGCGCCGGATCCGCTCCGGCGAAGAGATCACCTTCGATTACGCGGGAGAATGGGAAGAACTGATGGCGGAGGCGCGGCCGGAGATCGCCGCAGCGGTGGAAGAGCTCAAAAACAGATGAAGCAAAAACCATGGCTCGGTTCGCTGGCTTTGATCCTGGCCGCCGTCATCTGGGGCTCCGCCTTTGTGGCGCAGCGAAAGGGAATGGAGTTTAACGGCCCTTTCACCTTCAATGCGATCCGATGCTGTATCGGCGCTGCGGCGCTGGGACTGGTCTCCCTGATCCTTCCGAAAAGGGCGGAAACGGACCGGCGGAGCACCCTGCTGAGCGGCCTGTACTGCGGCCTGTGCCTTTTCTTCGCCACCAATCTGCAGCAGCTCGGCCTTGTGGATACGGATGCGGGAAAAGCCGGATTTATTACAACGTTTTATATCGTCATGGTGCCGGTGGCCGGCCTGTTCCTGGGCAAACGATGCGCCAGGATCACCTGGCTGGCGGTCGTCCTGGCGTTTGCGGGGCTCTATTTCCTCTGCATGTCCGCGGGGAGCTTTCGGCTCCAGCGGGGAGATCTGCTGGTATTTCTCTGCGCCCTGTGTTATACGGTACATATCCTGCTGGTGGATCATTTCGTACTGAAGGCGGACGGGGTCCGCATGAGCTGCATCCAGTTTGCCGTATGCGGTCTGCTGAGCCTGATCCCTGCCTTCGCCCTGGAAACGCCGAGCCTGTCGGATGCGGGCAGGGGGATCATCCCGCTCCTCTACGCGGGGCTTCTTTCCTGCGGCGTGGCCTACACCATGCAGATCGTGGGTCAGAAGCACCTCAAACCCGCGGTGGCCAGCCTGATCATGAGCATGGAATCCGTGTTTGCCGTCCTTTCCGGCTGGCTGATCCTGCATGAACGTCTGTCCGCCCGGGAACTGCTGGGCTGCGGACTGGTTTTATCCGCCGTGCTGCTGGTGCAGCTCTGGCCGGAGAAGAAACAACAGAGATAAAAAAGAGAAAAACACAGGGGAGAGCGAAAACCGCTCTCCCCTGTGCCATATCGGATCACTTACAGGTCGTGGCCGGCACTGGCCTTGTCGAACAGTTCTGTGACCTGCGTATCCGGCGCCTTGGTGAGGAGGGTTACCACGACGCCGAGGAGGAGGCTGAAAATGAAGGCGGGAAGCAGCTCATAGAGCCCTGTGTAGGGCTTGATGGCGTAGAGCCATACCAGATCGAGCACCGCGCCGCCTGCGATGGAGGCGATGGCGCCGGGGAAGTTATACCGCCGCCAGTAGAGGGAGAGGATGATGGCGGGACCGAAGGCCGCGCCGAAAATGCCCCATGCATTGGATACCAGGCTCATGATGGAGCCCTTTTTGTCGAACAGGGCGAGAAGCAGGGCGATGATGGTAATGATCACGACGACGATCCGGCCCACCAGAAGCATTTCTCTGTCGTTTGCCTTGCCTTTGCGGAACACCGGCTGATATACGTCGCTGGCAAAGGCGGAGGCGGAGGCCAGAAGCTGAGAATCCGCCGTGCTCATGGAGGCGGCCAGGATGGCGGAGAGCAGGATGCCGGAGAGCAGAGCGGGGAAGAGGCTGCGCACCAGCTGGATAAAGACCAGCTCGTTGTTTTCCAGTCCGCCGCCGAAATACCGGAAGCCGATGAGCCCTGTGAGCACGGAGAAGAGGAGGATCAAGGTGGTCCAGCTGCTGCCGATCACCGCGCTGCGCCTGCATTCCTTCTCAGAACGGATGGACATGTACCGAATGATGATATGTGGCATGCCGAAGTAACCCAGACCCCAGGCCAGACCGGAGAGGACTCCGCAGACGGCATCCCAGCCCGACGCGCCGCCGACCAGGCTCCAGTAGCCCGCCGAGACAGCCTGGGCGTTCATCCCCTTGCCCGCATTCAAAGCAGCCAGGGCAACGATCGGGGTAGCGATCAGGGCGATGAGCATGAGCATGCCCTGGAAGAAGTCCGTCCAGCACACGGCGCTGAAGCCGCCCAGGAAGGTATAGCCGACGATGATCACCGCAGCCAGGATCATGGCGCCGGTGGCGTTCACGCCCAGCACTGTGTTGAACAGGGTGCCGCAGGCCTTGATGCTGCTGGCGGCGTAAATGGCGTAGGCCAGGAGGAAGATCACCGCACACAGGATCTGCAGGGTCTTGTTCCCGCTGAGGAAGCGGTTGGTGAGATACTGGGGGATGGTGATGGAGTCTTTCGCCGCAATGGAGAAGCGGCGGAGCCGCTGGGAAACCAGGATCCAGCTCAGCGCCTGACCCAGAGCCAGGCCGACGGCGGTCCAGATCTCCACCAGACCGGTGAGGTACAGCGCGCCGGGAAGACCCATGAGCACCCACGAGCTCATATCCGAAGCGCCGGCGGAAAGGGCGGCGACCAGACCGCTCACCTGACGGTCGCCCAAAAAGTAGGCTTTCTCACCCTGGCCCTTATGCTTCAGGAAAAAGTACAGGCCGACGCCCAGCATACAGAGCAGATAGAGAATAAAAACGACCAATTCCGTGTAATTCAAAACGAACGCCTCCTCTTGACAAATAAGCAATTACTAATATATAATATAAGTAATTCTTGAGATGCTGCGATTATAAGCGAAAACGGAAGAAAATGCAAGTCCAATCTTGCGATTTACTCAAAAAAAGAGGAAGAAGATGAACCTGAAACGCTATCGCTTCTTTGTCCGGACCGTGCAAAGCGGCAGCCTCAGCGGGGCCGCCGAAGCGCTGGGCTGCACCCAGTCCGCCGTGAGTCAGATGATCTCCGGCCTGGAAAAGGAGCTGGGGGTGAGCCTGCTGCACCGCAGCCGAACCGGCATTCGGCTGACGGAGGAGGGAAAGCTCCTTTTGCCGGAGATCGAAGCCCTGCTGGAGGCCCAGAAACGGATCGAGGATCTCTGCGGCGATTTCCGGGGCGGGGAGCGGGGCGCCGTGGTGGTGGCTTCCTTTTCCAGCGTGGCGGTGCACTGGCTCCCGGGGATCTTCAAAGCCTTTGGGGAAGCCCATCCCGGCGTGGAGCTCCGGCTGAACACGGGAGATTATCACGATGTGTCCCAGTGGCTGGCATCCGGCGCGGCCAACATCGGCTTCGCCACCCCCAGCTGCGCGGGAGGGTGCCGCTTCATTCCCCTGTACCGGGACCCGCTTCTGGCGGTGCTTCCTCCGGATCATCCCCTGGGAAACGAAAAGGAGTTTCCGGTGGAGCGGATGGCGCATGAGTCCTTCCTGGGGCTTTTGGCTGCGTCGGATCAGGATGCCCGGGAGTATCTGGCCTCCTTCGGGATCACCCCCAATATCCGCCTCTCCACGAAAGACGATTATGCCATCCTGGCCATGATCCGCAGCGGACTGGGGATCAGCATCATGCAGGAGCTGCTCCTCCGGGGAGAAACGGAGGGCCTGCGGCTGCTTCCCCTGAAGCCGAGAGCGTATCGGACAGTCGGCCTGGCGATCACGGAGGAAGGGGAGAGGAACCCCGCGGTGCGGTCCTTCGCCGCCTTCACCCAGGAATGGATCCGGGAGAACTGGAAGGAAGGCATGGCATAACGAGGATAGATCTCTGAAACCAAAAAATACCCGGCGTGGCCTGGTCGGTCACGCCGGGTTCGTTACTGCCTTCATACCACCTGGAACAGATAGAATTTCAGATAATCCGTTTCCGGGACCCCCCAGAGGATGGGGTGATCCGGAGCCTGCTGCCGGGCTTCGATCTGCCGCAGGGAGACCTGCGCGTCGGAAGCCGCCTCCCGGAGCATTTCCTCGAAGCGGGCGGCAGGCATGAAATGGGAGCAGGAACAGGTGGCCAGATACCCGCCACGGGGAAGGAGCTGCATGGCTCTGCGGTTGATCTCCTTATATCCCCGATAAGCCCGGTCGGCCGTGGCGCTGCTCTTGGTAAAGGCCGGGGGATCCAGGATGATGTAGTCCCAGGGAGCCTGCTTTGCCTGGGCGGTCTGCGTCAGCAGCTCGAACACGTCCGCCTGAAGGAAGTCCATCCGATCCTCCAGCCCGTTCAGCGAGGCGTTCCGACGGGCCTGGTCCAGGGCCTCCCCGGAGATATCCACAGCCGTGACCCCGGCCGCCCCGCCCGCGGCACAGTTCAGGGCAAAGGCTCCCGTATGGGTGAAGCAGTCCAGCACCCGGCGTCCGGCGGCAAGCCGTGCCGCAGCCAGGCGGTTGTACTTCTGATCCAGGAAATAGCCGGTCTTCTGCCCGCGGATGAAGTCCACATCGAAGCGCAGGCCGTTTTCACGGATCTCCGTATGTCCGTCTCCCTCCGTGGAAAGTCCCGGCAGGGAAACATAGCCGGACCATGGCTCCAGCCCCTCCTTGGCGCGAAGGGGGGAGTCGCTGCGCTCGTAGATGATCCGGATGTGCTCGCCCTGTTCCTCCAGCACCTGCAGAAGAAGGCGGTACAGGAGATCCTTCCGCCGCTCCATGCCCAGGGACAGGACCTCCGAGACCAGCACATCCCCGAAACGGTCCACGGTCAGACCGGGGAACTGATCCGCCTCACCGAAAATGAGACGGCAGCAGCCGTAGTCCTCTCCCATGACCGTGCGGCGGTACTCCAGAGCATACCGGATGCGCCGGAGGAAAAAAGCTTCGTCGAAACGATCGTTGGCGTTCCGGGAGAGCAGACGGACGCGGATCTTGCTGTGATCGTTCACTGTACCGCTGCCCAGCCACCGCCCTTTTTTGGAAAAGACGTCCACGATGTCCCCCTGGGCATATTCTCCCGTCACAGACAGGACCTCTTCCCCGTATACCCAGGGATGCCCGGCCCGAAGGGCCCGCTCCGCCTTGGGGGTTACGGTGAATCCGGCATAACCGCGCTCCATATGCAGCACCTCCGGGAAAATGGTATCATGTCGGGGAACTTCCGTCAAGAATTCCGGGAGATGCTTTGTTCCCTCAAAGATTTGTGGTACAATACCGGATAGGAACAAAAACACCGAAAAGAAGGAGAACCGGATGATGACTGACTTTTTTTCCGGACTGACAGAGGCGCTGCTGCAGCGATACCCGGACAAGGGCGTCAGCAAGGAGCAGATCACCGGAGCATTGAAGACCGCTCTGGAGCCGGAAGCCCTGATCAATGCCCTGGCTGAGGTGTTTCGCAGCACCCCCGGGGAAATGGAGACCGCGCTGGAGGAGAATGGCCTGGGGGAGATGATCGCCCGGAAACGGCTGTCTTCCGGCGGCGGAAGTACCGGAGGGGAGACTTCGGCGCCTTTCTGCGGGAAGACCGGACGTCTCCATCCCTTTGACGATCTTTTCCGCGTCCACGCGTCGCCCTCCCTGACGGAACCGTTCTCTCTGCCGGGGGATCTCCATGCCCAGCTCAGCGGCCTTTCCAGGCAGATCGCGGAGAATGCGGACAGCGATCCTTTCATCCAGCTCTACCGCACGGGAACGGAAGCCTATTACCGAAAATTTGCCCAGTATACGGCTCCGGTGATCCGGGAGGAGATCCGACGGCTGTTCGGCGCGGCAGGTCCCCGCTATCTGGTGACCACCGGCATCGGGGCAAACGAGCAGTTCTGCCACTATATGGCGGCGGTGAACAACCGGGATCCCCACCGGAAACTGGACTGGATCCTCATCCATTCTCCAGGTCAGCTGGATCTGCTTCCGCCGGACGCAGCGGAGGACAATACCCTGTTTATGGAGTTCAGCCGCAGCAGCGTGACGGAAGAGACCATCAAGCTCCATGAGTATACTTCCCGGTCCTGCCGCCGCATCGTCTTCTCCAACGGAGGCGGACTGAAGCAGCTGGCAGAGCGGGACGGGAACCTGGTGCTCTCCCTGCCGGACGCCATATCGGGCCGCTACGGAAGGAACAAGACCCCCATCCTGCTGGCGCCCATGGTGGCGGCGGGGATGGATACCCAGCGGTATTGGGGGATGATCGCCAGGGCGATGGAGGCTTTTGACCTGGGGGATCCGGACTCTCTGCCCCATGTCCTTGCTCGCTTCATCCTGGCTGCCCAGAAGAGCAGGGGGACGAATTTCCTCTATCTCGGCTGCGGAGACGAGATGCTGGGTTTGCTGGGGGATGAATTCATCCAGTTCTGGAATGAGGGCGTGAACAAAAACGGGAACGATCTTCTGGTTTCCCGCTTCTTCGGCCTGCCCAGGGACAGTCACATGAATCTGGAAGGGGTCCTGGGGAACCGCCGGACCAAGCTGGGCATTTTCCTGCTGCGGAACGACCGGCGGGGAGAGATCGCCCATCCTCTTGTTTCTCAGCAGGTGGATCCCATCGATCCCGGCCATCGGGGACTGGAGCTGGGGGACGAGGAGGTCATCCTGGCGCTGGCCAACTACCGGCGGTTTGCCGAGGTCATGCCCTCCGTCCTGCTGGAAATCACGGGAGAGCCCGGACCGGACCTCTCCGCGGTGCTGGGGCAGCTGTTTGCGGATGTGACCTTCGTTTATTCCCGCATGATGGGCATCGATCCCGGTTCCAATCCGGAGGTGAAATTTGTCCGTCAGCGGTCCGCTGCGCTGCTGAAGGGATTCGCGGCGGAGCTTCGGTCGGGCAGGCGGATCGAGGATCTGTTTGCCGCCGAGGCGGAAAAGGAGACGGAGACGTGAGCCGAACGTATTATGTGCCGGATTATTATCCCGGTTTTGCCTGCAAATGCGGGAGCTGCCGGAACTCCTGCTGCAGGGGCTGGCCGGTCATCATCACCGGGGAGGAATATACCCGCCTGCAGGAAGCGGAGTGCGCTCCGGAATATCGCAGGAAGCTGAACGAGGCGTTCAATCTGGACGGAGATCCCCGCCGGGGCGGCACGGCCCACGTTGTCCATGACCGGAGCGGGGGATGTCCGCTCCTGAGCAAAGCCGGCCTTTGTACGCTGCAGCTGGAGCTGGGGGAGGAGATCCTGCCGGATGTATGCCGTCTCTATCCCAGGAATACCCGGGAGGTCTGCGGCGAAGCGGAGTGTGCCTGCGCCGGGAGCTGCGAAGCGGTGACGGAGCTGCTGCTGCAGCGGGATGGCCCGCTGGGTTTCTGCTCCGTGGAACTGGAGGAGGAGCCCCGGTTCCCCATCGACATGAAGGAGAGCTTTTTCCGGGAATGCCGCCTTGCCCTGGATGTATTTCGCCGGGGAAATGGGCTGGAGGACCGGTTCCGCAGTCTGAACGCAGCCCTGTTCCATCTGCCTGAGGGAGAGGATGCCGACCTGAACGGCGTGGGCATGCTCTGGGATATGACCGCCTACTTCGCCAAGAACAGTCCGATCATCGGGGATTACTGCCGGAAGGCGTCGGCACGGTACGGGCTGGAAGGGCAAAAGCCGGAAAAAGACGGTTTCCCGCTGCTGGCAGAACGCTATGCCCAGGCCCGCCGGGCGGGCAGGACCATCCTGCCCGATTGGGAGACGGGTTTGACCAATCTCCTTCTGAACAGCATGTTTTACAACAGCTTTCCCCATGTGGGAGGGACCAACGGGGAAGAGGATCCCTTTCTGTCCGTCTGCGTCACCGCCGCCTTTCTGGACTTCGTCCTGATGGGCTGCCTCCCGGAGAGGGGAAGCCGGGAGGAGGCCGCGGATATCCTCTCCACCCTGTTCCGGCTCATCGAGCATTCGGATTTCAAGTATCGGGCAGTAAAGTATTACCGGGAATGGGGAGATCGTTCCCCGGGGGCCTGGCTGGGGATCCTCCGCCGCATCACAGAATAAAGAAACGTGCCGCAGGCGGTTCCGCCTGCGGCACAACAGACTGCAGACAATGCGCCTGACAGCCTCGCAGAGTTCGCGGCTCGCAAGCCGCGAAATAGTTTTGGATCATTTTCGGGCGGAATTCATTTCTGCCCGAAAATTCCTCTATCGCCGCAAGTGTCGAAGTGTACGACCGAGGCGCGCGGCGGCGATATAAACCATTTCAAATCGGAGCCCAACGAAGTGGGTCCGATTTGAAGGGTGTCGACGATATTTTGTCGACACCCTCAAGTGCCGCAGGCGGTTCCGCCTGCGGCACAATGCTGATCGGAGCTTAATTGAATTCGGGAAATCCTGCGGTTTTGATCTGACTTCCGTCGGGCAGGATCCAGAGCGCTTCCGCTTCCAGCTTTTGAGCAAGCTCTGATCCAGCTTCCCGGTCCATCAGGAAAAGAGCGGTGGAGAGAGCGTCCGCCAGCATGGGATCCGGCAGGACGATCGTTACCTGCGTCCACCGGTCACAGGGAAAGCCGGTGTCCGGATCGATAAGGTGGTGGTATCGTTTTCCATCCACCAGGTAGTACCGCTGGTCCACCCCGCTGGTGACGGCGGAGGAATCAGTCAGCAGAAATGTGCGCATGGGCTGACTTTTGTCCAGAGGATCCTCCAGTCCGATGGTCCAGGGGCTTCCGTCCGGCTTTGTTCCCCGGCAGCATACGCTGCCTCCCATGTTCAGCAGCCAGGATGTGCAGCGGGCGTGATCCAGCAGCTCCATGGCCCGCTTCTGCGCCCAACCCTTGGCCACCGCGCCTGCGTCCAGCTTCAGCTCCGGGTCCAGATAACGCACGGTGCCGTTCTCCGTATCCAGCGCCAGATCCGACATGGAGCAGTGCGCCAACCCTTCCCGGAGACGGTCTTCCTCCGGGAGCCGGGCAGAGTCCGGATCGTCTGCCGCCTTTTCCCGGGCTTCCTGCCAGAGAGCCAGCACCGCACCCATGGCAATGTTCAGCTTGCCCCCGGTGAGCTCATGCCACCGGGCGCCGAACTGCAGCAGGTCCATCAGCTCCCCGTCCACCTGTACGGCATCTTCTCCGGCTCTGTTGTTCAGGGTGCAGAGATTGACCATTCCGGGATACTCATGATAAATATCAGAGCGGCGGTGATCCTCCTGCAGCTGCGCATGCAGCTGCTCCGCCAGGGCGTCGAATTCAGCCCGGCTTTCGGTATAGGCGGTGAAGGTGGTCACCGTGTCGAAAACATCCGCATAGGTCACGCTGTAGCGCTTTTTTCCGCTGCAGCCGGTGCAGAGCATCAGCAGAAGGACGCAAAGAAACAGCGCGGCGATCCGGACACCGTGCTGTTTTCTCCGTATATCCACGTGCTTACAGATTGCTGACATACTTCTCGGTGAAGTTCAGGAAGTGCTCCGTGAAGGTGGCGGAGGCTTCCACGCTGGAGGAATACTCATGGGGCATATACTGGGGATTCAGGCTTTTCAGGGTGCAGATGCCCAGGTTGGAGCAGTGGTCCGCCACCCGCTCGCAGTTGGTGAGCAGGTCATTGAATACAAAGCCGACGGCGATGGTACACTGGCCGGACTGCAGCCGGGCCACATGCCGCAGCTTCAACTCGTCGCACATGATATCGATGACCTCTTCCAGGGGTTCGACCTTCAGCGATTCCTTTTCGTCCTCCCGGATGAATGAAGTGCAGGCGATGGTGGTCACTTCGTTGATCGCCTCGGTGAAATATCTGAGTTCCTTCTGGGCTTCTTCGGAGAAGGCAATATGCTTGTCCTGCATTTCCACGGCAAGCTCCATGATGTTCATGGCATGATCGCCCAGACGTTCCAGGTCGCTGATGGAGCTGAGGGCTTTATCCAGCTCCCATTCCAGATCCGGAACAGAGTCCCCGCCCATGATCCGCATCATATAATCCCCCAGCTTATCCTCGTACTTGTCCAGCAGGGCTTCCCGCTGGGCGACCCGTTCCGCAGTGTCCTTGTCAAAGACGTTAAACAGACTGATGGCGTCTGTGACCGATTCCTGGGCGATCTCTGCCATCTTCTGCAGAGCGGCGAGGCTGAGATTCACGGCGGTGCGGGGATACCGCAGAGCGGAATCGGTGAGCTTGTCCAGATATTCGCTGTCCGCATCCTCCGCAGGAGAATAACGGATGATCCGGTAGCAGAGCTGCTCGATCTGTTTGTGGAAGGGGGTCATGACCAGGGAGGCGCCCATACGGGTAAGGGTGTTGAGGGCGGCGATCCCCAGCATGTTCGCGGTCCCGTCCATAAAGGAAAGCAGGCCGAAGGCACGAAGAACATAATAGACAAGCAAGACCAGGATGATGGAGACCCCTGTGGTGGAAATATAGCACGCCGCCACCCTTCGGCCGTTCTTTGTCGCCCCCACCATGCTCAGCAGGACCGGGGAGCAGGCGCCCAGGTTGATGCCCATGATCAGCGGCAGGCAGGTGGAATAGGCGAGAGCGCCGGTTACGGAGACAGCCTGGACGATGCCGACGCCGGCGGAGCAGCTCTGCACAACGGCGCCAAGGACCAGACCGGCCAGGAGGCCCAGGACGGGATTGGAAAAGAGGGTGAGGATCCCGGTGAAGCCGGGGTCGGATTTCAGCGGCTCCACCGCGCCGCTCATGATGCTCATGCCCGTCATCAGCAGGGCAAAACCCAGGAGGATGGAGCCCAGGTGTTTTTTCCTCTGCTGCCGCACAAAGAGGATCAGGATGATCCCGACCAGGGCGACCAGGGGAACGAAGGTGGAGGAGGAGATCAGCCGGGTCCAGCCGCTGTCCCCATGGGCACTGGACAGGGAGAGGATCCAGCCGGTGGCGGTGGTGCCGATCTCGGCGCCCAGGATCACGGTGATGGTCTGAGCCAGCTTCATCATGCCCGCGTTCACAAAGCTGATGGTCATGATGGTGGCGGCCGAGGAGGATTGGATCACGGCGGTGACTATGGTGCCCAGCAGCAGTCCTTTGATGGGCATGGAGGAAAGGGACCACAGGATCCGTTCCATCCGGTTGCCTGCCAGGCTCTTCAGGCCGGAGCCCATGGTGGACATGCCGAAAAGGAAGAATGCAACGCCCCCCAGGAGGGTGATCACATCAAATATCGTCATTTGCTCTCTCCGAAGAAATATATATATTCAGTATCAATCACTGACATTATACAGGAGAATTATGAACAATTCAATTCCCGCAGAGGCAGCAATGAGGATCTTTACCGCTGCCTGCGGCAATACGCAAACATGTACTGCTGATATACGCCGTTATAGGGACTGTACAGCTCGTAAGGATAGCCGCCGGGGTATTCCGCTTCCAGGACCCGGCGGATCCATACGTCCACCGGAAAGGCGTCAAGATGATGGAGACCGAACAGGGAAACGCAGCTGGCGACCTTGATCCCCACCCCGTACAGCCCCGTCAAGGCGGAGAGGGTCTCCGCTTCCGGCGTTTCCAGGAGTGATTCAGCAGAGAACAGCCCTTCCGCCGCCCGCTGAGCCGCTGCCCGGACGTATTTTGCCCGGTAGCCCAGGCGGCAGGCATCCAGGGCGGCGTCCCCCAGCTTCAGGATACCTTCCGGAGAAGGGAAAGCATAATAGCGTTCGCCCCGCCGGTCTTCCCGCGCTTCTCCCGCGGCACGGCACAGCAGGTCGATGGACCGGCGGATCGCCGGGATATTGCGGTTTTGGGAGATAATGAAGCTCACCAGGGTTTCCCAGGGGTCCTGCCGCAGGATGCGGATGCCCTGTTCCGCCTGCGCGGCGCAGTACAAAAAAGAATCCTGCAGCTTGTCCACCCGGGCGCGTATCCCGGAATAATCCGTGTCCATGTCGAAGTAGTCCCGCCACAGAGCGTGGAATTCCTCTTCGCTGCAGTCCAGTTCGAATTGACCGTTTCCCGTGTCCCGGATATACAGGCAGCTGTTTCGATAAGGAATGCGGTATCCGCCGTCTTCCTGCGCCTCCCAGCGGAAGCATTGTCCGCTCTCCGCAATGCGGGTCAGATCGAAGTCGTCCTGGGGACAAAAATACACGGCGCGCGCCTCCTTCCCGTTTTCGACAGCTTATCACACGTCCATGGGATTGTAAATCTCCCTTGGTTTTCCCCAATGGGACTGATACAATAGGGAGGAGGGGGAGTTCAACATGAAAGACGCGCTGTATGTCCGCTGCCTGGACAGGCTGCGGGAGCTGCTGGCACTGGAGTATAACTGCTCGCCGGAGGATTTTCTGCGGCGGGAAAATGTGCTGACCCGTTCTGCCCTATGTCCTGGGCAGCGGGATTACGGGGACCGGCCGTACTATTTCCATATGGTTACCTTCGGAAGCAACGCGGTGGTCACAGCTGCGGAGGAAATGCAGGGATTCCTGCAGGGGTTCATCAGCGGGCGCGTGGGCCACTGGCTCTTTGAGCTGCCCAACCTCCTGCCTCTGGAGCGGGAGCTGGAGGGACGCGGCTATACCCTTTCCCCGACCTTCCATATGTTTCTGCCCACCGAGGTGCGGGGACCCGTTCCTGCGTTCTCCGTCCGCTGGTACGGGGAGAAGGAGCTGAGGCAGTTTTACGGGGATCCCCGGTTTCCCAACGCGATCCTGGATTCCTTCCATCCGGAGAGACCGGATCGCCTGGCGGTCTGCGCCTGTGACGGGGAGCGGATCATGGGGATGGCCGGATGCTCGGAGGACGCCCCGGGCTGGTTCCAGATCGGGATCGACGTGGAGCCGGAATACCGATCCCGGGGCGTGGCTACGGGGCTGGTATCTCTGCTGAAGGAGCGGATCCTGGAGGAAGGGGGCATCCCTTTTTACGGGACCTCCGTATCCGGCTATCATTCCCGGAACGTGGCCCTGAACTGCGGCTTCCGCCCGACCTGGGTGGAGATCGGCGCAAAAAAGCGGAAATGACCCTTTTCTTTCCCCGGAGCTTCTGCTATAATTCCTGTGCTGAAAATGGAAGCTGCGCGGGCATGGTGAAATTGGCAAACACGCTGGTCTTAGGAGCCAGTGCTTCGGCTTGTGGGTTCGAGTCCCACTGCCCGCACCAAGCAGAGGGGCCGCCCCAGACGGGGTGGCCCCTCTGCTTCAACATGTGGGACTCGAACGGGCGCGGGAGTGAATGACGTGCCGGGGGCACGTCAGAGCCGCGCCCCGGCCTCCGCCGCAGCGGAGGTCGAGTCCCACTGCCCGCACCACGTCGGAAGAAGCCTGCTCCATTCCGTTTCCGCGGTTAGCGTAAGCGCCGCGAAAACTGCATATCCGCAGGCTCCTTCCTCCTTAGCAAAACCGGACCCGCTTCGCTGGGCTCCGATTTGGTTTTGGCAGAAAAAAGCTAAATCCGTTATTCACACTCGTACCAAAGCGAAAATCCTGTCATGCAAGCGGCGGGATTTTCGCTTTGTATTTTTGTATTAAACTCTCTTCAGTTTTCAATCTTCGGTATTCATTCACAGCGACAGGATTTTCCAAACGAATACTGAAGGCCAAAGAATGAATAACGGTCTGATGGGGAAATAGACGGAGAAAGATTGCGTATTCATGGCGAATGTGTTAAATTATAAGTACTATGGAACATAATGTTAGGAGGAAATGAGGATGACACCGGAGGCAAAAAAACGATATGACGAGAAGGTCGCCAGGGTCGAAGCCGCAATCGCCCTGAAGGAACCGGACCGGGTGCCGATCATGCCCTCTGCCGCTCTGTTTCCCATGCTGAACGCGGGATACACCGTGGCTGAGGTCATATATGACACCACCCTGGAGAAGATGACCAAAAGCATTGTGAAATACCTGAAGGACTTCGATCCCGACAGCGGTGCAGGCGTGGGTTTCAACTATGCCGGCGAAGGCCCGATGCTGGAGCTGGAAAGGCCGAAGAATATGCGTTGGGCGGGTATGCCGGGCCATATCATCGACGACAACTCTATCCAGCAGTACATAGAGTTTCCCACACTCCTGGACGATGAATTCGACGAGTTCTTCAGGGATCGAACGGGCTGGGCGCTGAGAAAGGAGACTTACCGGAATTCCGGTCTGCTGGAACCTTTTACAAAGCTTTTTGCCGGAAGCCGCTTCAGCGCCCGGATGCTGGCAGCCCAGGTTTCTACCCCGGAATTCAAGGCGATGCTGGAGGATCTTTGGAAACTGAACGACTTGAACCGGGAATACCGGAAAAACATGGATAAAGTGAATGCGACGGTTCTGGAAATGGGCTATCCGCTGTTTGACGGCGGTATGGCGGCCGTTCCCTTCGACAGTTACTCCGACGGGCTCCGGGGGACCATTCTTTCCCTCCAGGACCTGTATGAAAACACGGAGATCGTGGAGAGGTACATTGAGGAATCCATCGGTCCCATGCTGGAAATGATCCGGATGCAGGGGAAGAACCCGGCCAACAAAGGCAAACACGTATTCATGGCGCTCCACAAGGGCATGGACGGCTTCATGAGCGATGAGCACTACAGGAAATACTACTGGCGGCATCTGCAGATGATCATCGAGGAGATCATCAAAGTCGGGATGGTGCCTTACATCTTCTGCGAGGGCAAGTACAATTCCCGGCTGGACTGCCTGACGGAAGTCACCCCGGGCAAGGTGTTCTACCACTTTGAGGAAGTGA
Source organism: Oscillospiraceae bacterium (assembly GCA_017617795.1). Classification (GTDB taxonomy): domain Bacteria; phylum Bacillota; class Clostridia; order Oscillospirales; family Oscillospiraceae; genus UBA1774. Next base: position 20,168 of record JAFZVM010000074.1, read on the forward strand.
ACATGGAGGCGGCCAAGAGCAAGCTGAAGGATATCGCCTGCATCGCGGGCAGCTTCAGCACCAACCTGCTCCAGTTCGGCACCCCGGACCAGGTGCGGGACGAGGCCAAGAAGCTGCTGGATATCTGCGCCCCCGGCGGAGGCTTCATCTTCATGACCAGCTCCGGCCTGAGCCATGTAAAGCGGGAGAACGTGGAGGCCATGTTCGAGACCGTAAGGGAATACGGGGTGTATTGACTGCTTTTTCGCGACGAGCAACACGTTTACGGCATTCGGCCTGTAGACAAAGCTCCTGAACGCCTCACAGAGTTCGCGGCTCGGAAGCCGCGAAATAGTTTTGAATCATTTTCGGGCGGAATTCATTTCTGCCCGAAAATCCCTCTATCGCCGCAGCGTCCTCGGGCTCGAAATGGTTCGCAGCTCCGCACTGCGTCGCTGCTCCGGGATTCCGAGCCCTCGTCCTTTTTCAAACCGCAGCCCGTGAGATTTGCGACGACGAAGGCGCGCGGCGGCGATGTAATCCTTTTCGAATCGGAGCCCAGGGAAGCGGGTCCGATTCGAAGCTTTGTCGACACCCTGCATGCCGTCCGGAAGGACGGCATTTCCTTTGTCAAGCTTGCAGATAAACCCTCTGCTGCCGGCGCTTTGTTTTCGCCATGGAATGCAGTCTTGACATCCGAACCGGGATAACCGTGTTCCGGTCTCGAAACCTGTCCGGCAGAAGTGAGAGAGGCGTGGGTTTTATTACTTCGTCGTATGAAACAGGTCCTGCAAACATTTGATAAATGAATCTTCAATTTGATTTATGACGCAGTACATTGTATTTCTCATCACTTTATGCTACTATATAATGAGCGACATAAATAGATATGAAAACCTTGAAATCCATTTCCGTACAATTGGCGGAGAGCGACACCATAAAGGAGGAAAAACGATGTACCAGAATGCCCCAATTTCGGAGCGGGTCGCAAAGATCCGTGCCATGTACCGGGCGAAGAAGCCCAGGATCGACCTTGCCCGCTACAAGCTGGTCACGGAGTTCTACATGGAAAACCCCCAGCTCATCGGCGTACTCAAGCGGGCCAAGAACCTGCGCAACCTCTTCGAGAAGATGCCCACCCCCGTGAGGGACCATGAGCTGATCGTCGGCCACGTAGGAGAGGAATTCCGGGCCAGCGCCGTCTATCCCGAGCACTCCTTCCAGTGGGTCCTGGATGAGCTGGACAAGTTTCCCACCCGGAGCACCGACCCCTATGATCTCAACCCGGAGGACCGGGAGTATATCCTTCAGACCGGGCAGTTCTGGATCAAAAACGCCACCTGCGCCGCCGTGGACGAGGTGTTCCCCGAGGAGTATTACCGGGATATCCTGGGCAACGGCGTGCTGAATTTCGGACCCAAGAACAACAGCGGCTCTCCCATCGGCCATTACTGCGGGAACTACTGGACTGTGGTGGACCGGGGCCTGGGCAGCGTGCTGGAGGAGATCAGAGCGAAGAAGGCCGCCCTGCTGGAAAAGGGCCTCCAGGGAAACGAGGGGCAGACCCTCCAGTTCTACCGTGCCGAGGAGACCGTGGTGGAGGGCATCATCCTCTACGCCAAGCGCTATGCCGCCGAGGCCATGCGCCAGGCGGAGACCTGCGCCGACCCCGTGCGGAAGGCGGAGCTGCTGGATATCGCCGACCGCATGAACCGGGTCATCGACAAGCCCTGCGAGAGCTATCACGACGCCCTGCAGGCATGCTTCTTCTATCAGCTGGGCCTGCTGCTGGATTCCCAGCCCCACGGCATCAGCTATGGCCGCCTGGATCAGTACTGCGGCAAATACGCCGAGGCGGACATCGCCTCCGGCAGGCTCACCAGGGAGCAGGCCCAGGAGCTGACGGATATGTTCATCCTGAAGGTGGCGGAGATCAATAAGCTCTGGTCCGACGGGGCCACCCGCACCGGTCCGGGCTACACCTCCGGCCAGCTCATCACCCTGGGCGGCGTGGACAGGGACGGAAACGACGCCACCAACGTGGTCACCTATATGGTCATGCAGTCCTCCGCCCGGCTGAAGCTCCACAATCCGCCCCTGGCCCTGCGGGTCCACGAGGGCACCCCGGATGAGCTTTGGGAGGCGGGCATCGAGACCACCAAGCAGGTGGGCGGCGTGCCCCTGTTCGAGTGGGACAAGGTGGCCATGGAGGCCCTGATGCGCCGCGGCATCCCCATCGAGGACGCTCGGAACTACTGCCTCATAGGCTGCGTGGAGCCCTGCATCTGCGGCTGCGACTTCGCCAACTCCGGCGGCGACGGCAACAACGCCTACACCATCCTGCCCGCCGCCCTCTGGTGCGCCATCAACAACGGATGCAATCCCTTCTCCTTCGGGCCGAAGAAGAACACCAAGCGCACCGGCCCGGAAACCGGCTATCTCTATGAGATGACCAGCATGCAGCAGGTGCTGGACGCCTATAAGACCCAAATGGATTTCTTCACCAAGTGGCAGGTCAGCATGATCAACTGCTACGAGTACCTCTACGCCATGAATAACCCCCTGCCCCTCCTCTCCGCCACCATGACCGGCTGCATTGAAAGCGGCAAGGACGTGATGTGGGGCGGCGCGCAGTATAACGGAGCGGGCAACTCCAGCATCGGACACGGCACCGTGGCCGACAGCCTGAACATCATCGACCAGGTCTGTTTCCGGGATAAGATCGCCACCACCCGGGAGCTCTACGACGCGCTGATGAACAACTGGGAGGGCTATGAGGACCTGCATCAGTACATCCTGGGCCGCTGCAGCCATTTCGGCAACAACGATCCCGAGGCGGACAAGTATCTCAAGTTTGTGGCGGACACCTATTCTGAGGGCATCACCCGGGGCGTCTCTCCCCGGAACTGCCACTGGACGGCGGGCTGCTGGCCGGTCACCCTGAACGTGGTCATGGGCATGTTCTGCGAGGCTACGCCCGACGGGCGCAAGAAGGGCCAGCCCCTCACCGACGGCATCTCTCCCGTCCAGGGCATGGACAAGAACGGCCCCTTCGCCACCATCAACTCCATCCTGAAATTCGACCAGGCCAACTACGCCAACGGAACGCTCTGCAATATGAAGTTCCACCCCACGGCCCTCCAGGGCTCCGAGGGGGACAAAAAGCTCCGGGCCGTCATGGAGACCTACTTCCGGGGCGGCGGCATGGAGCTCCAGATCAACGTGGTCTCCGCCGATACCCTGCGGAAGGCACAGGAGACGCCCAAGGAGTATGAAGACCTGGTGGTCCGCATCGCCGGGTTCTCCGCTTACTTCGTGGAGGTATACAAGGAGGCCCAGGACGACCTGATCCGCCGCACGGAGATGAGCGTATGACCACCGGCCGCCTCTACGATATCCAGGGCTTTTCCGTACAGGATGGTCCCGGTATCCGCACAACGGCCTTTTTGAAGGGCTGCCCCCTGCGCTGCCCCTGGTGCCACAGCCCGGAGAGCCAGGCGTTTTACAAGCAGCTGAGCTGGATGAGCATGCGCTGCCTGGGGCTGGAGGCCTGCAAAAGCCGCTGCATGAAGGCCTGCCCTAAAAACGCCATAGAGGAAGGCCCACTGAAAACGGACATCGCCACGGGCGCTCAGCTGCGGACCGTGCACGTGAAGCGGGATCTCTGCGACAACTGCGGGGCCTGCGCGGACAAGTGCTACGTGGAGGCGCTGACCATGTGCGGGAAGGACTATACCTCTCAGGAGCTGGTGGACCGCCTCCTGCAGGACAAGAGCTTCTTTGAGACCTCCGGCGGCGGCGTGACCATCTCCGGCGGGGAGCCTCTGTGCCAGATCGACTTTGTGGTGGAAGTGCTGCAGGGCCTGAAGGAGAACGGCATCCACACCGCTTTGGACACAACGGGCTACGCCCCCTGGGAGACCCTGGTGCGCACCACCCCCTATGTGGACCTCTACCTGTATGACCTCAAGCATATGGACAGCGCCAAGCATAAGGCCACGGTAGCGGTGCCCAACGAGCGGATCAAGGAGAACGCCAGGAAGCTGGCGGAAGCCGGTAAGAAGCTCCAGGTCCGCATCCCCGTGATCCCCATGTTCAACTGGGACGAGGAGAACATCCGGGCCACGGCGGAATTCTGCGCCGGGCTGGGGGAGGCGGTGCAGATGGTGCAGCTCCTGCCATACCACAATCTGGGCGTGATGAAGTACCTCCGCATCAGCGACGGGAAGCCCATGGAGGCCACGCCTCCCAGTGAGGAGAAAATGGCGCAGCTCAGGGACCTCATGGCCTCCTATGGTTTGAACGTGACCATCCACTGAACCCTATAAAGAAACCGAAGGGCTGATCAGATCGGCCCTTCGGTCAGTTTATAAACAGACATGCGCTGCCCCGTTTGGGGCAGCGCGTTTTTAAAATCAGAATATCCTGTGCAGATCGCTCGGCTCAAATACAACGTTCCGATACCGGTCCAGGTCAAGCACCACATCGGTCCAGTCGGAGTGGAGATCGCCGTTCTGCTTGATGATGATGTCGTAGAGAATGTCATAGGTCACGCCGTCGTCTCCGGTCTCAACGATGGTGGAATAGGGCAGCGTTTTGTGATAGCTGATGACATGAGACCCGTCGAGGAACTCATAGTTGCAGCGGATGCGGCAGCCCTCCAGGATCGTGGGGGTCAGAATGCTCCGCAGATCGGCGAGAATGCTGTCGTTCGTCTCGTCATAAAGGTTTTCCGGCGTGGTCTTCGTATAATCAGAGCGGAACTGGATGGGCACGCGATATTTGCCGAAGCGCTTGATGAACGGTACCAGGCGCTCCGGAGAGTGGTCCCCGAACAGCACGCAGTTGATGCGGCTCTTTACGGGCAGGCGGCCGAAGATCGCATCGTCGCCCTCTTCAACATAATGGAACAGGTGCCGGGAGACGTTGATGCAGGTGATCTTGTTCCGGTTTCGCGCAAGAAAGGCCACCACCTCCGCCTCCGAGTGGTTGCGCAGGACGGGCAGCGTCGTGTTGATGAAGACGCGATGCGATGGGGAGACGCAGTCGAGCATGACCTGCAGCGCATCGAGATCCGCAAGCGGCTCGCCGCCGGTGAAAACAAAGTCGCACAGGGGCGTCAGGGCGTCCATCAAGCGGATGCTCTCGCAAATCTTCTCCAGAGAAAAGCCGCTGGTATCGGCGTACTCTTCCTTATTGATGCAGAATGGGCAGTTGTTATTGCAGTCATAGGGGGCGAAAACCGTCACCGTAGCACCGCCGGAACGTGTCTTGTATGGATGCTCCATTCATCATACTCCTTCCAAAAAAGACAACATTTGAATTGTAGCATCTTTCCTCCGTTAAATCAACAATACCGGAAGGAGAAACATTCAAAATATCGCTTTTGCATCAAAAACCGCTTTTTTCGCCGCGCAGCTTGCCGCAAACTGCCGATATTCCGGGGCATCGATGAAGAAGAACTCAAGCCTGCCGAAGGATGCATGCCGGTTTTTGCTTCCCGAGATTCACACGCAGCAGCGCTCCAGCGCGTTGTACAGGATCTCCTCGTAAACATACCCCATGTCGAGGCCCGCATAAGCGCAGCATTTTCCGAACCCGCTGTCGGGATCGAGGGTGGGGAGCGGGGTCACTTCAAGAAGATAGTATTCGCCGTCCGGGTTCACGCGAAAATCTGCCCGGCAATAATCCCTGCATTCCAGAAAGCGATGCAGCAGAAGGGCGTCCCGCTCCATATCGCGCAGCAGCCCCTCCGGAAGATCCGCCGGGACCTTGGTGCAGGTCTCGCTCAGCTTATCCTCCGAGCTGAAAACGTGGATATCGCTGCCGTCCCTTCGGACGATCTCCACAGTTCCGATACATTTGGCTTTTTCATCATCGTACAGGATGGACGTGACGAACTCGCGTCCCGGTATATAGGCCTCGCAGAGCAGCGGCTGACGGTACTCGGCCAGAAGCTCTTCCGCCGCTTTTTCCAGTTCCGGAAGGTTTTCAACGTAGCGAACGCCGGAACTGGTCCCTTCGTAGTTCGGCTTGATGATCCATGGAGAAGGAACGTCCTCTGCAATATCCTTCAGATCATCCGCACTGCCGATCTGCCGAAACAGAGCCGTGGGGATCCCCAGATGCTTTGCCATGATCTTGGTATGGCATTTGTTTAGGGTCAGGCTGAGCGTGTACGCATCCGAACCGGTGTAGGGAATGTGGTTCATTTCAAACAGGGATGGCAGCCATCCCTCCCGGTTCCTGCTGATGATCCCCTCCGCCGTGTTCAGCACGATATCGATCTCCGGAAAGGTCTTCCCCATGAGCATGGCATTGATCTTGCTGTAGTTTCCCAAAAGGCAAACGGCGTGACCGCGCTGTTCCAGGGCCCTTTTGATCCCGTTGATCTCCGACAGGGTGCTGAAATCGCAATACTTGAATCCTTCGGCAGAAAGATCGTAATCTTCCTTCACGTCATATGCGATCCCGACGCGCAATTTCTTTCTCATTTTTAGCCCTCTGTTCCTGCGATATTTCCGCTGTTCCGGATCCAAGATTAGCACAGAAATATATGATAAAGATCATTCAGATCGGTTCCGTGCCGATGCAGGCAAATCCTGACCAAAACAGAGAATACCATGCGCCGAAGCGGAGCGCAAGGGCTGAATACCCATGGAGAACATGAAGGACGGCGTCTCCTGTCTTCTTTTTCTCATCCGGGCTGGAATGACGGGCGGTTTTGTGGTATCTTAATGACATTGAGAGTATTAAACGAAAAGGAGTGACGGAAAGATGTGGAACAGTTTCAGAGTACAGGAATACGAAGGCATGATCGCCGAAACGGTGGGGATGCCCGGTCATGACGGGAAGACCATCCGCGCCTATTATTCCCGGCCGCTGGGGAAGGAGAGCTTCCCGGGGATCGTCCTGATCCCCCACATGCCCGGCTGGGATGAGTGGTGCCGGGAGACCGCCCGCCGGTTTACCGCCCACGGCTACGGCGTGCTGTGCCCCAACATCTATGAGGAACTGGGCGACGGGACGCCGCCGGAGATCTCGGCCCAGGTGTTCAAGGATGGCGGCGTTGCCGACAAGGACGTGATGGGGGACGTGGAAGCCTCCCTGAGCTTCCTGCGCAGCCAGGTGAATGCCAGCGGGAAGGTGGGGGTGATCGGCATGTGCTCCGGCGGACGCCATACCTTCCTGGCGGCGGCGACGCTGGAGGGGGTCGACGCGGCGGTGGACTGCTGGGGCGGCAGCGTGATCTGCCCGCCGGAGAGACTGTCTCCGAAACAGCCGGTGGCGCCTGTGGACCTGGCGGACGGCATCAAATGCCCGCTGCTGGGCATCTTCGGCAATGACGACAAATTCCCGCCTCCCGAGGAAGTGGACGCGCTGGAGGCCGTGCTGAAGGAAAAGGGCAAGGATTACGAGTTCCACCGGTATGACGGTGCGGGACACGGTTTCTGGTATTATGACCGGCCCATGTACCGCCAGGAGCAGGCCATGGATTCCTGGAACAAGGTCCTGGCGTTCTTCGACAAACACCTGAAGGGGACCTGAGGTGCCGAAGGAAAGGCAGGATGCGCCTCTGGCCGTGATGGCCAAGCCGGTGGGATCCCGCTGCAACATGCGCTGCGCATACTGCTATTATCTGGATAAGGGGAAATACTCCGCCAGCAGCAGACAGACGCGCATGAGCTTCGACCTGCTGGAGCGGCTGATCCGCCAGACCATTGCCGCCTCTCCGGGTCCGGTGGTTTCCTTCACCTGGCACGGCGGAGAGCCCACGCTGGCCGGAATGGATTTCTATCGAAAAGCGCTGGAGCTGGAGAAAAAGTATCTTCCCCGGGGTTGGGAGGCCTGGAACAACCTGCAGACAAACGGCCTGCTCCTCAACGAGGGCTGGTGCCGCTTTCTGAAGGAGAATCGTTTTGACGTGGGGCTGAGCATCGACGGTCCCGAAGCGATCCATGACCGGAACCGGCGTCAGCTGGGGGGCGGAGGGACCTTTGAACGGGTGAACGCGGCGATCCGGAAGCTGCGTGATGCCGGAATAGAACCCGACCTGCTGTGCACGGTGAACGCGGTTTCCCAGGAACATCCCCTGGAGGTCTATCGCGCTCTTCGGGAGACGCAGTGCGGATGGGTGCAGTTCATCCCGGTGGTCATACGGGATGGATCGGGCGCCGCGGCCCCGGGCTCGGTGAGCCCCGATGGATACGGCCGTTTTCTCAAGACGGTGTTCGACGAATGGGTGACCCATGACCTGGGCGTCCTGGACGTGCAGCTGTTTGCCGAAATGGCCCGGATCAAGGCGGGAGGCGAGGCCAGCCTGTGCTGGATGAGCCCCACCTGCGGTCACGTGCTCATCGTCGAGGAGGACGGCGCAGTTTACTCCTGCGATCACTATGTGGACCCAGAGCACCGGCTCGGCACGCTGCATGAAGGCAGCCTGGCCCGGATGGCCTACGGCGAGTTCCAGCGCGCCTTCGGGCAGAGCAAACGGGACGCGCTGACGACGGAATGCCGGGCCTGCCCCTGGCTGCGTTTCTGCAACGGGGGCTGCCTGAAGGACCGATTCGGCGTCAGCACAGACGATCAGCCGGGCCAGTACTGGCTCTGTCCGGGGCTCAAGGCGTTCTTTTCCCATGCGGAACCGATCCTGGAAAAGGTGATG
>JAFZVM010000007.1 GCA_017617795.1 Oscillospiraceae bacterium
CGGCCGCCATGGCCTTCACGGGGAGGGTGGAAAAATAGGCCGCCTGTCCCCCGGGGACCACGGGCTCCTCCGCCGGACGGTTCCCCGCGTTATCCGGCCGGGCGGCGTCCATGAGGTTGAGGGCCGCCCGCTCCGGGGTAATGGCCTTCCGCCCCGTCGCCTGACCCAGACAGACGACGGCCTCCGGCCGGAGCCGCTCCGCCGCCTCCATGGCCAGCCGGGCGGATCCCCCGAACACCGTGGGCAGGACGCGCTTTTCCAGCTTTGCGCCGCCGATGCGCTCCGGAAGGGCCTCCAGCACCTCCAGGGAGGAATTGGTCTCCGCTCCGCCGAAGGGGTCAAAGGCGGTCACCAGGATCGTCATACCATTCCCCTCCTCACCATTCCGCTTCCAGTGTCAGGGTCTCCCCCGCCTTCACGGACAGGGTCACCTTGTCCCCCTCCGGGGCCGGCTCCCGTCCGTTTACCCGTAGGGACCGGGCGGGGCGGCGGAGGCGAAGGGTCAGGGTCTGGTCCCGCAGGGGACGGAGAAGCGCCTCCATCCCTTTCTCATCCCAGGACAGCCGCTCCAGCTTCGTCCAGGTATAGAGCCAGACGCCCTCCAGGCTGCCCCGGTCCAGCTCAGCGGGAAGAAGGGGGAAGAATTCCACCGTGCCCGGGGCGGAGAAGACGCACATCTCCAGCAGCAGGGCGGGCATGGCCCCCTGGAGATCCGGGAACCAGCCCTTATAGGGGAAGTGGGCGGTGGACAGGGTCCGGCGCACGAAGCCGTGCTCCAGGAGCTGGGAAAGGTTCTGCTCCGTCTCCTCCCGGTCCCGCAGGCGGATGGCTGTGAAGGCCCGGTGGATGATGCCGTGGGCGGAATCGTCCTGCTGGCCCCGCTTCCGGTTGGAGATGCGGATGGCCTCCGCGATCTCCGGCTCTGTATCCGGCGTTACCGCCCGGCCGGGCCACACGTCGTAATGGTGGGACACGTGCCGGTGGTTGTAATTCTCCTCCATGGCGGGCCAGGCCCATTCCTTCAGCGCCCCCTCCTCATCCGTCAGCAGGTCCGGCAGGTCCTCCAGCTGCTTCTCCCACCGGGGCAGGTTTTCTTCCTCGATCCCCAGGGTGCGGCAGGCCTCAAGAAGATTCATGAGCACCTCCCGGCAGATGGCGATATCCATGACGGAGTTGATCCGGGTGGGATGCTTGTCCCGGCCGGTGACGGTGGCGTAATCCGGATTGGGGGTGGGATCCTCCGGGGAGAAGGAGGGGAAGAAGATGCTTTTGCCGTTTTCATCCCGCTCCGCAGCATAGTCCTCGTAGAACAGGGCGATCTCCTTCAGGGCGGGAACCACCCGGTCCCGGAGAAAATCCAGGTCCCCGGTGCAGAGCCAATAGCCCCAGAACTCGTTGCAGATCCAGCCCAGGCAGCCGGTCCAGCAGTAATGGGGATAGGTGCGGGAGGTGTGGTACAGCAGGCCGGAATCATAGTCGCAGTGGACGCTGGCCAGGAGCCCCCGGGCGCCAAACAGGAGCCGGGCGTTGGTGCGGAAATCCTCGAACTTGGACTCATAGTAGCGGAAGTATACGTCCATCTCCCCGAAGAGGCCGGTGTTGTTCCCGGCGCAGACCTGGAGATTCGTGTTGATGTTGTGCTGGCCCCACAGGGGGGGCAGTTTCCCCGTATCGATGATCTGGTAGAAGCGGCCCAGGTCGTAGAGCTTTTCCAGCAGGGCGGGCTCCGCCCAGCCGGTATTCCGGCACCGGCGCAGCAGCTCCTCCCCGGAGAGGAAGCGGTCCTCCCTCCGGCACAGGGAGATCCGGGACCGGTCCATCCGCTCCCCCAGGTATTCCAGGTTCCCCCGGACCCAGGCGTCGAAATCCACGGTCTTTTCCATCAGCTCCCGGGCGGCTTCCCGGGCGGCGGCGAAGGTGAAGCCCTCCTCGATCCGCAGGACCTTGGCCAGTAGGATGAGTCCCCTGCCCCCGGTCACCCGGACCCCATCCCGGGTGAGGGCGGCCTCGCCCCCCAGGGGGATAAAGCGGAAGGCCAGGACGAAGCCCCGGGAATCGCACAGGGCGGGATCATACTGCCAGGCTGCCGTGATGCACTCCGGGCTCCGCTCCACCTGCCGGATGGAATTCTCCAGGCTGATCCGGCCGAAGGGTCCGGGTCCGCCGGGGAACCGGAACTTGACCTCCAGCTCCGGCGCTCCCTCCGGGGCGGTGAGCCGGGCGGCGATGAAATCCCCGTCATAGACGCACAGGTATTCATGGGTAAAGACCCCCAGGTCCGTGCGCCAGCGGGCGGTGATCATGCCGGAGCGCAGATCCGTCCAGCGGAGGTAATCCCGGATCCCCTCCCCCGCCCGGCAGAAGCGCAGGCGGAAGGCCTCGTGGGTGCGGAGAGATTCGATGGGGTAGACGATGGGCTTATCCAGGTCGATATACCGGTCGTGCCCCGCCTCCCGCTGAGCCTTGTCCAGCAGCCGGTCCGCCTCCTCCGGCCTGCCCGCCAGCAGGGCTCTCCGGATATCCGCCAGATACGGTCGCAGATCCGGGGGCCGAGGGGTGGTCCTCCATTTGGGCTCAAAGAGCATCTCCATATTGGCGGTGAGGCCGTCGACCAGGGGGTCCCCGGTGACGTCGATGCGGTGGGAGCCGTTGCCGCTGAACAGGGCGTCCGCCGGGTCCGCCGCCGGAGCCAGGGAGCAGATATTCCGCTCCGGCAGCAGGGCAGAACGTTCCTCCGGGGGGAGGAAGGGCCAGGGGTATTCCAGATGCTTCAGCTTCATTCTCGTATCCTCCCTTTCCGGCTCATTCCAGGGCGAAGGAAGCCAGCATGGCAGACCCCGGTCCCCGATAGGTGAAATACAGGGCGTGGATCCCGTCCGGGATGGCGATATCTGCGGAAAACGCCGTCCACTGGTTCCGGAAGCCCAGGGGGATCCGACCCAGGGGCTCCCCTTCCAGATCGGTTCGGACCTCGAAGCAGCCCCCGGCGTAGCCCCGGGTTCGGAGGGTGATCCGCCGGACGCCCCGGCAGTCGAAATACTTGAAGCCTGCCGTCACCCCCTCCGTCATGGAGGCGATATACTGGGGCTCTTCGTCTCCGTCCCGTCCGTCCTGGGTGAGGCGGGGGCGGTTAGGGGCCTGACGGTCCGGGCGCAGATCCTCCCAGAACAGGCAGCAGGCCAGGCCGGCGGAAAATTCCCCCCTGCCTTCGAAGGGGGCTCCGCCCCCGTTGGAGGTCATCTCGACCTGGGGCATGGAGCCGTCCGGCAGGACCTTCAGCTTTTCCAGGCAGCCCTGGCGGCTGAACTCCGTGCCGTTGGTGTGCCGGTGGTAGAAGATATACCGCTCCCCCGCCGCCTCCACCAGGCCCCCGTGGTTGTTGCCCCCCACGTTGGTGCGCTTTTTCGGGTCCTTCCAGCCGCCGACGCCGTAGTCGCAGTTGCTCACCAGCACGCCCCCGTAGCGGAAGCCCCGGAGGGGGTCCCTGCTTACTGCATAGCACAGCTCGTTCATCCACACGGAGGAATAGACGAAATAATACAGATCCCCGAACTTCCGGATGGAGGAGGCCTCGAAGAACTCATGGTCCTCAAAACCGGTGCCCCGGCTGGTCTTGGCGCTGGGCACCACGAACACCGGCCCCTCCAGCACCGTGAGCATGTCCCGGTCCAGCACCGTGCCCATGGCGCCGCCCTTCTCCTTCTCGTCCCGGAAGCAGACGCCCCCGGTGTACAGGAAGGTCCGATCCCCCTCCGTGAGCACCGCCGGGTCGAACTGGGGATCGTCCCCGGGCTTCTCCCCCAGGAGGGTCCCGTCCGGGTAATGGACGTGGCCGTAATACTCGTACTGCCCGGCGGGAGTATCGCACACCGCCACGGAGACGATGTCCTGGTGGTCCAGCACGTAGTAGAGGTAATACCGCCCGTCCGGCCCCCGGGTCACGTCCGGGGCATACAGGCACTGCTCCCCGCCCCGGTTGTCCGGGTCCTGGGTCTTCCGGTAGATCACGCCCTCGTACCGCCAGTCCGTCAGGTCCTCCTCCGGGGCGGACCAGCAGACGTAGTCCTCCAGGCAGTAGACCCAGCCTCCAAACTTGTCATGGGAACCGTATAGGTATACCCGCCCGCCGAACCGATGTGGCTCCCCGTCCGGGATGTACTCCCAGGAGGGGAGATAGGGGTTGCGCAGGGGTTTTTGCTCCGCCATGAGGTTTCACTCCCTCTTTCGTTTTATTGATTATACCATATTCCGGGAGGAGGAAAAAGGGGGGCTCTGGGGATATCCCGCGCCTGCGGGGGCCCCTCGCCGGGGAGGCGTTTCTATCCTTGCGGATTGCCGGAGCTTCCGCGCCGGCGGGCGCGGCCCCTGCCGGGGGGCGTAACTTTCCCAGTGCGGGGAAAGTCACCAAAGGCGCACAAGGGGGGACCTTCCGAATGGTCCCCCCTTGACCCTCCCCTCCCGGCCAAGGGAGAAACCGCGCGGCGGTTTCCCCCATTGGATCCTCCTTCCGGGGGACGGGGGACGGGAGTTCTCCGCAGAACGACGGGGAAGGAGATGCGGATTGCCTTATGTTCAGCCTCCCTCACCGAGGGAGGTGGATTCGCCGCAAAGCGGCGAAGACGGAGGGGGCGTGACGGCAGGCAGTTCTGACGTAAGAGCTGCTATGCGCGGTACTCCGTTTTATTGTTGACATGAGGTGATCCGATATTGCCGGAATATCCCAGACGTGATAAAATGAATCATTCAGAATTGTCAGCGGAGCTGGCGGATTTGCGGGAAAGAACCGGAGCTTCTGTCCCGCCGCCGCTCCGGAAAGGAGTCTTCCACAGATGAAAAAGCTGTTATCCCTGCTCCTCTGCCTGATCCTGCTCTTCGGTCTTCTGCCCATGACCGCTCCGGCGAGGGCGGACAGCAGCGGGGATTGGAATTACGAGATCGACGGCGGAGAAGCGACCATCACCAAGTATAACGGCGCGGGGGGCGAGGTTACGATCCCCTCCACCTTGGGGGGCAAACCGGTGACCGTGATTGGAAATTACGCCTTCTCCGGCTGCACCGACCTCACCGCTGTGACGATCCCCAAGAGTATCACCAAAATGGAATACGGCGCGTTTTCCGGCTGCGACGGGTTGGAGCAGGTGAAAATCAGCGACCTGAAGGCCTGGTGCGCCATCGAATTCCTGGACTACTCCGCCAACCCGTTGTATTACTCTCATGTGCTCTACCTGAATGGCAAGGCAGTCACCAAGCTGACCATTCCCTCCGAGGTGACGAGCATCAGCGATTATGCCTTTTATGGCTGCTCCACCCTGAAGAGCGCGGTGATCCCCGAGGGGGTGGAAAGTATCGGCAACCGAGCCTTCTCCGACTGCAGCGGATTGACCAACGTGACCATCCCCTCCACCGTGACCAGTATAGGCACCGGCGCTTTCTATGGCTGCAAGAGTCTGTCCAGCGCTGCCATCCCTTCCGGTGTGACCGCCATCGGCGACTATGCCTTCTACAACTGCTCCGGACTGACCAGTGTGACCATCCCGGAAGGTGTGACCGCCATCGGCGACTATGCCTTCTGCAACTGCTCCAACCTGTCCGGCGTGGTCATCCCGGAGGGAGTGACCGGCATCAGTAATGACGCTTTTTCCGGGTGCTATCGTCTCACCAGTGTGACCATCCCCAAAAGTGTCACCGCCATCGGCGACTATGCCTTCTATGGCTGCAGTGAGCTGACCAGCATCAAGATTCCCTCCGGGGTGAAAAACATCGGCGACGGGGCCTTTGGTGAGTGCGGCCTGACCAGCGTGACCATCCCCAAGAGCGTGAAGGCAATAGGATCCCATGTGTTCCAATCCATGGAAGGATACCTGATCACCGCCGGTCCCACCGGCAGCGGCTGTGATATCCGGTACGGCTGGACCGCTTCCATCCCGAAGAACGCCTTTTCCGGTTGTTTCTATCTCCGGACCGCAGTGATCCCCGCTACCGTCACCGAGATCCGGGAGAACGCCTTTGCCAACTGCAGCGATCTGCAGTATGTCCATTTCGGCGGCACGGCAGAGCAGTGGGAGGAGGTCATCCTCTTCGGCGGCAATGAAGCGCTGAAGCGTGCAACGCTCTTCTTCAACTATCAGACCGGCGATCCGATCATTATCGATTCCGGCAGCTGCGGAGCCAATCTGACCTGGACCCTGGACAACAATGGCAAGCTGACCATCAGCGGGACGGGTCAGATGTACGATACTTCGATCTCGACCAACCAGACTATTCGCTCCGTGGTGATCAGCAACGGCGTCACCAGCATCGGCGACTGCGCCTTTCAGGACTGCACCGGGCTGACCAGCGTGACCATTCCTGACAGCGTCACAAGCATCGGCGACTACGCCTTCTACGACTGCACCGGATTGACCAGCGTGACCATCCCCGATGGCATAAAATACATCAACCGCTCGGCCTTTGCTCAGTGCAGCAGCCTGAAAAGCGTGACCATCCCCAAGAGCGTGGTGGAGTTCAATGATTACGCCTTCTCCGGCTGCGGCAATCTGACCGACATCTATTACGGCGGAACACAGGCAGAATGGGCCGAGATCCTTTTCTACTATTATCCTCCCTCAAACGTCGTCATCCACTTCTCGGAGCCTCTGTCCGTCACCCGCGTCAAGGCGAACAAGACCGTCACCGCCCCCGGTACAGCCATCACCTGGACGGCCACGGCTTCCGGCGGCACGTTGCCCCGGCAGTACGCCTTCCGCGTCTACAAGGATGGGGTCATCGTCCAGAAGGGCGTCTATTCGGGGGAGAAGACCTTCACCTATACCCCCACCGAGGTCGGGACGTATAAAGTCAAGGTCTTCGTGAAGGACTGCGAAGGTACGATCGTCAGCAAAACGAGCGCCGGCGTCACCGTGACCACACCGCCCGTCATTGCCGCCCAGCCTGCCGCTGCGACCGTCGCCGTGGACGAGACGGCCACCTTCAAGGTCACCGCCACCGGAGCGGGGCTCTCCTACCAGTGGCAGTATTCCAAGGACGGCGGCACCAGCTGGTACAACAAGACCGGGGCCACGGAGGCGAGCTATTCCGTTACGGCCAAGATCTCTTATTCCGGCATGCTCTACCGCTGCCAGGTGTCCAGCGGCGCCGGCAGCGTCACGTCCGACCCTGCAAAACTGACCGTCCTCCGCAAGCCTGCCGTCACCACCCAGCCCAGCGACAAGACCGTCGCCGAAGGCGGGATCGCCACCTTCAAGGTGGTCGCCTCCGGTTCCGGGCTCTCCTACCAGTGGCAGTACTCCAAGGACGGCGGCACCACCTGGTACAATAAGTCCGGCGCGACGGAGAAGAGCTGCACCGTCACCGCCAAGACCTCCTATGACGGCTTCCTCTACCGGTGCCGGGTGAAGAACGCGGTCGGCACCGTGTACTCCAACTCCGCGAAGCTCACCGTCCTTCCCAAACCCGTCATCACCACCCAGCCCGCCTCCAAAACCGTCGCCGCGGGCGAAACGGCGACCTTCAAGGTGGTCGCCTCCGGCACGGGGCTCAGCTACCAGTGGCAGTATTCCAAGGATGGCGGCACCACCTGGTACAACAAGACCGACGCCAACTCGACCACCTATACCGTCACAGCCAAAGCCTCCTACGACGGCTTCCTCTATCGCTGCAAAGTGAAGAACAGCGCAGGCGCCGTTTACTCCAACACCGCGAAGCTCACCGTGGCCGACAGCACGGCTCCGGTCATCAGCAGCATCAAAGCGAACAAGACCGGCGCCAATACGGGCGAAACCATCACCTGGACCGCCGCCGCCTCCGGCGGCACCGGGACGCTGAAGTACTACTTCATCCTCTACAAGGACGGGACCAAGATCGCCACGCAGGCCTACAGCACCGCAAAAAGCTTCAGCTACACCCCCGCGGAGGCCGGGACCTATAAGGTCCGGGTCTACGTGAAGGACGCCGACGGTACCAAGGCCAATAAGCTGAGCAGCGGCGTGACGGTGAGCGTGCCGAATCCAGGTCAGCAGCAGTCAAGTATCAAACTGACAAACGGGAACCCCTCGGGAGCCGCAAAGACCATTTCCTTCACCACGAGGAACGAGCTGACTGGCGGCAAGACGGGGAATGTCCGGGATTATACCGCCCAACCTCTGGACAATGGATATACCCGTTTTTCGCTGTCCTATTCGATTCCCGAACAAATGAATATCTCTATATTCAACCCGCCGGAAGGAACGCTGTTTAAGCTTCTGGGCACAACCGAAAACGCAGGAAATAGCGGGAATCTCATTTTTGACTTGAAAAACAAAGATTTGAATGCGATCGATGAGGTGTCTATAAAGTTTTATCAGAGCGACAGTGAAGCGTTCTGGGTATTTTTCTACACCGACCAGCTGAAATAGCCGCGGCGGGCTGAGGCTCGAACCAAATCAAAAAGCAAAACGGGAAGCGGATGGCCCCCCCATCCGCTTCTTTTTTCGCCTACATGATTCGATCCGATATTGCCTGAATATCCCAGTTGTGTTAAAATGAATCATTCAGAATTGTCAGCGGAGCTGACGGATGAGCGGGACGGAGCCGGGGCTTCCTTCCCGCCGCAGCTCAAGAAAGGAGTCTTCCACAGATGACAAAGCTGTTATCCCTGTTTCTCTGCCTGGTCCTGCTGGTGGGTCTCTTGCCTATGGCTGCCCCGGCGAGGGCGGCGACGGCGCTCGCCGTCAGCAGCGTCAAGGCGGGCAAGACCTCAGCCGGGGTCGGCGCGACCGTCACCTGGACTGCCTCCGCCTCCGGAGGCTCCGGAACGCTGCAGTATTACTTCATCCTGTATAAGGACGGGACGAAGATCAAGACCCGGTCCTACGACACCGCGAACACCTTCAGCTATACCCCCGAGGAAGCCGGGAGCTACAAGGTCAGGGTCTACGTGAAGGACGCCGACGGCACCAAGGTCAACAAACTGAGCGCCGCCGTCACGGTGGC
>JAFZVM010000075.1 GCA_017617795.1 Oscillospiraceae bacterium
AGTCGAACTGGCGACACGCGGATTTTCAGTCCGCTGCTCTACCAACTGAGCTACCGAGGCATATGGCGACCCGGAACGGGCTCGAACCGTCGACCTCCAGCGTGACAGGCTGGCGTTCTAAACCGACTGAACTACCGGGCCACATTGGTGGGAACAACAGGGCTCGAACCTGTGACCCCATGCTTGTAAGGCATGTGCTCTGACCAGCTGAGCTATGCTCCCAATAAACGCTCGCTACAAGCACATTTCTCAAGCGGCGTGTTGAATCATACAACATACAACCGGAAAAGTCAAGGCGTTTTTCTGATTTTCCGCCGTTTTTTTGTTTTCCCGAATCTTCTCAGCCGGAGAGGAAAAACAGCCGATCCTCATCCCCTGTCATTTGCCGCAGCGGGAGCCCGCCGAATACCTGCGGCGGGGAAAAACCGGTCTCCGCCAACAATGAGGCGATCTCTTCGGGAGAATAGACATACTCTATATGTTCTTCCTGTTCCCGACGCCAGAGTTTGCCCTGCTTCAGGAAAATATCCATGCCGAAAACACAGCTCTTGTCGTTTTCCTCCAGGTCCGCACGCCAAACGCAGAACGCGTCTTCCGTCTCCTCCGCAAAAACCTCTCCGTCAATCCGTCGGAATTTTCCCGCCGTATTCAGATCAAACAACAGCAGTCCCCCCGGCTCTAAAAAAAGCCGGATCCGGCGCATTGCTTCCCGCAGATCCTCCTCCGGCAGGTAATTCAGCCCGTCCATGGAGCAGATCGCGGCCTGAACGGTCCCGTAGAGATCCAGTTCCTGCAGAGGCTGGTTCAAAAACAACGGGCGATATTTGACCTCTTTTTCCCGGGCGGCGGCAACGGCCAGCATATCGCAGGACAAATCGACGCCGATGACTTCATATCCCCGCTCAGCCAGAAGCCAGGAAAGGCGTCCTGTCCCACAGGCCAGATCCAGAACGGTACGGATCCCCCTGGGACGAAACAGGCCGTCGCAGCAGTCTGCCCAAAGCCGGTAATCATCTTCCGGCATTACCTTGTCATAAAAACCGGCCAGGGAGACATAGGAGCTCACGCCTCCGGCTCTCCTTCGCCGCTTTTATCATCCTGCTCGCCATAAAGCCGGGAAAAGGCGATCTGATACCCGCCGGCGCCATACTGCAGAGACCGGTTCACCCGGCTGATGATGGCACTGCTGGTTCCCGAGCGCTCCATGATGATGTTGTAGATCAGGCCTTCATTCAGGAGCTTGGCTACTTCGTACCGCTGCTCCATTGCCATCAGCTCAGTGATGCTGCACAGATCGGTAAAGAAGGCTTTGCACTCTTCCTCCGTTTTCAGCGTGAGGATCGCCTTATACATGTCAGAATTCTGGATCCGCCGGTTGCTCTTCTTCATGTTTTATCCTCCATATACTGTTCTGATGATTTATATCGCTATATTTTATATTATCACAGGAATCTATTTCTGTAAAGTATTAAAGTCGAATCCACACATCCCCTGCATAAGCATCCGAGTCGGGAAATATACTTTTCCAGACAAAGCGGAAAGGGGAATGATCGTTGATGAACGAGACGAACGGAGAGGGGGCGATCCTCACTTCCCGAAGGATTTGCCGCACCTTCCTCCGGGATGGGGATCCCCTGCTTGAGCTGGACGCCAGGCTGCCCGAAATAAAAGGCGCAGCCCTTATGAATGCCTATTACGCCAGACTGTTTCGCCGGCTGGCCGGATTCTGCGCCGAAGAACTGGTACCTGATCTGCCGACGCGGGATGATCCCTTGAAGCTCGATCTGGAGTATCAGGTACGGCTCATGACGCCCGGGATCCTGAGTCTCACCCTTGAGCTTTTCCGTCGGGACGGGCGTTCCATCGCTGCCGCTCGTTTCGGGGCTGTTTGGTCCCGGGCTGCAGGCGTCCCTCTCCCCCTCCGTGCTTTTTTCCCGAAGACTGTGGGACTCCGGCGCCGCCTGCGGAGCTGGATCAGAGCGGAAGCGCTTGAGCGGCTCCGCTCCGGATTTTGTCTGTATGATCCCCGGCAAGCCGATCGGGCCGGCAGCCTTTTTTCTCCGCAGAACTTTTATGCCGCTGAGCGGGGGCTTGTCCTGTTTTTGCCGCCGCTCACCCTGGGAAGTGCGTCGGAAGGCATTCCGGAATTCCTGCTGCCGTGGGATCCCGCCGGACCGCGGCTGCCGGAAAACTAAGCCTCTTTCCCCTTGCCAGCATTATGCCAAGGTGCTATACTGTGACACGAACGTCTCCTGACAGGAGCCGTGACCCACAGAAACAAAGGAGAACCCTGCCCATGAAACGCCTGCTCACCTGCCTGCTCCTGCTGCTGATGGTTTTGCTTTGCCTCTCCGCCTGTGCAAAACCCGCTGACCCACCTGCGGCGGTCACCTCTTCAGCAGGACCGGCGGATCCGCCGGAAACGAATGATCCGGCCACACCTACGGCTGCCGCCGAACCGGAGCAGACCGCTGAGCCCACTGCGACCCCGGAACCTGAAGATACGCCGGAGACCACCGATGACCCGGATCCGTCTCCGGAGATCAGCTTCGATCCCATCCCGGATCCCACCCCCAGCGCCAACAGCGAGTATGCTCAGATCGATACCTCTTCCCCTGCCCTTCTCCGAGGCACAGGGGATATGGGGCAGGAGTATATCGACAGCATCGTTTTTTTGGGCGACTCCACCACATACGGGCTCAAAGCCTATGCCGTCCTGACGGATGGAAAAAAGACCAAACAGGTATGGACGCCCTCCAACGGTACGCTGACCCTCTCATATCAGGGCTTTGTGGATATCTGGTATCCGGACGATGAGGCGGAGATCAGTATCCGTGCGGCGGTGGAAAAGAAAAAGCCCGAGCGCATGATCATCACCCTGGGGGTCAACGGCATCTCTTTCATGGATAAAGATTACTTCATCAGCGAATATACCGATCTGGTGACCTCCATTCAGGAGATCAGTCCCAAGACCCAGATCATCCTCCAGTCCATCTTCCCCATCGCTTCCAATTATGAATACCAGAAGGATATCAACAACAAAAAGATCTGTGAGGCCAATACCTGGATCCTTTCTGTCGCGGAGTCGACCGGTGTGAAATTTCTGAACACATACACCGTACTGATCGGAGAAAACGATTATATGATCGATAAATACCAGAACGGAGACGGATTGCATCTGAACGAGATCGGCTTCGGGGCCGTTCTGGATTACATCCGGACCCACGGATATCCCAATACGGAGGAATAATCATGAAAATCACTCGCTTGCTTGCTGTGCTGCTGCTGCTGTCTTTGCTTCTCTGCCTCTCCGCCTGCGGAGCCAAATACCGGGACGACGTGCCATTGAGCCGGCTTACCGCCGTGATCGACACCCGTATTGGGGGGGACGACCTGGCCGAAATGAACTCCGGTTATGTTTCCGGCGCCATGCATCTGGACCCCAACAGCTTCGGCGGGTACGTCGTCAAGCTGAATGCCAAGGGGGTCAACATCGATGAATACGGCGTGTTCCGTACGCCGGAAAACGGCAAGGTATCCGATGTGAAGGACGCTCTGGAGGGTTATCTGAAGCTCCGGCGGGACAGCTGGATGAAGGAATACATGCCGGAAGAAAAACCCAAGCTGGACAAGGCCGAGGTAAAAGTATACGGCAACTACGTCCTTTATGTAATCGCCAGCGACGATATCCGGGAAACCGTATATCAGGACGTTGAAAAAATCCTCAAAAAATAAGGATACCGGAAAACCAACGGTATAAAATCCCGCCTCCCGCAAAGAATACCAGCGATGATATTCTTTATGGGAGGCGTTATTGATGAGATTCAGATCCATAGTCGCCTGTCTTCTCTGCCTGCTCTTGACTGCCGGTACGGCAGGCGCCGTAGAGGTGGAGACCGTCAGCGTGACGAAGGAGACGGAAACAACAAACCTTGCGCCCATCGCCGAGAACCTGGAACTGAGGACCTATCGGGAAACCTCTGTGGGCGGCATGCTGCAGGCCGTGGACCCTGAAGGAGATCTGTTGACCTTCCGGCTCTGCTCGGAGCCCAAAAAAGGCACGCTGATCCTGGAAGGAGCTGCTTTTGTCTATACCCCGGAACCGCGCAGAAAGGGAAAGGACAGTTTCACTTATACAGCTGTAGACAACCACGGCAACGTATCCGCCGAAGCGTTGGTCACCGTGCACATCGAAAAGCAATCCGGCAAGATCTGCTATTCGGACCTGGATGGAGACCCATTGGCCTATGCGGCTCTTCGTCTGGCTGAGGAAAATGTGTTTATCGGCGAGCGGGTCGGCAGCTCTTGGTGCTTCTCCCCCGATCGGCAGGTCACCAGGGGCGAGTTCCTGACCATGTGCGCCTCCATGACGGGCATGCAGCCGCTGGACGGAGTGACCCGCACCGGCTTTTATGACGATGACGGGATCGAGCTTTGGCTGAAGCCATATGTTTCCGCCGCGCTCATGTGCGGCGTGGTACAGGGCAGCGCAGGCGACAGCGGCCGCATCGTCTTCGACCCGGATCGCATCATTACCGCAGCGGAAGCGGCGGTTATGCTGAATAATTTCCTGCTGATCACCGATTCTGCAAACGTATCCTCTTCAGAAAACGTGCCGGTTTGGGCCGCAAAAGCGGTGGACAATCTGACAGCCTGCGATATCTGCGTTTCCGGTTTCCGGGCAGAACTTTCCATGACCAGGAGAGACGTGGCCTCCATGCTCAGCGCGGCAATGGACGCCTGCGCCGGAAGGGCTCAAAATATCCGCAGGATCTGGGCGGAATGATCATAGCCCGGGGCGGCGTCAGCCGTCCCGGGCAAGCACTTTCTTCAGCCTTTTCTCTGCAATTTCTCCACCTCAGACCGCTCCGGCGTGACATAGAGGGTGCGGTAGTTTGTATAGATCACCATGCCGGGCCTGGCTCCAGCCGGTTTGCGTACATAACGGACCTGCGTGTAATCGACCGGCACATTGGCGCTGTCCCTCCCCTTGGAGTACCAGGCGGCCAGCAAGGCAGCCTCCCGCAGCGTATCGCCGTCCTCCGGGCTGCAGACTGCGACGACATGGGCGCCGTGGGTTTTCTGGGCATGCAGCCAAACGCTGTGCTTATCTGCCTGATGCAGCGTGAGCCAGTCGTTCTGCAGATTGTTCCTGCCCACCAGGATCAGGGCGCCTTCGGAGGAGAGGAACCGCATGGGCTGCGGCACAGGCTGTTTTTTTCGTTTTCCTCCGCTCTCCCGGAGATATCCCTGCTCCGTCAGCTCTCTTCGGATTTCCGCAAGGTCCCTCTCCCCGGCGGCCAGATTCAACTCCTCCAGCACGCTTTCCAAATACTGAATTTCTTCTTCTGCCTCACGGATCTGACCCGCCAGGACCTTTTCCGCGTTCTTGGCCTTGGCATACAGCTTATAGTAATGGGCGGCGTTCTGCTGCGGTGAGAGCTTCGGATCCAGGGGGATACGCACGGTTCCTCCCGCTTCCGCATAGAAATCTTCCGCTTCCAATTCCCGCTGCCCTCGGGTCATGCGATACAGGTTTGCTTTGATCAGATCGCCCCATTGTCTCCAGGTATCCCGTTTGGCGGTAGCCTGCTGTTCCTCTGTCCGGAGCGCCAGTTTCCTTGCCGCTCTGTCCCGTCTGGTCCTGACCAGCTTGACCAATGCCTGACTGCGCTGATTCTGTCTCTCCAGCCGCTCGCGTTCCGTATAGAAAGCATCAAGAAGCGAGGAATAGTCCGGATACGCTTCCTGCTGCATCGCGGAGCCGTATTGCAGCAGCGGAGCGCAATAGAGGTCTGAAGGTTTTTCGCCTGTTTTCAGCAATACGGGCTGAAACGACCCTCGTATCGCTGCCAGGGATTCAAGAAGCGCTGCTCCGCTCAGGGAAGAAACGGGACTGTCCGAAGCGCCGGCTGAACGGCATACCAGCTCCCTGGCCAGCAGAGGGGACAGCCCGGCGACCGCAGAAACCAGCCAAAGATCCCCCGGCTTGCTGCTGTCTGCGCCGGCCAAAAGACGATCCAATTTCTGCGCGCTCAAGCGGAAGAAATCCGGTTTTTCCGGCCTTGGCGGCAGGGCGTAATAAAGGCCGGGAAGGAGCTGCCGTTTGGAACTCTGTTCCGCGTCGATCCGACGCAGGCAATCGATGATCCGGCCATCCCCGTCGATCAGGATCAAATTCGACGCCCGGCCGAGCATTTCCACCGCCAGGGTCTTTTCTGAAGGGACGCCCAATTCGTCCAAGCAGGCAAACCGCATCAGATACAGACGATCCATATCCGGCTGCTCCAAAGCGGTGAGTCTGCCGCCGGTAAGGTGCTTTCGCAGAAGCATGCAGAACATGGGCGGTTCAGCAGGATTCTCCCTTCCGCCCGTCGTTACATGTACTCTGGCCGTTCCGCTCCCGGCGCTCACCAGGACTCTGCAGGGTCCTCCGGGACCGCGCATAGAGAGGAAGAGAACGTCCTTTTCCGGCTGCTGTATCTTATCGATACGGCTCCCCAGGAGCCGCGAACGAAGCTCCGCCGCCGCAGCGGAGAGGAAAAGGGAATCAACCGGCATAGCAGCCCTCCAAAATCATATGAAAAAGCGCGTTGACCCGCT
Source organism: Oscillospiraceae bacterium (assembly GCA_017617795.1). Classification (GTDB taxonomy): domain Bacteria; phylum Bacillota; class Clostridia; order Oscillospirales; family Oscillospiraceae; genus UBA1774. Next base: position 6,604 of record JAFZVM010000075.1, read on the forward strand.
CTGATCTGCCCAAAAGATACAGATACCCCAGCAGGGCTTCCAAACCGGTGGCTTCATGGTACTCCCCCACCTTTGCGTGTCTGGGGACAGAGTTCACTCTTGCGTTTCTCCCCCGGTGAAAGACGGCCAGTTCCTCTTCCGTCAGTCTGGGCAGGATCTGCCGGACATCCCGGGACTGAGCCCGGGCATTCACCATATCCACCGATGCTTTATGCAGGCCTGCGGACGTTTCGTTCCCTTCCTCCGCCAGATACAGCCGCACCAGCAGTTCAAAGACCGCATCGCCCACGTGGGCCAGGGCCAGACTGCTCATGGCGTTTACCTGCGCTTTGGACAGGACCGGCTGCAGATAGTTCTTTTCAGCCATCAACGAACCATTCCCCTTCCCGGCGGAACAGCGTTCCGTTTTCATAAAGCTCGTTTTCCACCTTGATCCGGACCCCCTGATAATTGCCCACGTCGATGGCGGTGGCTGCGAGAGATTCCGCGGCCAAGGTGCGCTGACGGGTATCCCCGGCAAGGAACTCCATACTCACCTGAATGGTACAGATCCGGTCCTGAACCTCTACGCCCAGCAGCCTGGTCCCCTCGGGGATCGGGCTGCGGTATCCCCAGGTCCGATCCCGGGAGAGAAGCATATCAATAGCCCGGCCGGTCATGGAAAGGGTATCGGGATATTCATGGTCATCCGTGGGCACCGGAACCGCAACCAGCTTGCCGTTGGCCGCCTCCAGATACAGTTCCACCACGAACCAGCTCCACTTCATCAGGACAGGATAGGTGAATTCCTCCGCTTCAGGCAGAGGTTCGGAAAGCATGATGTAGGTGTATTCCTCCAAACGGCTTCCCTCCACTGTGATCTGCACCAGATCCACCCCCGGCAGGGAGGTCATGGTATTCACCAGCGCATAGACCATCAGCCGTTCCTCTCTGGGAGACGACGGTCTTCCTTTGTAATATGCGTCTGACAGGTCAACGGTGCAGATCCCGCCCGAAATGTGCACGCTCAGCAGTTCAGTCCCTTCCGGAACGGCTGCAGCCGCATCGCTTCTCTGGGGACCGCGGATCAGTTCTTCCGCCGCATATTCAGCCAGAGGTTTATCCTGGGCGATGGTCAGTTGTCTGCGCTCTGACAGGAGACAGCTGCCGTCCGCGGACGGGAACCAAAGCTCAAGCTCCGCCTGGTAATCGCTTTCAGACGCGCTTTCCCATAACAGGATATCCAGTGTAAGTCCCCGTTCAACGGTCTTTCCCTCCACGGAAATATTCACCCGATCCACTTCCTCCAGACTGCACAGCGTCATCACCAGACAACAGCGGACCAGGGTCTTCTGCACCGGGAGCATATTCAGATAGGAAGCGGTGAGGTCGACGGTGATCACCCGATCCTCAAGGCTGTAGGTATTGATGTGCAGATCCTGGGGAAATGCGGAATGCATCTTCATTTTCTCCTCAGGATCCTCTGTCAGGCGCACCAGGGCCTCGTGGAGCAGGTCGCCCCGATGGGCGGCGGTATAGGTCACTTTGCCTACGGCGCTGCCGCTTTCAGATCCTTCGGCCAGAGTCAGGTAGTAAACGTCGACGCTGGGCTCATCCTTTTGGTTATCCACAGATGCACAGCCGGCAAGGAAGAGCAGGAACAGCAGGAATGAGATCAGTCGTTTCATGTCCGTTCTCCCCGTCCTTTGGACTTCACCAGGGGCAGGCAGACCGAAAAACGCATGCCGCCGCTTTCCCTTCGCTCTGCGCTGACCCTGCCGCCGTGCTTCTCAACGGTTTCCTTTACGATGCTCAGCCCAAGCCCGCTGCTTCCTTCCTCTCCGCCGGTCCGGGAATCATCCACCCGATAAAACCGGTCAAAGATATGGGGCAGCTTCTCCTCCGGGATGCCAATGCCCGTATCATCTACCATGAGACAGGCCTCCCCTTCCATGGGAAACAGCAGCACGAGCACCTGTCCCTCCGGTACGTTGTATTTGATGGCGTTTTCCACCAGATTGAAGACCACCTGATGCAGCTCATCCGCATCTGCCATGACCACGCAGCTCCTGTCCAGACGGCTCTCCAGCCTTACGCTCCGCTCCTGAGCAAGAGGCCTGAGCATTTTCAGCGCTTCCTCCGTCAGCCTCTGCAGATCAACGCGCTCACGCCTGACCTCGACAGGGTTATGCAGCCGGGTAAGCTCCAAAAGGCGCTGGGTCACCCGGCGAAGGCGCTCCGCTTCCCGGCCGATGTCGTAAACGAATTCCCGCACCGTGGGCATGGGCATACCGTCCGTCTGAACGATGCTGTCTGACAGAAGCGTGATGGCCGCCAACGGGGTTTTCAGTTCATGGGAAGCATCGGAAACAAATCTTTGACGCATCGTCTCCGTCTGCTCGAGGCGGTCTGCCAGCGCATTGATTTCCTGGCTCAGCTGCTCCAGCGCGTCGCTGCCGCGCACCTTTGCCCTGGCTTGGTAATCCCCTTCTCCCAAACTGTGCATCGTGCCGAGGATCGTGCGGATCCGGCCGGTCATGAGCAGAGAGAGGATCACAGCCAGCAGAAGCGCCGCGGCGATCACTGCCCCGCTGATACTCTCCAGAGTCCTTTGCAGATCGGTCACCAGCGCCGCTTGTTCCGCATCATACTCATACAGGTATACGGCGCCGATGGTATTACCCCGGGCAACCACGGGAACGCAGGCCTTTCCGGTAAGGACCCCGTCCTGCAGGCGGGCAGAAAAGACGTTCTTTCCTTCCAGCGCAAGGATCACCTCGGAAAACAGCACATAACGGCCCCGGCTCGACGGACCATCCACCGAGTCGTAAACGATACGGGCTTCCTCATCCGTGACGATCACCCTGGCGGCTCCCGCTTCGTCCAGCAGTTCCATGACCTTCTGCACCTCGTCCGAATGAAGCGTGTACAGAGATGAGAGGGAGGACGCGATCAGAGAGGCCTGGTTCTGCATCGTGCTGCATTTGCTTTCAAATAGCAGGTCGCGGTAACGGATCACCGGGATCACGTTGATGAAAGTCAGGCAGAGGAGGATAACTGCAAAATAGCTTACAGCATATTTCAGCTGTAAGCCATATCGCAGCATCAGATTTTTCCACTTAGTCCTTAAAGTAATAGCCGACACCCCACTTGGTCATGATCTTCTTGGGAGAGGCAGGCTCCATTTCCATCTTTTCTCTCAGCCGGCGGATATGCACGTCCACCGTGCGGATATCGCCCTGATACTCGGCGCCCCAGATGAGCTTGAGGAGGTTTTCCCGGCTGTATACCTTTCCGGGGTTGCGCATGAGCAGTTCGACCAGATCGAATTCCTTGGCGGTCAATTCAACCTCCTGCCCGTCCCGGTATGCGACCCGGCATTCGGGATCTATACGGATGGTGCCGCTTTCCAGGATGCCGCCCTTGCTCTCCTCGTCCCTGACTCCCCGGCGCCGCAGCAAAGCCCGGACCCGGGCTTTCAGTTCCAGGATATTGAACGGCTTCGTCACATAATCGTCCGCACCGTATTCAAAACCGATGATCTTGTCCGTATCCTCGCTGCGGGCGGTGAGCATGATAATCGGCACCTTCGAGAACGTCCTGATTTCCATACAGGCATCCAAGCCGTTCATCTTGGGCATCATCAGGTCCATAATCACCAAATCGATGTTTTGGCTGCGGACCTTTTCCACCGCTTCGACGCCATCGTAAGCGGTCTCCACCTCATAACCATCGTTCTCCAGGTTGAATTTGATCCCCTTGACCAGGAGCTTCTCATCATCCACAACCAAAACTCGCATCAAAAAACCATCCTTTTCTCTTTTCTCAGTCTGCAGTGATCCTGTCCCGCAGCGCCGTATAGATTTTTTCGTCAATGCCGGATATGTCCGTGATCTCATATGGGTAACGGAAATGCCCGATGGTCCTCCTGTATTCCACGATCCTTTCTGCCAGGACGGGACCGATCCCCGGAAGCTCAGCCAATTCCTTTACCGATGCCGTGTTCAGGTTCAGGCACCCATTTGGAGCCGGAGACGGCGTCAGCTCGACGATCGACGACCGTCCGACCTCTATGGCCAATGTATCGGTTCTCTGCCGCAGGAGCATACGGCCAAGAAACAACCCGATCCCCAGGCACAGGATGCCGACCAACGCGACCGGGCAAAAATGCTTCAGGATCCAGGCAGTTTTGTCCCTTTGCATCGGTATGCGCTCTCCTTCAGGTCACATTTCCCATTATTGCATAAATAATATCTCATAATTTCTCTTGCAATTCAAGTCTCATCTTTGCTATATTTACAGTAGATTAGCATGATTTTTTGGTGATTGCCATGAACAAAACGAAGCGTTATACATTGCTCCCCATGCTGCTGGCTGCAGTTCTGATCCTGCAGCTTTTCCTTCCCATGCCCGCTTCCGCGGCGACCGAACCTCCGGCGGTGGACGCCCGTGCCGCCGTGCTGATGGATGCGGAAAGCGGAGACCTTCTCTATGCTTTGCAGCCGGATGATCCGGTCTACGCCGCCGGATTGACGGTTATGATGACCGCGCTTCTGGCTGCCGAGGCGGTTGATGCCGGGGATATCGACTACGCGGATATGGTCGAAGCCACAACTTCCGTCCGCACGGATATTTCCGAGGATGCTGCGATCCAGGGGATCGAACCGGGCGAAACTATGAGCCTGCAGAATCTGCTTTATTGTGCGCTCATCGGTTCCGGCAGCGACGCCTGCAATGTCATCGGTACCTACGTCGGCGAAGGGAGCCTGTCCGGCTTTGTGGAGCGGATGAATACCAGAGCCAAAGAACTGGGCTGCAAAAACACCCATTTCGGCAACACCCACGGTCTTCCCCACGCCGGTCAGCAGACCACCGCCCGGGACATGGCCCGCATCGCCGCTGCTTTTGTAAAGCACGATGAGCTCATGAACATCGTCAATACCATTTCCATCGAGATCCCGGAAACCAATCTTTCCGGCGCCCGGCACCTCAATAACGGCAACTATATTCTCCGGTCGGATTATACCCGTTACTATTACTCCTATGCCAGCGGCATCAAGAGCAGCTATACGGATGAAGCGGGCTTCTGCCTGGCCTCCGCGGTGAAAACAGACGACTCCTATGTGGTATCCATCGTACTGGGCTGCATCTCCAAAGAATCGGACAGCGGTTTCATGGATATCCAGAGCTTTGTGCAGACCCGCAGCCTGTTCCAGTGGTTCAGCCAGAACTATGGTTTGCGGGAAATCGTCAATCCCATGGCTCCGATCCACGAAGTCAAGGTCGAACTGGGCGAAGGATCGGATACCGTCGTGGTCTGCGCAGACGGCAGTCTGTCCCTCTTCCTCCCCAATGATCTGGTCATTTCGGATCATTACAAGAGAAATGTCAAGATCTACAGTGAACAGCCTGGGGCCGAACCCCTGCAGGCCCCGGTGGAACGGGGGCAGGTTCTGGGAGAAATGACCGTCACGGACGACGCCGGCAAGGTTTATGGACCGTTCAAGCTGGTGGCCAATACCAGCGTCTCCGTATCCCGCTTTTCCGTGCTTAAGCACAAGCTCAAGGAAACCTTCTCCAAGCCCTTCTGGAAATATGTCGTTTGGGGAATCATCGCGATCATCGTCATCTATGCCATACTGGTGATCCGGTACAATGTGATCCGGGCAAGGTATCGGAAAATGCGCCGGAAGCAGCGCCGGGAGGAAGCTCGTACAAATTCCGAACGCTGAAAGGTTTCCCGTTCTTGCCAACCAAAAATTATTTTCCCGTTTCCCTTGACAAATCCGCAAAAGCGGGTATAATGACAAACGTGTCTAGCGGGATTGTGTAAGGGTAGCACAGCGGACTCTGACTCCGTATGTGAGGGTTCAAATCCTTCTCCCGCTGCCAAGAAAGCTCTGAAACGCATTGTTTCAGAGCTTTTTCTTTTCGTAGTCAGAACCATCCTTCCATCCCCGGCCTCATGCACAGGGTGTTTTCTTGCAATGCCTTTCTTCCTATGGTATCCTGTTTATAATCAGTATCAACTTCGGGCCGCTTCCCGGTCCGCATTCTGAAAGAAGGACGGCGATAAGCATGAACACTCAGTTCCCCCATTTGTTCACTCCCCTCCGCGTGAAAAACATTCTCCTGAAAAACCGGATCATGTCGGCGCCGAATATGCTGTTTCAAACGGTAGACGGCCGTCCGACCGAGTATTATGCGCCGTATCTGGAGCACAAGGCCCGGGGCGGCGCGGCGATCGTGAACCTGGGCGAGGTTTCGGTCGGCGACGGCGGAAACCACGTTCCGGAGATGATGAAGACCCACGATAACCTGCCGCTTTTCGCCGAGCTCTCCGCCGCGATCCACGAGCACGGAGCCCTGGCCAGCGCAGAGCTGACCCACGGCGGGATCAAGACCAAGCCGGAATACAACCACCGTCGGGCGATGGGCCCGGTGGAGGCTCCGACGATGAATCCGGGCGTGACCTCCCTGGCCATGACCCGGGAAATGATGAAGGAAGTATGCCGCCAATACGCCGATACGGCGGAATACGTCTATTTGGCCGGCTTTGACGCCATCCTCCTGCATTTCGGCCATGGCTGGCTCCCCGCCCAGTTCCTCTCCCCCATTGTGAACACCCGAACGGATGAGTTCGGCGGCAGCCTGGAAAACCGCATGCGCTTCCCCCTGATGATCCTGAAGGCGATCCGGGATCGGGTCGGCCCCGATCGTCTGGTCATGGCCAGGATCAGCGGATCGGAGCGTGTGGAGGGCGGCTTCACGGTGGAGGATATGATCTGCTTCCTGGAAAAAGCCCAGGAGTACATCGACCTGGTGGAGGTCAGCGTGGAAGGCCTGCAGAACAACATGACGGCGACCTTCCGCCCCCTGGGGATCAACACCGATCTTTCGGAGGCCATCAAACGCTCCGGTCGGGTGAGCATCCCAGTCTATACGGTCGGCGCGGTGCTCTACCCCGAGCAGGCGGAGGAGATCATCGCCTCCGGTAAGGCGGACGGCGTCTCCATGTCCCGCGCCCTCATCGCAGATCCCTATTTCCCGGAAAAAGCCTTTGCCGGGAAGGCGGACGACATCACTCCCTGTATCCGCTGCCTGGGCTGCTGCGACAGCGATAATCTGATTCGACATTTTACCTGCAGCGTGAACCCGCTCATCGGGCGGGAGGCGCGCCTCGGCTTCGGAGAAGATATCGGCAAGGCAAAATTCCGGAAGAGAGTCCTGGTGATCGGCGGCGGCCCCTCGGGGATGACCGCTGCGATCACGGCGTATCGCCGGGGCCACGATGTGATTCTCTGGGAACAATCCGATAAGCTCGGCGGCCTGCTCAACTTCACCGATACGGACAGCATCAAGCATGATCTTCGCCGCTATAAGAACTTTCTGATTGCACAGACGGAGAAATCCGGCATCAAAGTTGTTCTGAACAAGACGGCGACCGCCGCGGAAGTCGCCGCCCTGGCGCCGGACGACGTGGTGCTGGCCACGGGCAGCGATCCCATCGAGCCCAGGTTCATTCCCGGCTGGGAAAACGCCCGCCATGCGCTGGCGGTCTATCGCGACCCGGCTTCCGTCGGGGATAATATCGTGATCATCGGCGGCGGCCTGGTGGGAGTTGAAACAGGGCTCCATCTCCGCACCCTGGGGAAAAAGGTCACCGTTCTGGAGATGGAGAAGGAATACGCCCGGGACGGCGGCTTCGGCTACAAATTCGGTCTCATGTACACCGTAAGAGAAAAGCAGCTGAACGTGATCACCGGCGCACGCTGCCAGGAGATCCGCAAGGACGCCGTCGTCTACGAAAAGGACGGCAGGAATGAGACTCTGCCCTGCGATTGTGTGTATTATGCCGTGGGCATGCGCAGCGAAGACAGTCTGTATACGGAGCTTGCGGCTCTCGGGATCCGCATCACCGCGGTGGGAGACTGCAGGAAACCGGGCAAGGTCGCCGGCGCGGTCCACAGCGGTTACTTTGCCGCCATGGATATCGGCAAATTCTGAGCCTGAGGGAATTGCAATCCCCTCCCGCTTCTGGTATAGTAAAAGCAGTTAGTTTGCGATTAATCCAAAAGGAGTGAGCGAAATGGGCAAATACGACGATCTGATCTTTACCATCCCGCAGGAGCACCATTCCTGGTACGGCTTTGTTGCCCCCAGAGGCTTTTTCCGTGGTACCACCATGATGGAAAAGGCCAAGGTCTATATGGACTGGACTGCCGTCAACAAGCCGCTTCCCATGGAAGTGCCCCATACCCACCACTGCGCCGATGAATACCTTGTCTTCACCAATGCGGACATGAAGAATTTCTTCGAGTTCGACGCGGAGATCGACGTCTGGATCGGCGAGGATCCCGAGAATCTGGAGATGTATACCATCACCCAGCCCACCATCATCCGGGTACCCCCGAAGATGTACCACTGCCCGGTGAACTTCCGGAAAATCAATATGGAAAAACCCATCGTCTTCTCCGCCGTATATCTGGACGGGGATTGGTCCAAGATCAATCGCCGGGTCAACGCGGAGGGGCGGGAGGAGTTTTCCTATGACGGCGCGGGGATCCGCCGCTGCGTCATGGACCGCTCCAAGGAATGCATCTACTGCGGCAAGTGCTTCTCCAAGGCCATGAAGGCCGCGGAGGAAAAGGGCGAAACGAAGCAGAATCAGCCCGCCAAGCATCAGATGGATATGCTGGCCCCCTATTATGAGATGGCGAAGAAGCCCCATACCGGCAAATATGACAAGTACGTCTATCCGTACAAGCCGGACGTCCATACGGACAGCCGCTTCGTCAGCCCCCGGGGCGGATTCAAGGGCGTTGAGGAGATGGAAGGCAGCCGCCTCTGGTACCTCTACAACATCGTCCAGCAGGAGTGCACCATCGGCGAGACCCATATGCACCACGCTGTGGAGGAATACCTGTTCTTCACCGGGGCGGACATCTCCAAGTTCTTCGAGTTCGACGCGGAGATCGAGATCTCCCTGGGGCCCGATCCGGAGCACCTGGAAACCTACACCATCACCGAACCCACGGTGGTGCGCATCCCCGCCGGCCTCTGGCATGGCCCGGTCGTCATCAAGCGTCTCGGCGCGCCTATCAACTTTGAGCCCTTCTATCCCACGGGGAGCTACGGCAAGGTCGTCTATGAAAACGGCCAGTACATCTACAAAGGCCGCGACCTTCCCAAGCCTTGAACCCAAGCACGTTTTTCCGGCGGAACAGCTTTTTCTGTTCCGCCGGATTCTTTTGTACGGCCATAATGGTTTACTTTTCCCCTCTTTCTTGATATACTTCATTCATCTAATCAGTACGATCAGACCGCACAAAAAGGAAGTATGTTTCCGCCATGAACATCCGAATGATCGCGCAGATCCTGGGCAAGGTGCTGTTTACCATTGCCCTGCTTCTGTTGCTTCCCGCCGTCGTCGCCCTGCTCTACCGGGAATCTCCCTTTCCCTTTCTGATCACGGTGGTGATCTCCGCAGCGCTGGGGGGCCTGCTCAGCCTTCTGAAACCGCGGAACACCAAGATCTATGCCCGGGAGGGGTTCGTCTGCGTCGGGCTCTCCTGGCTGTGCATCTCCATGCTCGGCGCCCTGCCCTTCGTCTTTTCCGGGGATATCCCATATTACATAGACGCTTTGTTTGAAACGGCTTCCGGCTTTACCACCACCGGAGCCAGTATCCTTCCGAACGTGGAAGCCCTGACCATGGGCGGTCTGTTCTGGCGCAGCTTTACCCATTGGATCGGCGGCATGGGCGTTCTGGTGTTTATCATGGCGGTCATGCCCATGTCCGGCAGCCGTTCCATGCACATCATGCGGGCGGAAGTCCCCGGCCCCACCGTGGGCAAGCTGGTCCCCAGTGCCAGGAAAACCGCCGGGATTCTGTACCTGATCTATATCCTGCTCACCCTGCTGGAGGTCATCCTGCTCCTCTGCGGGGGCATGAACCTGTATGACGCGCTGATCCACTCCTTTGGAACGGCCGGCACCGGCGGTTTCTCCAACCGGGCTGCCAGCATCGGGTTTTACAGCCCTTATAACCAGGTCGTCATCACCGTGTTTATGTTCCTATTCGGTGTAAACTTCAACCTGTATTTTCTCATTCTCGTGGGCAAGGTGAAGGAGGCGCTGAAAAGCGAGGAGCTCCATGTTTATCTCTCTCTCGCCGCTCTGGCGATCATCGCCATCACCCTGAACGTCCTGCCCCTTTACCGCGGCTTCGGAGAAAGTCTGCGGTATTCCGCCTTCCAGGTGGGCAGCATCATGAGCACCACCGGGTACTCCACTGCGGATTTTAACGTCTGGCCGGAATTCTCCAAGTGGATCCTGGTCCTCCTCATGTTTACCGGCGGCTGCGCCGGCTCCACCTGCGGCGGTATGAAGGTTTCCCGCATCATGATCTTATTCAAGGGGATCCGGCAGGAGCTTTGGCGGCAGCAGCATCCCCACGGAGTAAGCGTCGTCCGGCTGGAGGATAAACCGGTGACCGAAAGCACCCTTCATACCACTCTGGTGTTTTCCGTCTGCTACATTGGCATCCTGCTTCTGGGTACCCTGTGCCTCTCCCTGGACGGATTTGACCTTACCACAAACTTCACCGGGACCCTGGCCTGCATCTCCAATATCGGACCCGGGCTCAGCGTGGTCGGCCCTGCGGGGAACTATGCGCTCTTCTCCGGCTGGAACAAGCTGCTCCTTTCCCTCATCATGATCCTGGGCAGATTGGAGATCTTCCCCCTGCTGCTTCTCTTCTCTCCCTCGGTCTGGAGGAAACAATGAAACGTCTGCGCAAACACCTGACGCCGGGCAGGACCATTGCCCTGGGCTTTCTGGCTTTGATCCTCCTGGGCGCTCTGCTGCTGAGCCTTCCCGCGGCAAGGACGGAGAGCATGGTCTCCAGTCCGCTGGATTCCCTGTTCACATCCGCCAGCGCCGCCTGCGTCACCGGATTGGTGGTGACGGATACCGGTGCTTCCTGGACGGTTTTCGGCAAGATCGTCATCCTGATTCTCATCCAGATCGGCGGCCTGGGGGTGGCGGCCCTGGGCGTTTCCGTCACCTTGCTGGCCGGCGGCGGGCTTCGCCTACGGGACCGGCAGATGCTGAAGGAGAGCTGGAACATCACCAGCTATCGGGATGTATCCGGTCTGCTGGGTCGTGTCCTGCTCATCACGCTGGTTTTCGAGCTGGCGGGAAGCCTGCTCGTCTGGCCGGTATTTGCCCGGGATTTCGGCACAGGTCCGGGATTGGGCATGGCGGTGTTTCATGCCATTTCCACCTTCAATAACGCCGGATTTGATATCCTGGGCGGTACGGACAGCCTGATCCGGTACGGGGATCAGATATGGATAAATCTGGTCACCGCCCTGCTCATCATCGGCGGCGGTCTGGGTTATCTGGCCATTCTGGATCTGTACCGCTTCCGCAAAAGGCGCATCCTGAGCCTGCAGACCAAAGTGGTCCTGGTCATGACCGGGATTCTGATCGTCGGAGGGACCCTGCTGCTGCGTCTGGCGCAGCCGATCAGCTGGATGGGTGCCTTTTTCCAGAGCGTCTCCGCCCGCACTGCAGGCTTCGCCACCTGGGATCTGAGCGGATTCCGACCCGCCGCCCTGCTGGTCATGTGCCTTCTGATGTTCGTGGGCGCCTCCCCCGGCTCCACCGGCGGCGGCGTCAAAACCACCACCATCTTCGCGCTTTTCCTTTCTGCCCGGTCCACCGCAACGGGGAAAACACCCCAGGCTTTTCGCAGGCGCGTCCCGGATGCAGTCATAAGCAAAGCCTTCACCGTGGTTCTGATTGGCGGCTCATTCCTCATCTTTGCCACCCTCATGCTTTGTCTTTGCGAACCGGGACGGGATTTCATGTCACTCCTCTTTGAGACCGTTTCTGCCTGCTGCACAGTGGGTCTGAGCATCGTTCCCACGCCGGAGCTGGGTGCCGGAGCCAGGGCCGTTCTGATCGTCTGTATGTTTGTGGGCCGCCTGGGCCCGCTCACCATTGCAACGCTGTGGCGCTACTCTGCGCAGAACGAGTGGTCCTACAGTCAGGAGGGATTCACCATAGGATGAAAAAGATCACGAAGGAAAAAGGCACGTTCGGCGTCATCGGCCTCGGGCGTTTCGGCAGCGCCCTGGCCCAGGGTCTGGCCGCCTCCGGCGCCGAGGTTATCGTGGCGGACCAGGTGGAAAGCAAGGTCAACGAGGCCAGGTCTTACACCGAATACGCCTATGTCATCCACAATCTGTCCAAACAGAATCTGGAGGACGTGGGCTTCGGCACCTGCGACGCCGTCATCATCTGCATCGGCGCGCTGGACGTCAGTCTGCTCACCGCTATGAATCTGCTGGCCTTGGGCGTGAAACGGGTCATGGCCAAGGCCGTCAGCCGGGAACATGGACAGTTGCTGGAGAAGATCGGCGCGGAAATGGTCTTCCCGGAGCGGGATATGGGCGCCAGGCTCGCCCAGCGGCTCACGGGCAGTTCGCTCATGGATTACATCCGCCTGAATAACGAGATGGATATTGCGGAGTGTCCCGTTCCCCGGAAGCTGGTGGGCGTCCGCATCACCGACAGCAATCTGCGGCAGAAATACGGCATCAACGTGATCGCCATCCAGAGCGGGAACAAGATCACCACCCACATCGAGCCGGGCTATCCCTTCAAAGGAACGGACAGTTTGGTGATCCTGGGCAGAAGCGAGGATATCCTCCGCTTCCATGCCGATCTGGACGATTAAGCGGAAGTTATACAAAGCACCAGCCTAGTCCCTATGGACGGCTGGTGCTTTTTGTTTTGTCTGGCTGATTTGTTCTTGAAAGATCGAAAGGTATAAAAGCCTCCCGTCACCGGGATCTGATTTCCACAACGATCTCCCTGTGTTCTACGCCCATGATCACATAGCCGTCCTTTTCTTCCGCGCCGCAATCGACTCCAAAGGCCAGGGAAGGTATCGGAGCGCTGCTGTCCCAGGGACAGGAAGCCTCGATGACCACCGTGCCTGTTCCTCCTCCGCCGGGTGTTTTGCTCCGATCCCGTCCGATCTCGATCATTGTGGTATACTTTTCGTTTTCAGCTTCCGTGGTCCACACGTTCACCGGGGGATCTTCGGCAGCCGCGCCGTCTTTTTCCGGATAGGAACAGGACACGCTCTCCAGCCTGCATCCCGCAGGAAGATAGAACGCGACCCCGCCCCAGTCCTCCGGCCCGATCGTCAGATCCGCAAGGATCCGAATACCCAGGACGCCTTGTTCTTTCACAAAGATCTCTATTGTCCCGCTTGCCGCTGTTTTGTTTTTGTCTGCTTTGATATCAAACCAGCTGTATCCCAAGCTGTCAATCAGTTCTGTCTGCGCTTCATGATCCCGGTCAACGGTCATTGTCTGCACAAAGCGGATCGCAGTTTCTTCCGAAAAGGTTTTCGATGCCAGGGAGACTTGATAATACGTATCGACGCCTTCTTTCACAAACCAAAATGTCCAATACTCGCTGGTCAGGTCGATCGCTCCTGAATTGATCCCTTTCTTCTCCAGCTCTGCAATCTCTGCAGGGGTATACAGATCGTGCGTTTCTTTCAGCCGAATGACTTGCCACCCGTTCCGATTTTGTGCGGATGGTTCAATTCCGAGGAATTCTGTAACGGTATGATTCTGTATGGGAAGGCCGTTCCATTCCGGTATCCCGTTCTGAAATGTCAAGTGTGAATTCTGTGCGGATATTCGCGTCACCAAGCCGGAGTATCTCCACTCTATCGGTGCAGTGCCCACGTTATTTTCACGGACATAGACTTCCGGAAGAATCAGGAAGCCGCCCTCCCAGCCGTAATTCCCATATTGAGAGAACACATAGCCCTCCGGGATCATGGCAAACCAATTGGATATAGTCTCCCCCGCTCCGCCGGAGATATCGAATTCCGTGTAGACCCGATAGGAATCCGGGCTGCCGTCATCATGGGAATTGAGGATCCCTTTGCTGATCCGGTAATGCCCGTCCGCCAGCGGCCCGATGAAATTCGTCCAATCAGCTTCCAGCGTCGTCGTTCCGTGCTGGTTGATCGAATATCCAATCGCATACCAGATACGCTCGCTCTGACCGGGCAGTTCGCTCCATGTGCCGTCTCCGGCCATCGTTTCCAGAAGGTATTCGGCTCCGGTTACAAGATCACCAGTGAAATTGCCTCCGGACTGGGTGATCACCAGGGTGCAGCCCGTTGGGGTAACGTTCTCTGCACGCATGGTCAGGCCCAGGGGATCCTCCGACTGTCCGCCCGGGATCTCAAATTCTGCGCAGATCGAGTATTCATCGAAATCACCCGTGCCCCGGGAATCAAGGACTTTCTTTTCGATCCGGTATCGCCCGGCCTCCAGCGTAAAGGCGCCGCCCCAGTAGGTTTCCAGCTCTGTGGAGCCGTCGGCAGCGACGGGTAATGCACTCCCAATCCAGCCGACATTCATATCAGCGAAAAGGTCCTTCCAGCCGCCGTCCGCATCCCGCTTGAAAAGCCTGAATTCTTCTCCTGTCACCAATTCCCCGGTCACATTGCCGCCGGACTGGGTGAACACAAGGGTGCAGCCCGTAGGGGTGACGTTCTCCGCTCGCAGGGTCAGACCCAGGGGATCCTCCGTCTGCCTGAAGGGGCTTTCCTCCCACAGGGCATCCAGCCAGGCGTAGAGGGCTTCGTTATGGATCTCCCATGCCGGAGCGGCGGGAGAGGACAAAGGCAAGGGTCTCTCGCAGTCCAGCTCGATCACGCCCCCGGCAAAGCGCAGAGCATAGCCGGTGTCCCGCAGCTCCAGCACCCGCTCGGAAGGGATCCCCCGTCCCTCAGCGATCTGATCCTTCGGAACAGCTTTCAGCAGCGCCGTCAGCTCCGAGATTTGAAACTGGGACAGCAGCAGCTCCGTCGGGGCCGAAGCCGACCGCAGGGCGGCTTCCCGGATATCCGGGGCATTGAGGGTGCTGGTCCAGTACCAGGGCGTATCCGCCTTCACCGCGCCGGTCAGCAGGATGTAAACAGAGGTATAATCGTCCGTCTCCCTCAGCGTAACGCCGAGAGCGCCGTTCGGGAAATTCCATCCCGCCGACAAGTCAAACGCTGCATCCGGTTCTCCCAGCTGACGCTCCAGAGCTTCCTTTACGCGGGCATATACCGCCTTACCGTCTTCCGCACTGGTGTAAACTGCCGCACCGTCTTCCGGGGGCCAGAATGTCAGGACGATGCGCTGCAGAAGGTCCGCATAGGTCCCGGCGTACCCGAAGGTCATGCGGAAGGGTTCTCCGGCAAACACGCCGGACAGGCGAACAAATCCCCCTGAACCGTCCCCCAGCTGGATCCCCGGATCATTCTCCGCATGGAAGACCATGTCTTCAGAACCTTTTGGCAAAGTATTATACAGGGCCATAAGGGCGGAGTCCTTGTCCATACCGATGGTCAGCGACGCCTGTCCGGAGAACAGGCGATCGTCCGGACTCAGGGTATTCTCCTCTTCGCGGTATTCAAAGCCCGTCAAGGCCAGTTCCTCCAGGATCTCCCCGAAGCTTCTGCTGCCCTCCGCTCCCCGGAGGGAGATCGTATCATCCTCCCGGAAAAAACACACTGTGTCCCCCGCTGTCACCGGCATATCGGTCTCATTCGGCTTCTTTGGGTCGGCGGTGCAGGCGGCCACAGCGGCAATGCAGAGAACGATCGCCGTCAGGGTGATCCAGAGCTTCGGTTTCTTCCAGCGCAGGGCGTTCTTGATGCGGCTCTTCACATCGGATTCTCCGAAGCCCAGAGGCGCGGGAGCGGGAAACTGTCTTCCCTCTGCAAAGCGCAGGAGGGTACGGCTGTACGCCTTTGCCTGACCGCCCAGCTCCCGGAGGACCCGCTCATCGCAGCTCATCTCCATATCCCGGCTCATGAGGAAGAAGGCTGCCCACACTGCGGGATTGAACCAGTGGACCGCCAGCAGAAGATAGGCCAACAGTTTTATCCAATGATCTCCCCTGCGGATATGTACCCGTTCATGGGCAAGGACATAGGTGCGTTCCTCCTCCCCCAGCCCCGCGGGGACGTAGACCCGGGGAGGCAGCAGGCCCAGGATGAAGGGTACCCGGATGCGGTCGGTGGCAAAAACGCCCTTTTCCAGGGCCGCCGCGTCCGCAAGCCCTCGCTTCATCCTGATATACCGGATGATCCCCAGGGCCAGCATCACAGCCAACCCGCAGAGCCAGAGGACGACGCCCAGAGTCGGCCAAAGCCGGACCGGCTCGACTGCCGGGATCGGGGCTGCCGTGACCGCTGCCGGGACAGCCGCCGGGGTGATGGGAGCCGCCGCAGGAGCAGCGGAAGCTGCAGGGACCGCAAGCTGCGCGGCGGATGGTATGCTCTGGGGCAGGATCACGGCGTGCTCTGCCCCGCCGACAGAGTTCATGATCGAGGGCCGCAGACGGAAGAGGCTGAAAACCGCTTTAAAGCTCACGGGGCAGCATAGCCGGAATCCGACAGCGCTCCATAGGAGATAACGCCACTTCTTCGGCGCGGACCGCAGCAGCAGACGCATAAGCACCACAACTGCGATGACGACTGCAGCGGAGATGCTCATATTCAGCACCCGCAAAAACAGACTTTCCATCTCAGTCCTCCCGATGCTCATCGATGAGCTTTTTCAGTTCCTCCGCTTCCTTGGCCGAGATCGTCTTTCCTCCCAGAAAGGAGACCAAAAACCCGGGCAGCGAACCGGAAAAGGTCTGCTCCACAACATATGCGCTCTCGGCAGCCTGGACCTCCGAACGGGAGACCAGCGCAGTTACCATACTCTCTTCATTCTTCACGTATCCCTTTTCCACCAGAATGCGAAGACGGGTGTATGTAGTTGATTTCTTCCATCCCAACAGATCCCGGCACAGCTCCACCAATCGCCCGGAGGACACGGGCTCGTTTTCCCAGATCACGTCCAGAAAGCGGGATTCTCCATAGGACAGCCGTTTTCCTTCCATATTCTCACCGCCTTTGGTCTAATTTATTAAACCTATCGTAAGTTTAATCCATTAAACCAGCTTTGTCAAGATGTAGTTCGCAGAAATATCGGGAGAAGCCGTTCGACTTCTCCCGATCCGGATCTCTGTTTTTTCTCAGTTCATTTCAGTGCTTCCTGATACCTGGCCCTATCCCCGCCGATGAACTTCGGCCTGGTCCTGGCGCAGGTGAGGTGAGCCTGGCCGATGGCGTTCAGGCTGAGGCGCACCGGCACCGCCACATCCCGCAGATGCATGCCGATAAAGGTATCTCCGATATCCATGCCCGCGGCGGCCCGCACATGCTCCACCGCCACAGGGTCCGCCAGCCTGGCAAAGGTCACGGTGGCAAAGGAGCCGCCAGCATGGGTCCAGGGCTGAACGTTCACCGGATCATATCCATACTGCCGGGCCGCTTCCCGCTCCAGGATGAGCGCCCGGTTCAGATGCTCGCAGCACTGGCTCACCAGCCAGATCCCCCGCTCCTTCAGCAGCGGATAGATCCCTTCGAAGACGGCCTCCGCCGCTTCCATGCTGGAACCCTTGCCGATGTGTTCCCCCATGATCTCGCTGGAAGAACAGCCTACTACGAAAAGATCCCCGGCCTGCAGCTTCGCCGCCTGCAGCAGCTCTTCGACCGCTCTTTTGGCCTGAGCGGTGATCTCCTCAAACATGTCGTATACGCTTCCTTTCTCAGTCTTCCGGCAGGGGGTTCAGCTCCTCCACCGAGCTTTCCAGCCAATGCATCCGCTGCAGCTCCAGCAGAGGCGGCTGCACGCCATGGTCGATGCGAAGATTCCCGTCCCGGTCCCAGATCGGTCCTTCAAAGGGGGCAAGACGGTCTTCCCGCACCAGATCCCGGAAGATGTTCACCAACCGGGTCGCCCGCTCGCCGATCACGTTGTTCACGGGGTAAATATCCATGATGCCGGTGCTCATGCCCCAGCCGAAGTGGATGGGATTGCCGCCGATATGCCGGCTCTCCAGCAGGGCAGTACGGCCCTCGATGGCGTCGCTGATGACTTTGTCGTAGAAATGCTCCCAGTCGAAGGAGGCTCCCGCATAGCTCTCCAGCGTGTACCCCTCCGGACTGAGCCCATAGAGCTGGGCATAGATTTCCGGGAATGCGACCCGGTCCAGGGGATTATCCGGCGAATGCCGGCAGAAGGCCACGTCCGCGCCATGCTGCGCCATGGTCTGCCTGGCCAGCTCATGCTCCCGCCAGGAGTTGATGCCCCGCAGGGTATAGTCCAGCGTCTTCGCCCGGGGATTGATGAGTCTGGCCCCCAGGGCAAAGGCGTTGATCTCATAGGTGGTTTTGAGCTCTCCCCATGCGGCATAGTTCATATAGCCGATGACGCCGCTGCGGCTCATGGCTGCCGCCAGCACGCCGCACAGGAAAGTCATATCGAACATCTTGCTGAAATAGGTGTTGAGGTTCTTTCCTTCCCGGGGGCGGTCACAGTTCAGGACGATCAGTTCGGGATTCTCCAGAGCGATGCGCAGGCTGGCGTCCGACATGGTGGGGCTGGTGGTAAACAGCACATCCGGCTTCTTGGCTGCCAGCTCCTGCAGCGCCGCGAAGGGGCCGCCGGGATGACGGTTCACGTTGTACATCCGCTCCACCGTAAGATTATTCTTGTATTTTCTCTCGATCCGGTCGATGCCGAGACAATGCCAGCGGGTAAACAGGCTGGTACTGGGATCGTCATCAAAAGCAAAGGCCGCGCGGACCATGGATTTGCGCAGCCTGGGCCGCACCGGCTGGACCTCCGCCTTCGCCGCATCGACCTCCATGGTATCCCGTTTGCGGCTTCCTTCCGCCACCTGAAACTGCGCCTTGGCCTTGCGGATATTCCGAATCAGTTCTCCTTGCTCTGCCCCGTAGGGATAGCCGAAGATCTGGCTGTATTCCACCAGGGCGTCCCCGGAGGTCAGCTCCAGCCCCTCCAGCTTGGAAGCCCGGAATGCCTTGTGGAAGCGGCGATAGGTATTGTTGATGGTCTCTTCCACGGTATCCGTTACCTCAGGATGATCCTTGAGGTACTTCTCCGTCTGATTCATGAGCCGGGTAAAGTTGCCCCTGCGATGGAACCAGAGACCCTCGAAATACATCTTCTTATCATAATCCAGCATCTCATAGAAGATGGATATATCGTCGTTCGTTTCATCCCGCTCGGGCAGAAGGCGGATGATATTCCCGTATACGGAGGCGGCGCCCACGTATTTCAGGATGCTGACCCGCTTGTTTCCCTCCAGGACGTAATAATGGTTGATATATTCATAGACCTTGATGGGTTCCCGGATCCCCTCCACCAACTGGCTTTCATAGACTTTCTTCCATTTGATGGCGAATTCCGTATCGTCCCCCAGGAGGGGCATGAAGTTGCCCGCGAAGGAATTGCTCCTCGCGGCGGTACGGGTACCGACGATCCGGTTCAAGGGGATCTCATGGAAGCCCAGGTTGATTTCAGCCAGGATCTCAATGCCGCGGGTATTGTCCTCCAGCACATGGAGATAGCCTTTGTCCTTATCCCCGGCATGCTCGGATACATACTTTCTCCCCAGCTTGCGCGCGGCAAGATAAGCCGACCTGCTGTCGTTCTCCGCCATATGCGCACCTCCTCTGTCGCAAGACCGCTGATTTTTATTTCTATTATCATATCATATCTTTTTTCCCTCGGCAACGATATTGTATTCCGTATGTTGAGAAAGCTGGTAATCACGGTATTTCTGTGTTATACTGCAAAAAAAGCGTCGGTTATTCAGAAAACCGGCATCTGGAGGCGAAACCGTGAACGGACTTCGTTTTTCCCTGGCTCTTGCTGCGGGCAAGTGCGCCCAGTTCGCCATGCGTCTGCTGGGCAAAAAAGCCACCTATCTCCCCGGCAAGCTGGCACTGCGCATCTGCCCGGATTTTCTTTCCCGCATCGGCAAGCCGGATCTGCTCATCGGCGTGACGGGTACCAACGGCAAAACCACGGTGAGCAATATGCTCTGCGACCTGCTCATCGGCTTTGGCGAGGACCCGGTGAGCAACCGTCTGGGTTCCAATATCGACGCCGGCGCCGCTTCCGCCCTTTTGGAAGCAGCCGGTCTTTCCGGCCGCTGCAGACGGAAGGTCGGCGTGCTGGAGATGGACGAACGCAGCGCCGCCCGTATTTTCCCGGCAGTGAAACCCAACTACCTCGTCATCACAAACCTGTTCCGGGATTCCATGCGCCGCAATGCTCATCCGGAATATATCGCCTCTCTTCTGGACCGGTATATCCCTTCTGAGACCCGTTTGATCCTCAATGCGGACGACCCCATCAGCTCCAACGTCGCCAAGCTCAACAGCCGGGTGTATTTCGGGATCGATCCTCTGCCCTTCGAGCCGCCGGTCCGGGAAAACCTGGTGGTGGACGCCCGGCTCTGTCCCATCTGCGGCGAGCCGATCCAATATGACTTCCGCCGGTACAACCACATCGGCCGGGCCCACTGCGAAAGCTGCGGCTGGGTCTCTCCCCGGGGAGACTACCAGCTGATCTCCGCCGATCGGGAAGCCGGACTGATGACCGTGCTGGAAAACGACGTATGGCATGACTATCGCATGCCCGCCGATGCGATATACAATCTGTATAACGCCGTCGCCGCGGTGGCAGCCCTGCGCACCATCGGCTATACGCCGGAGCAGATCGCGGAAGGGATGGAAAAGCTGCAGGTGGTACAGTCCCGTTTCTGGCAGGAAGAGATCGGCAATTGGGAATTGACGGAGATCATGGCCAAGGGGCTGAATGCCGTAGCCTGCTCCAGGAACTTTGACTACGTTGCCAACGCGGAGGGAAAAAAGGCCGTCGTTCTGCTGCTGGACGATGTGTTCGATGAAAAGAGTTCTTCGGAAAACATCGCCTGGCTCTATGACGCGGACTTTGAATTTCTGGCGGAAGAGGATACGGTGCAGGTGCTGGCGGTCGGCGCCCGGTGCCTGGATACCCGGCTGAGACTGCTGATCGCCGGCGTTCCGGAGGACCGGATCACCGTAGTGCGCCAGGCGAAGGACGCAGCCGCCGCCGTGGATCTGACCCAATGCGGCAAGGTCTTCGTACTCTATGAGGTCTATCGGCAGAAGCAGGCCGTGATGGTACGGAACGCGATAGCGGAAAGGATGAGGAAGGCATGAAGCTGGAATACCTCTACCCGGAGCTGGGCAATCTCTTCGGGGACGGTGCAAACATGCGTTATCTGCGCAAATGCATCCCCGAAGCGGAATACATCGAAACTCCGCTGAACCATGAACCCGCCTTTGCCGGGGACGGCGACGTTCGTTTCGTCTACTGCGGTCCCATGACGGAGCGGGGTCAGCGGATGGCGCTTCCCGCTCTCCGCACCTATGCCAAAGCCATGGAGGAGCGGATCGAGGAAGGATGCTGCTTCCTCTTCACCGGCAACAGTCTGGAGCTTGTGGGAAAAAGCATCCGGACGGCGGACGACACCCTCACAGGGCTGGGAATCTTTGACCTGGAAGCGCGTCAGGACCTGAACAAACGGTATAACGGCTTTTTCCTGGGCAAATGGGACGGGTTGGAGATCACGGCCTTCAACAGCCGTTTCAGCCATTGTCATCCCGGGCCCGGTACAGAGGGCTTCGCCAACGTGGTCCGGGGCATCGGCCTGGAGGAGGGCTGCCCCTTTGAAGGCGTTCGGCGGAAGAACTTCCTGGGCACCTACCTGCTGGGCCCTCTGCTGGTGCTGAATCCCCTGCTCACCCAGAAGCTGTTGGAAACCCTCGGTGCGGAACGGAAGGAGCCGGTTTTCTTCCAGGAGGCCATGGAAGCATACACCCAGCGCAAGGCGGAGTTTTCCAACCGCCGCAAAAAGCTGGATTGATCACGCAGACAACACAAAGGATCGAGGCGAGCCGATTCGGCCCGCCTCTTGGTTTATCATTGCGTTATTCAGTCTTTGTTTCCGGTTCCTCTCTGTCCCTTATACCGTGTAGGGGTTCTGATCCGTAAAAAAATGTTCTTCGATCTCCTCCGGCTTAGCGTATTTGCCGATCATGCAGAAGATCTCCCGATCCGGCGTGCCTTCCCGGGTGGCGGTGCCGTAGCCGCGGCCGACGCTGTACATCCGGTTCCAGTTGTCCAGGAAGCAGAGGGTGTCGCTGCGGAAGCCCATCTTGGCGCCCAGGATCTTCTCCATGTTTTGCTCGGTGACGCTGACGAGATACATGCCTTCCTTGATCTTGACGTAGAAGGCTTCCTCATCGGAGCCGGGCAGGGAGCGCATGCCGCTGCTCAGGCTGGATACGTTGGCCTGGTTGTTGTACTTGATGCGGTAGAAATGGCTGTTGTAGTACACGTGTACGGTGGAGAGCTCATGGCCGTACACCCAGCGGACGCCGGTGCCGGCGACGTCATCGGTGAAGGTATGACGCCTGATGTCGGTATGCTCCTCGCCCTCGATCTTGATGTAACCGAAAGCCCAGTGGCTGTCGATCAGGTAGGGCCAATAGGGATTCTCGCCTACCACGCAGCGCAGAAGGGTAACAAGCCCCTGCTCCTTATCGATGACGTAGGTCTGGTTCTCCCGGTTGGGCTCAGGCATGCAGAACGTCACCAGGTAGGTGTAATCATCCGCCTTGCGGCACTCATACCGCTCGGAGCTGCCGGAAAACTTGCCGCTCATGATGCTCCAGTTGACCTTGCTCTCGTCCACGAATTCCAGGTGGATATCGCCGGAGCACTCGCCGGTATCCATGACGAAATCAAATTCCTTGCCCGCCAGCTCAAAGCATTTGGGGGGACAATACTGGGAAATGGAATTGCGGGCCGCGATCGGGCCATACTTTTCAACCAGATTCATGAAGACGCCTCCTTGTTTTATTGTTTTGAATTTGTAAGTTCAGTCTACCCGATTTTGTCTGGATTGTCAATGTAAAACCGGCTCCGGTCAGAAACCGGAGCCGGAAGACTCAGTAGATATCCACCGAAGACTTATCGATGGTTTTGGGTTCGTTTGGCTTATAGTCGTAGCAATTGACCCGGAGGGAGACGATGTAGATCTCATCCCGGGGATAATCGTTGTCGTCCACGTCCATCTTGGAGATCGCAACGATATCGGTCATGCCGGTGATCACCTTGCCGAAGGCGCAGTATTTTCCGTCCATGGAAGCTTTGGGCTCCAGCATGATGAAGAACTGGCTGCTGCCGGTATTGTAGAATTTCTTGTCGTCTTCATCGGCGGCCAGACGGGCCATGCCCACAATGCCCTCGTTAAAGATCAGGTTGTCCTTCACGAAGCCGTTATCCGCGAATTCGCCCTTGATATAGTATCCGGCGTCCGATTCATCGGAGTTTGCGGGGCCGCCCATCTGCACCAGCACATATTCCACGATGCGGTGCACGGGACTGCCGTCATAGAAGCCGGAATTGGCCAGCTTGATGAAGTTGTCCACCGTGTTGGGCGCTTTGTTCGGATACAGCCGGATGGTCGCCTCCGTCCCATTGCTGAACACGATGGTGGCAATGGGCTTGCGGTTGCCGATCACCACGCAGCCGGCGCAGGACAGGAGCACCGCGACCGTCATCAGCAGCGCGGCGGCTGTCCGAAAAATCGTTTTTCTCTTTGCCATATTCTCTTACACCTCCGGGGTCATAAAAAGCACGTCCAATATACCACACTCTTGCCGGAAAAGCAACTTGAAACCGGATTGCATCCGCTCTCCGAACATGTTAGACTGGCTCATATCAAATCAGGAGGATGAATAATGATCCGTACCATAGGGATAGTCAGCCTCTCCAGCGGGACCATCGGTGAAGAAAAGGTCCGCTTTGAGGTGGAGATCGGCGTGAAACGGCTGCAGGATATGGGACTGCAGGTACGATTCCTTCCCCATGCCCTCAAGGGGATCGAATACGTACGGGAGCATCCGGAGGATCGGGCCGCGGATCTGCTTCAGGCCTTCCGGGACCCGGAGATCGACCTGATCCTCTGCGCCATCGGCGGGGATGATACGGTGCGGATGCTTCCCTGGCTCTTTGGTCACGATGAACTGCGGCACGCTCTGAGATACAAGCCCTTTCTGGGTTTTTCCGATACAACGGGGAACCATCTGATGCTCCATAAGCTGGGACTGCCCACCTTTTACGGCCAATCCTTCCTGTCGGACGTGTGCGAGCTCAGCGATGAGATGCTGCCCTATACGCGCCATTACTTTGAAGAGTTCATCCGGACCGGAACCATTCGCGAAGTACGGCCGAGCCCGGTCTGGTACAGCTCCAGGGCAAAATTCACTCCGGATCAGGTCGGCGTTCCCCTTTCAAGTCATCCGGACCGGGGGTGGGAACTGCTCCAGGGACCGCCGGTGTTCTCCGGGCCCATCCTGGGCGGCTGCATCGATTCTCTCTATGATCTGTTTGAGGGTGAAAACTACCGGGAGATCCAGCTGCTTGCCCGTGAATACAGCCTGTTTCCCGATCTTTCGGATTGGCGGGGACGCATCCTGCTGCTGGAATCCAGCGAGGTCCTCATGCCGCCGGAAACCTATCGCCGGGCGCTCTGTCTGCTGAAGGATAAGGGCATCTTCACCGTCGTCAACGGCATTCTCGTGGGCAAACCCATGGACGAAAGATACCAGGAGGAATACCACCGGCTGCTGCTGGAGACTGTGGATGATCCCAGTCTGCCCATCCTGGCCAATCTGAATATCGGCCATGCCCTTCCCCGGTGCATCCTGCCCTTTGGTATGGAAGCCCATGTGGACGCGGAAGCACAGTCGATCCGTTTCATGGCGGGATGAGGTTTGTGCTTCGCAACCGGTGATTTCAAAAAAGCCAAATTTCCCTATTGACAAAGGAAAAATTCAATGCTATACTCCGGTAAACCGTTGAAGAAGTGTAAGTAAGCCGGTGGGTTTTCTCCCAGAGAGTTGTGGATGCTGAGAACACAGCAGAAGGCAGCCGGTCGAATGGGCTTCCGAGGGCGAGCCAAAATCAGGCTATGCGCTGAGAGTAGGTGAGACGGAGCTGACCCTCCGTTACAAAAGGTCAGCATATGTTGGTATGCGTGAGTGGGCGCAGTGTATCTGCGTCAAGCCGGGTGGCACCGCAGGATGATAAGTCCTGTCCCAGCTTTTTGTTGGGACAGGACTGTTTTTTATTTTCCGGAGGGATATAAAATGCCGTATTTTCCGAAACGATGGCGCAGCCGCGCCAATACCATAATTGAATCTTGACGGACTGGCACTAATAAATCAATAAAAGAAAGTGAGTGTATATATAATGGAAAAGATCCCTTACAAAATTTATCTGGAAGAATCGGAGATGCCCAAAGCCTGGTACAACGTCCGGGCGGATATGAAGAACAAGCCCGCTCCCCTGCTGAATCCCGGGACCCATCAGCCCATGACTGCCGAAGAGCTGGCCCCCGTCTTCTGTGAGGAGCTCATCAAGCAGGAGCTGGATAACGACAATGCCTATATCGAGATCCCCCAGGAGATCCGGGATTTCTATAAGATGTACCGTCCTTCTCCCCTGGTCCGGGCGTACTGCCTGGAGGAACGTCTCCAGACGCCGGCAAAGATCTACTACAAATTCGAGGGCAACAATACCAGCGGTTCTCATAAGCTGAACTCCGCCATCGCCCAGGCCTATTACGCCAAGAAGCAGGGGCTCAAGGGCGTCACCACCGAAACCGGCGCCGGACAGTGGGGCACCGCGCTTTCCATGGCCTGCTCCTACTTCCAGCTGGACTGCAAGGTATTCATGGTAAAGGTCTCTTACGAACAGAAGCCCTTCCGCCGGGAGGTCATGCGGACCTACGGCGCCTCCGTCACCCCTTCCCCCTCCATGGACACCAATATCGGACGGGCGATCCTGGAGCAGTTCCCCGGCACCACCGGCAGCCTGGGCTGCGCCATCTCCGAAGCGGTGGAGGTCGCCACCAGCACCCCCGGTTACCGCTATGTGCTGGGCAGCGTGCTGAACCAGGTGCTGCTGCACCAGAGCATTATCGGTCTGGAGACCAAGGCTGCGCTGGATAAGTACGGCATCAAGCCGGATATGATCATCGGCTGCGCCGGCGGCGGTTCCAACCTGGGCGGCCTCATTTCTCCCTTCATGGGCGCAAAGCTCCGGGGCGAAGCGGATTATCGCATCATCGCCGTTGAGCCCGCATCCTGCCCCAGCTTCACCCGGGGCGTGTACGCCTACGATTTCTGCGACACCGGCAAGGTCTGCCCCCTGGCAAAGATGTATACCCTGGGCAGCGGCTTCATCCCCGCCCCCAACCATGCCGGCGGCCTTCGGTACCACGGCATGAGCTCCATCCTGTCTCAGCTCTATGCGGACGGCTATATGGAGGCCACCTCCGTAGTCCAGACCGACGTGTTCCAGGCCGCGGAAGAATTCGCCCGGGTGGAGGGCATCCTCCCCGCCCCGGAGAGCGCCCATGCCATCAAGGTGGCTCTGGATGAGGCGAAGAAGTGCAAGGAGACCGGCGAGGAAAAGACCATCGTCTTCGGTCTCACCGGCACCGGCTATTTCGACCTGGTGGCTTATCAGAAATTTAATGACGGCCAGATGAGCGATTATATCCCCACAGACGAAGAGCTCCAGGCCAGCTTTGCCACCCTGCCGAAGATGTAATTATCCGTATTGTATCGGATCGGGTGCAGGCACCGTTCTGCACCCGATCCGCATTTTGGAGCGCGTCATGAATTATCTGGAAGAATACTACAACAGCTATGACGAAGAAGGGCGGCTGCTCTCCAGGCATGGACAGGTGGAGTACCTGACCACCATGAAATATATATCCCAATGCCTTTCTGCTTTCACCCGGCCGTGTATCCTGGAGATCGGGGCCGGAACGGGACGGTACAGCGTTGCTTTGGCCAGGCAGGGCTATCCAGTGACCGCCGTGGAGCTGGTTCCCCGCAATCTGGATCTGCTGAAAGCCAAGCTGGATGGCTCAGAGCAGATCACGGCAATCCAGGGCAATGCGCTGGACCTGTCCTTCCTGTCGGATGCAGCCTTTGATTTGACCCTGCTGCTGGGCCCCATGTATCACCTGTATACCCGGGAGGACAAGCTGCAGGCGCTATCCGAGGCCGTACGGGTGACAAAACCGGGTGGATATATCCTGGTCGCCTACTGCATGAATGAACCGACCGTGATCCAGTATGTATTCGGGGCAAACCATCTGCGCGATGTATCGGATCAGGATATGCTCACGCCGGACTGGCACTGCAAAAGCGAACCGAAGGAGATCTTTGAGCTGATCCGGACAGAGGAGATCGCCGCTCTGGATGAAGCGTTCCCCGTCGAACGCGTCAAACTGATCGCTGCGGACGGCGCGACGCAATATATGCGGGAAACGATCGACTCCATGGATGACGGGACCTTTGCCCGATGGCTGGAATACCATTGGGCCACCTGCGAGCGGCTAGATCTGATCGGGGCATCCCATCATACGCTGGATATTCTCAGGAAGGCAGAATAAAAACGCCGGAAGCGCACAACACGCTTCCGGCGCAATTCAATTCAGGGAGCTTACTCCTTGTCCTTCTCGCAGCAGCATTTCTCGTCGCCGTCGTCCCCGGCACAGCAGCACTCGTCGTCCTCGCCATCGTCCTCGTCAAACTCAAACTCCAGCTTCTCGCCGC
Source organism: Oscillospiraceae bacterium (assembly GCA_017617795.1). Taxonomy (GTDB): domain Bacteria; phylum Bacillota; class Clostridia; order Oscillospirales; family Oscillospiraceae; genus UBA1774. The sequence continues at coordinate 34,232 of JAFZVM010000075.1, forward strand.
ACTTGGGGCACTTGAAGGAATCGTAGTTCAGGATCTCCTCATCCAGGGAGATCTCAGCGCCGCAGTTGGGGCAGGTGACCTCATAGAAAACGGGTTCTTCGTCCTCGTCTTCGTCCTCATCGCAGTCGCAGCAGCAGCACTCGTCCTCATCCTCGTCTTCGTCGTCCACTTCCTCCAGGAAGTCTTCCACGTCAGCGAGATCATCGGAGATCTGATCGATCTCCTCCGCCAGATCCAGGGCGTTCTCATTCAGGTCGGCGATCTCCTGGGCCACGTCGCCCAGCAGATCCACGATGGCCTTCAGAAGCTTGCCTTCGTTCTTGCCCTCATCCAGCTTCATGCCTTCACAAAGCCCCTTGAGGTAAGCGGCTTTTTCGGTAATGTTCATCTCCATCGTTTTTTCCTTTCCGCCGGAGGATATCCGGCAAAGTGGGTTGCGCTCAGCCCTTCACCCGCTCCACGTATTCGCCGGTGCCGGTATCGATCTTGATGCGGTCGCCGGGATTGATGAACAGAGGCACCTTCACCTCCGCGCCGGTCTCCAGGATGGCGGGCTTGGTCACGTTGGTGGCGGTGTCGCCCTTGAAGCCGGGGTCGGTCTCCGTGACCTCCAGCTCCACGAAGTTGGGGAGCTCGATGCCGAAGATGGCGCCCTTATAGGAGAGGATCCTGCAGACCATATTCTCTTTCACGAACTTGAAGCCGTCCGGCAACTTGCTCACATCGATGGGCACCTGATCGTAGGTCTCCTGGTCCATGAAGTAATAGAGATTATCGTCATTGTACAGGTACTCCATGTCCTTCCGCTCAACGTAAGCATTTTCAAACTTATCGTTGGGGTTGAAGGAAGTCTCCGTGACCGCGCCGGTGATGATGTTCTTCATCTTCGTGCGGACAAAGGCAGCCCCCTTGCCGGGCTTAACGTGCTGGAACTCGATCACCTGCATGACCTGTCCGTCCATATCAAAGGTAACGCCGTTTCTGAATTCACCAGCAGAGATCATAAATCAAGAGTCTCCTCTCCATGTATTAGATTCAAATCTGTGTTATTTTATACCGGAATACGGAAATTTGCAAGATAAAATCCCGGCTGTGCGCATATTATTTTACAGGATCAGCAATTCCTTGGGGGCCAGTGTGATATCCTCGCAGCCGTTTTCCTTCAGGATGATCACATCCTCGATCCGCACGCCGAAACGGCCTTCCAAATAGATCCCCGGCTCCGCGGAGATCACAGCATTCACCGGCATGGGATCCTTGCCGGAGGGGCCGGCTGTGGGCGCCTCGTGCACGTCAAGCCCAACGCCGTGACCGAAGCCGTGGCCGAAGCAGTCCCCATACCCCGCGTCCTGGATGACCTTGCGGGCGATCCCGTCCACCTCGACGCCGGTCATCCCGGCCTTTGCGCCGCTGATCGCCGTTTTCTGCGCCAGCAGAACGGTCTCGTATACCTTCCGCATCTCCTCCGTGGCGCTGCCCACGGCGACGGTACGGGTCATATCGGAGCAGTAGCCGCCCAGGCGGCAGCCGAAATCCATGGTGAGGAAATCCCCGCTGCGGATCTCCACGTCCCCGGGAACGCCGTGGGGCATGCTGCTTTTGACCCCGGTGACCACAATGGGCTCAAAGGAGACGCCGTCCGCCCCCTCCCGCAGCATGCGGTAGATCAGTTCGGCGGCGACCTGACGCTCGGTCATGCCGGGCCTGATCAGGTCCAGCACCTGAACAAGGGCTTTCTCCGCAATGCGCTGGGCGCGGATGAGGTAATCCAGCTCCTCCTGATACTTGACGGTACGCAGATCGGTAAAGAGCTGCTGGGCGGGCTTCAGTTCCCCGTGGAGCTTCTGCTCCCAGCTGCGGTATTCTCCCAGACTCATGGCGCCTTCCTCGATCCCCAGGGTCCTGATCCCCAGGCGGTCGATCTCCGCGTTCAGCTTGGCGTCATAAGCCCGCTGCATGTCCACCTTGTCCACCGCTGCGCCTTTGATGCTCTTTTTCGCGGCCTCGATATACCGGGAATCAATGAAGAAAAAGGCTTCCTTCCGGGTGACAAGAGCCATACCGGCAGAGGAAGGAAAGTCTGTGGCGTACTTCCGGTTGGAGGGGCTGGTGACCAGCATGGCGTCCAGACCGTATTCTTCCAGTTTCCCCTGGATCGCTGCAAAATGGTTCATCCTTCATACTTCCTTTATTCTGGATTTTCTTTTTTCAATATAACACCCGGCGGCGTGTTTGTCCATATGGATGACCGTCCATCATTCGATGCCCGGAGGTGCGTATGTCATTTACCTTCATCCCTGCCTGCGGAGAGGATCGGCTCGATCTCTTTGCCTCCCCAGGCACGCCGTCGGCAACGCTGTCTTACTCTCTGGACCGGCCGTTCCCTGCGCCTCGCTCCCCGCTGCGGGGCGGATGTATGATCCTGGGCGGCCGGATCCGTTCTGCCCGCGCTGCGGAGACCGCCAACGAATGCCGCCGCCGGGGCATCGGTACGGTGGTGTGCGGTTTCTCCCCTTGTCCCGGGCTTGAGCTGCTGCGTTTCTGCGATGTCCTGCGGCGCCGTGGCATCCGCTGCGTGATCACGGAGCGGCTCTGGCAGGAAGGCTGCGGAGCGGCCATGCTTCTGTCCACCGCCATATCCGGCGGCACGCTTCGCCGGCGAATGGAGGAAGCCCTGTCCCGCTGCGGAGAGGTCTGCCTTGACCTGGAACGCACCCGGAGGATCTTCTCCCTTCCCTGTCCCGACGGCGAGGGCAGGCAGCTCGGTCCGGAGGAGCTGGAGCGGCTTTCCCAGGAAGCGGAGAGCGGTTTTTTCTCCCCGGATCTACAATGCAAGGTGTGGGTGGTACGCAGGGATGCGGACGTTCGCTTCGTCCTGTACGACGATCCGGATACACTGCGGAGCAAGACCGAGCTGGCCCTGGAGCTGGGGATCCGGCAGGGATTTTTGCTCATGAGCGGCGAATGGAGTTCCGAAGACCTGGAACTGCTCAGGCAGGCAGACAAAAACCCGGCTATCCGAAGATAACCGGGTTTTGTGCAGTTAATAATATCTCTTATTTTTATTCTTGCGCGCGGCCTCGGATTTCTTGCGGCGCTTGACGCTGGGGCTCTGGTAGTACTCCTTCTTCCTCAGGTCAGCCAGCACGCCAGCCTTGGCGCAGCTTCTCTTAAATCTCTTGAGGGCACTGTCCAGCGACTCGTTTTCCTTGACTCTGACTTCCGACATTCTTATCCCTCCCTCCGATGGGCCATTAGCTTGTGTATTATAGCCCCATTCTCAGGCCTTGTCAAGGGTTTTCGGCTTGAGGATGAGATTAACCAGCTTATTTTTCACCGTAATGGTACGGACCAGTTCCATGCCTTCCATCATGCGGCTGATCTTCTCATCCGCCAGGGCGGCCTTGACCATCGTCTCCTCGTCCGCATCCGCAGGGATGGTCACGGTAGCCCGGAGCTTTCCGCCTACCTGTACGGCGATGGTCTTCTCCGACTCCGTCATCCGGCGCTCGTCCCACTCCGGCCAGGGCTGCTGACAGCACAGTCCCTCGCCGCCCATATGCTCCCACAGTTCCTCCGCGATATGGGGAGTAAAGGGGCTCATGAGCTTCAGCAGGGCCATATAGTCCGCCCGGTTCAGTCCCTTTTCATAGAACTCGTTCACCAGGGACATCATGGCCGCGATGGCGGTGTTGAACTTCATGGATTCGATATCCTCGGTGACCTTGCGGATGGTGCGGTGGATGGAGGCTTCATTCTCCCGGGAGTAGCTGTCGCCGGGCTTCACCTTCTGCTCCAGGTTCCATACCCGGTCCAGGAACCGTTTGCTCCCCTTCACGGCGGTATCCTGCCAGGGGGCTGCCTTTTCAAAGTCGCCGATGAACATGATATACAGGCGCAGCGTATCCGCCCCGTACAGGTTGACGATGTCGTTGGGATTGATCACATTCCCCAAAGATTTGGACATCTTCACGATGGGGTGATCCGCCATCTCGCCGTACTGCTGGACGAGATGCTTCCGCGCGCCCTCTTCTCCGCCGTATTCGGCTTTCAGGCGATCCTGCTCCGCCGAATCCAGATTATCAAAGTTCCGGGGATTCAGCCCCAGGATCATCCCATGGCTGGTCCTCTTGGCGTAGGGCTCCTTCGTGGGCACCACGCCGATATCATATAGGAACTTATGCCAGAAGCGGGAATACAGCAGGTGCAGAGTGGTATGCTCCATCCCGCCGTTGTACCAGTCCACCCGATCCCAGTATTTGAGGGCGTCCTTCCCCGCCAGGGCTTCGTCGTTATGGGGGTCCATATACCGCAGGAAATACCAGCTGGAGCCCGCCCACTGGGGCATGGTATCCGTCTCGTGTTCCGCGGGTCCTCCGCACTTGGGGCAGGTGCACTTCACCCAGTCCGTCATGTGTGCCAGGGGGCTCTCGCCGTTATCCGTGGGCTCATAGCTTTTCACATCCGGCAGGAGCAGCGGAAGATCCTTTTCCTCCATAGGCACCCAGCCGCATTTCGGGCACTTGATAATGGGGATGGGCTCGCCCCAATAACGCTGACGGGAGAAGACCCAGTCTCTCAGCTTGAAGTTGACTTTCTCTTCTCCGATCCCCTTCTCAGTGAGCCAGCGGATCATGGTAGGGATCGCGTCCTTGACGCTGAGACCGTTGAGGAAGCCTGAATTCACCATGCGGGCGTTCTCGTCCTTGTCCACGAAGGCTTCCTTGGTGACGTCGCCGCCCTGGACCACCTCGATGATGGGAAGGTCAAAAGATCTGGCAAATTCCCAGTCCCGCTGATCGTGGCCGGGCACGGCCATAATGGCGCCGGTGCCATAGGTGGAAAGGACGTAGTCGGAGATGAAGATCGGGATCTCGCCGCCGGTGGTGGGGTTCACGGCGTTTACCCCCTCCAGCACCACGCCGGTCTTGTCCTTGGCCATCTCCGTGCGCTCGAAATCGGATTTCCGGGCGGCTTCCGCCTGGTAGGCCCGGACGGCTTCTCCGTTCCGCAGCTTGCCCTCTTCCAGCCACTTGTTCACCAGGGCGTGCTCCGGGCTCATGACCATATAGGTCGCGCCGAACATGGTATCCGGGCGGGTGGTGAAGATCAGCATGTCGTCTCCGGCAGTGGTCTCAAAGGTGACCTCCGCGCCGGTGCTGCGTCCGATCCAGTTCCGCTGCTGGATCTTGACCCGCTCGATATAATCCAGGTCGTCCAGGTCGTCCAGCAGCCGCTGGGCGTATTTTGTGATCCCCAGCATCCACTGGCTCTTTTCCTTCCGGACCACCGGGGAACCGCAGCGCTCGCAGACGCCGTTGACCACTTCCTCGTTGGCCAGGACGCACTTGCAGGAGGTGCACCAGTTCACCGGCATGCTGGCCTTATACGCCAGGCCCTTTTTGAACATCTGCAGAAAGATCCACTGGGTCCACTTGTAATACTTGGGATCCGTGGTATCCACGACTCGGTCCCAGTCGAAGGAAAAGCCCAGCATCTTCAGCTGAGAGGTGAAGCGCTCGATATTCTTCCGGGTCACGTCCTTGGGATGAACGTGGTTCTTGATGGCATAGTTCTCCGTGGGCAGGCCAAAGGCGTCATACCCGATGGGAAACAGCACATTGTATCCCTGCATCCGCCGTTTGCGGCAGATGATGTCCATGGCGGTATAAGGTCTGGGATGACCCACATGAAGCCCGTCCCCGGAGGGATAGGGAAACTCGATCAGCCCGTAAAATTTCGGCTTATCGCTGTCGTTGGACGCGGCATTGGTCTTGTTCTCTTCCCAGACCTGCTGCCATTTTTTCTCGATGCTGTGAAATTCGTACTTCATCTTCCGGCCAGCTTTCTCAGTTATTCAGTGATCAGGGCGGAGATATCCACCTTTTCCGCGTCGCTCCAAAGGCGCTCCAGATCGTAGAACTTGCGGGTATCCTCAAGGAAAATATGCACCACAACGCAGCCGAAATCCAGAAGGACCCAGCCGCCGTCCCGGTACCCCTCGTTATGAAGGGGCGGCTCTCCCAGCTCGCTGAGCACCTTCCCCGTTTCATCCGAAAGGGTCTTGATCTGGGTGGTGGAACCTGCGGTGCAGATCACAAAGTAATTTGCCAGGATCGTGATCTTCTCCGTCTTCAGCACAGTGATATCTCTGGCCTTTTTGCTGTCCAGCGCGCGGACGATCGCTTCCATTACCTCCTGGGGGGTGAGCATAACCATATCCTCCGTTTCTATCCTGCGCCTTTGCACAGGGTTCAGGCTTCTGTATCTGTGTTTTCTTCTGTTCCGCTTGAATCTTGTCCCGCTCCCTGTTCGGGCTGCGGCTCCGGCTCGGGCTCGCTTCCCTGCTCCGGCTGCGGCTCGGGTTCGGTCCCCTGCTCGGATTCCGTCCCCGGTTCGGACTCGGTCCCCGGTTCGGGCTCGGTCCCCGGTTCGGGCTCGGTCCCCGGTTCGGGCTCGGTCCCCGGTTCGGGCTCGGTCCCCGGTTCGGACTCGGTCCCCGGTTCGGACTCGGTCCCCGGTTCGGGCTCCGGCGCCGGATCTGCCGTGGGTTCCGGCTCGGGTGCCGGGGTCGTCTCCGGCTGCGGCGCGGGGGTGTTCTGGGCGGGAGCGGGGGTGCTTTCCTGACCGCCGGAACTGGGCTGCTGGGTTGCCAGCCAGGCGTTCAGTCTTTTGACGTAGTCGTCCATGGACAGGAAGGAGCTCATGCCGCCCTTGATCTCGCCGCTGGTGGCGTAGAGATTCCCGTTGGCGTCCCGGGAGATGATATCCACATCCTCCTGGTTCAAGGGCATGTTGTACACGTTGAAATGCTCGTTCAGCATCTCCATCCATTCGTCCACAAGGATCGTGCCGTAGGAAAAGCCTTTGATGTTGTCGTTATAATTGGAGGGCAGCGTGTAAAAATGGATGTTTTCCATCCCCATGTTCAGGAACTGCTGTCCGAACCACAGGAGGTTGCCATTGGTCAGATCCGTCTTGACGTTGGACTCAAAGATCTTGATATACTCTCCCAGATTGGCGGTCAGGTTGGAGAGGCTCATGCATTTTTTCGCCACAGCTGTCAGAAAATTCTGCTGATTTTCGATCCGGGCGATATCTCCGTAATTGGTCCCGTCGTTGTTCTGACGCCAGCGGACCACGCGCACCGCGTCGTACCCGTTGAGGTGCTGCATACCGGAATTATAGTGGATATGCAGATCCTGGGTGGGATCGTCGTAATTCATATAATAGGGCACGTTGAAATCGATGCCCCCGATGGTGTCCACCAGCTGGACGAAGCCGTTGAGGCTCACCTTGATATACCCGTCTATGGGTGCGCCGATGATGTCTCCGGCGGCTTCCATCACGCCTTCCACGCCCGCTCTGGCAAAGATGCCGCTGATCTTCTTCGTCTCATTTTTCTTCTCATCGGAATCCACGTTGGCGCAGGTATCACGGGGAATGCTCAGGATATTGAGCACGCCTTCGTTCGCGTCAAAACGGCAGATCATGATGGTATCCGTATTGCCGTTGCCCTGGTCGCTGCCCAGGATGAGGATATTGTAATTGTTCTCCACCCGTTCCCGGACCTCGGGTCCCGGTTCTTCCGTGGGTTCCGGAGTCGCCTCCGGGATCCCGGATGGGGTGCTGATGGGCCGGGCGGTGGCAGGAGCCGAGGTGTTTGCCGGAGGCGACGGCTGCACGATCGCAGGCGGCTTGACCGTCGATTTGTAAATGATAACGCCTGCCGCGAGGACTGCGGCGATCACCCCGAGGGCGACCCAGCGCCGGACGCGCTTTTTATGCTGATATCGGCGGATCATCTCATCGATCTCCGCCTGTTCTTCCGGAGTGCGGACCGTTTCCTCCCCGCCTGTTTCCTCAGAGACCGTCTCCGCAGAGGCCGCCTCCGCAGGGATCTCATCCGGTTCATGGACCGGTTCCGCCTGCGGCGTTTCCTCTCCCGGCTCGGCTGCAGCAGCCTGAGAAAGCTCCTCGGGTTCGGGAATCGCTTTATCCGGTTCCCGGCCGTGGAGATGCTTTCCGCCGAATCCGCCAAATATCTTCATGTTTCTTTACCGTTCCTTTTTCAGGTCGTTGAGGGCCTCCAGAGAAGCCGGATGAGGAGACTTCTTCCGCTCTGTCATATGGTCCAGGCTGTTTTTCATGGCCAGACGCAGAGCTCCATCCAGATCTTCGTAGGCCAGCCTGCGGACTTTTTTCACCCCCGGCATGGTCCGGGTGGGCTCGATATAGTCCGCGAGCCAGATGATCTTTTCCAGCAGGGTCATATCCCGTTTTCCGGTGGTGTGCCACATGATGGCGTCCCGGACGGCGGAGGACACCCCGAAAAGGCCCCAGGCAGCCGCCGCGCCGGAAAAGGCGTGGAGCACCGCAGGATAACGCCGTGCGAAATCATCGGGGGACAAGCTCTCTTCATCCGCCCTTGCCGGATCCGCTTCCCCGCCGATTCCCGGGATTATACCATAAGCCGCGCACAAACGCAACTGTTCCTCTGCCGGCATCTTTTTGGTCACGTCATGGAGGATCGCGGCTCTCTCCGCTTCCACCGCATCGGCTCCCCACCGCAGAGCCAGTTTTCCGGCTTCCTCCCGGCATCCCCGCACATGAGGGATGCGTTTTTCCTCCAGCATCGGTACGGCCAGCCGCCACAGGGCGTCCGGCTCAGGCTGAACGCCGTATAGCCGATTGCGCAGGATATAGGCATAGATCTCGTCTCCCAGCAGCTCGCTGCCGCCGCCCCGCTTCAGTGCGCTGCGGACGTCTGTACTGGAAACCTCCATGGGATCCAGCCGGATCAGCTCCACCCGGGCATTCCATTTCCGGCGGAGCACCTCCGCCTTTTCTTCCAGATCGGGCATTTCCCCCGGTTTTCTGGGATAGGCGGCGATATGCAGGTTTTCCAGCAGCCAGTCCGCCCGATACCACTGATCCAGCGTCAGGAACATATCCGTACCGCAGAGGAGCCAGAGTTCTCCCTCCGGATCCTCCTCCAGCAGCTCCCGGGCGGTGAGGACGCTGTAACTGGGGCCCTCCCGCCGGATCTCCAGATCCAGAGCCTTTGCATGGGGGATCCCGGAGGCTGCCAGCTCGGTCATTTCCAATCGCTGCTCCGCGGTCGCCGTATCCGCCGGCAAGTCCTTATGGGGCGGTTCTCCCGTGGGGATAAAGTACAGTTCATCCAGTCCCAGCTGTTCCATGGCCGCCCTGGCCGCGCGGATATGTCCCAGATGCGGAGGGTTGAAGGTCCCCCCCAGAAACCCCCGGTTCATGCCTTCGGGAGAACGTACTTCGGCTCCCTGGGATCGGGCCGATACAGGACGAACCGGCTGCCTAAGGTCTGGATCCCCTCCGCGCCGGTCGCCTCAGCCAGCTGCTCGCAGGCCTCGCGGGCGGTAAGGAGCGAAGCCTCCAGCACCCGCCCTTTGATCAGTTCTCTTGCGGTCAGCGCTTCTTCCGTCTGCCGGATCACCGCCTCGGTGATCCCGCCCTTGCCCACATACAGGATGGTATCCAATCCATTTGCCTGGGCTCGCAGATATGCTCTCTGTTTTCCCGTCATTCCGCAAAACACTCCGTCAGTTTTCTCTGCATCTCCGCCAGGGCGATGGCCCGATGGGAGATGCGGTTCTTCTCTTCCATGTCGATCTCTGCCATATGGCGGCCGTCCGGAAGGCGGAAGATCGGATCGTAGCCAAATCCGCCATCCCCTCTGGGACCTTCGGCGATCTCTCCGTGGCACTCTCCCCGGGCGGTAAGGATACGTCCGTCCGGAAACACCGCCGCTATTACTGAGACGTATTTCGCGGCGCGTTGTTCCATTCCCTCCATATTCTGCAGCAGCAGCTTCCAGCGATATTCGTCGCTCAGCTCATGACTGCCGCCGTACCGGGCGGAGAATACCCCCGGCGCACCGTCCAGCGCGTCCACCATCAGCCCGGAATCGTCGGCGATGGCAGGCAGGCCGCTGGCTTCGCACACCGCTCTTGCTTTAATGATCGCGTTTTCTTCAAAGGTCAGGCCCGTCTCCTCCGGATCCAGATCCACGCCGGCCTGCGCCTGGGACAGGACCCGGATCCCCCGGGATCCCAGGATCGTCTGCATCTCCGCCAGCTTTTTCTTGTTCTTGCTGGCCAGCACAAATGTCAGCGGCTTCATGAGAGCAGCGCCTCCACAAAGGCGTCGGGATCGAATTCCAGCAGGTCGTCCGCCTGTTCGCCCACGCCGATGAATTTCACGGGGATACCCAGCTCCCGGTTCACCGCAAAGGCGATGCCGCCCTTGGCCGTACCGTCCAGCTTGGTCAGCACCAGTCCGGTAACTCCGGCGGATTGGCTGAATTGTCTGGCCTGGATCAATCCGTTCTGCCCCGTGCCGGCGTCCAGGACCAGCAGGTTCTCCCGGCTGCAGCCGGGCAGTTCCCGATCGATGATCCGGCTGATCTTGCTCAGCTCGTTCATCAGATTGGCTTTGTTGTGCAGCCGTCCCGCCGTATCGCAGATGAGCACGTCCGTGCCTCTGGCCTTGGCCGCGGCGATCCCGTCGAACACCACGGCTCCGGGATCGGAGCCTTCCTCGTGGCGCACAAGCTCCGCCCCGGCCCGCTGAGCCCAGATGCCCAGCTGCTCCGCCGCAGCGGCGCGGAAGGTATCTCCTGCGCACAGGAGGACCTTTTTCCCTTCTCCCGTGAACCGGGCGGCCAGCTTTCCGATGGTGGTGGTCTTTCCCACCCCGTTCACCCCGATCACCAGGATCACGGAGGGGGTGGTCTCCAGACGGAGCCGGGTATCCCCTGCCTCCGCAAGGGCGGCGGTCAGGCTTTCCTTCAGAGCGGCGCGGATCTCGTCTCCGCCGTGCAGCCCCTCATGCTTCGCCCGCTCCCGCAGCTCGTCCACGGTGGATACGGCCAGCTCCGCTCCCATGTCCGCCAGGATCAGGGATTCTTCCAATTCGTCGAAAAACTCGTCATTCGCTCCGGTAAAGCTGTCCAGAAGGCCGGTAAAGCTCTTTCTGGTCTTGCTCAGACCTGTGCGGATCTTCTCAAACAACCCCATGGTCTATGCCTCCGTATTCCTGACCGCTTCCTTCAGGTCCACCCGAAGGACCTGGGAAATGCCCTTCTGCATCGTAACGCCGTAAAGCATATCCGCTTCCTCCATGCTTCCCCGCCGGTGTGTGATGACCAGGAACTGTGTGTTTCCCGACATGCTGCGGGTATACCGGGCAAAGCGGCCGACATTGGTTTCATCCAGCGCGGATTCGATCTCATCCAGCACGCAGAAAGGCGCAGGCCTCACCTTCAGCATGGCGAAATACAGAGCGATCGCCACGAAAGCCCGCTCCCCGCCGGAGAGAAGGGTCAGCGTCCGCAGGGATTTTCCCGGCGGCTGGACCCGGATCTCGATCCCGCAGTTCAGGATATCTGCCGGATCCTCCAGCACAAGTTCCCCCCGTCCTCCTCCGAACAGCTCTTTGAAGGTCTGACTGAAGCTCTCCGCCACCGCCTTGAATTCATCGGCAAAGATCCGCTTCATTTCCTCCGTAACGGTGCGGAGGACCTCCTCCAATTCCCGTTTGGCCTTTTCCAGATCGTTCTTCTGGGTATCCAGATAGGTATATCGCTCGTTTACCCGATCAAAATCATCGATGGCCGCCAGGTTGGGAGAACCCAGCGCGGTCATTTCCCTCCGCAGCTGTCCGGCGCGCTTCTGTGCTCTGGCGCTGCTGTCCAGCTTCATGCGCTGGCTCTGCGCCGCGGATCGGCTCAATCCGTAGCCATCCCACAGCTTATCCAGCAGCTGCCGCTCCTCCATATCCGCCGCGGCTTTTCGCTGCCCCATTTCCGCGCAGCTTCGTTCCAGCTCGTTGATGCTCCGGTTGCGTTCCTGCGCTTCCCTGTCCGCCTTGCCCCGGTTCGCCTCGCACCGCTGCCGTTCCTGCATGGCGTTCTCAAGGGCAGGCCTGCGGCCGTCCGCTTCGGCCTTCCGCTGTTCGGCTTCCGCACGGTAATCGGCGCTCTTCTTCTGCAGTTCTTCGTTCTTCTGCTCATAGGTCCTGCGGCTGTCATCCCGATCCGTACTCTCCGCAGAATACCCCTGCAAAAGCCCTTTCCATTCTTCTATGCCCTTTTCCAGGGCATCCTTTTCCGTATCCAGCGCCGCTTCCCGTTCCCGGAGCTTTCCCGCTGCTTCGCCCAATTCCCTGAGCTGATTCTCAATGCCCGCCCGGTCCTGGCTCTGGGACTCCGCCAGCTGCCGCAGCCGGTCGGCCTCCCTACGGTGCTCCTTCTGCCGTCGTCCGGCCTCCTCCGCCGCTTTTTCCAGGCGGGCGGATTCCTCTTTCCCGCGGCTCATGCCGTTTTCGGCCGACTGCAGGCTGGCCTCCACCGCTTCCGTCAGAAGCTGCCGCTGCTTCTGTTCCGCCTCCAGCTTCAAAACCTGGTCCTGGATCTCCCGCAGACGGATCCCGGCCGTCTCCGCGGCGTATTCCACGTTTGCCAGTTCCTTTTCGGCCGAATGGAGGGCGGAATCCGCCTCTTTGGCCTCGGCGGCGATCTCCTTCAGCCGTACCCGAAGGCGCTGCAGTTCATTTGCCCGGGAGAGGATGCCCACGTTCCTGGCGGCGCTGCCGCCGGTCATGGAGCCGCCCGCGTTCACCAGCTGCCCGTCCAGGGTGACGATGCGGAAGCGGGCGCTGTACCGGCGGGAAATGGCGATGGCTGCGTCCAGGTCCTCCGCCACAACGGTCCTGCCCAGGAGATTCCGCAGGATCTCCCCATAGCGCTCGTCGCATTCCGCAAGCTGGGAGGCGATCCCCTCAAACCCGGGGATCCGGTCCAGCTCCCGCTCCCGCAGTTCCGTGCCCCGGATGGCGGTGAGAGGCAGAAAAGTGGCGCGCCCCGCATCCTGCCGCTTCAGCAGGGAGATGGCGGCCTTGCCGTCCTCCTCCCGGTCGACCACGATGCTTTGCAGAGAGTTTCCCAAAGCGGTTTCCAGGGCTACGGTATACCGGTCCTCCGTATGGATCAGCCCGGCGACCGTACTGTGGATCCCCCGCAAGGTCCCGCGGCCCTTCTCCCGCATAACGACCCGCACCGCCCGGGAAAAACCTTCGTATTCCTTCTCCATATCCGTCAGCAGGCTGACTCTGGAACGGGTCGATTCTTCATCCATGCGCAGCTTCCGGAGCCGTTCCTCCTGTGTCCGGAGCCGCTCCCGGCGGGTATCCGCCAGCATGCGATGTCCTTTGCACTGGTTCTCCGCTTCCACCGCGGCCTGGCGCGTTTCCTGCAGCTGTTCTTCCGTCCGCTTCAAAGCGGTGCGCTCTTCTTCCAGGCGGAGCTGCAGGCGATCCCGTTCCTCCTGTGTCTCCCGCAGGTTCTCCGTTTGGGCTGCGGCAGAGGCTTCTATGGTTTCCAGCCGCGCCGCTTCTGCGGCTGCGGCGTTTTCTTCCTCCGCCGCTTTGGCGGTCAGCGCTTCCAGATCCTTTTCGGAACGTTCCGCCTCCCGGCTGGTCTCGCTGCTGCTCCGGAAGAGCCGCTGCTTTTCCTGCTCCAATGCGGCTTTTTCCTCCGCCAGCGCATTCAATCGTTCCCGACGCTCCGCCAAACGGGCGGTCAGATCCGTGATCCGTTCCTGCTGCCGGGCGTTTTCCTCGTCCAGGCGCCGGATGGCCGCCTGGTTGCTCCGTTCCTCCGCATCCAGCAGATCGGCCTCATGGCTGAGTTCAGAGGCCTGATTCTCCAGCTGTCCGATCTCCGTCCGAAGCTGCTCCGCTTTTTCATCCGCCGCCCGGATCCCCTCGCTGCAATCCTCCGAGGTACGGTAGAGCTTTTCCAGCTCTTCCTTCTGCGTCCGCAGACGCTCTTCGGCGGTTTCGTACTCCTGGGTCAGGACCCGGGTCTGATCCGCCAGACGATCCAGCGCATCCATCCACAGGGAGATCTCCAGCCCCCGCAGTTCATCCCGCAGGAGCAGATATTTCTTCGCTGTTTCCGCCTGCTTCCGCAAGGGCTCCAGCTGCAGATTCAATTCCCCCAGCTTGTCCCCCAGGCGCAGCATATCCTGCTCCGTCCGCTCCAGCTTTCGGAGGGTTTCCTCCCGCTGATACCGGTATTTGGAGATGCCGGCGGCTTCCTCGAAGATCTCCCGCCGGTCTGTGCTTTTGGCCGCCAGGACCTCATCGACCCTTCCCTGGCCCACCAGGGAATACCCGTCCCGCCCCAGGCCGGTATCCATGAGAAGGGCGTTCACATCCTTCAGACGTACCAGCTTGCGGTTGATATAATACTCGCTGTCCCCACTGCGATAATACCGGCGGGTGATCATCACTTCATCCGCATCCCAGGCGAGGCTGCGATCCTCATTGCCCAGGACCAGGGAGACCTGAGCAAAACCGGCCGGTCCCCGCTGCGCGGTACCGCCGAAGATCACGTCCTCCATTTTGGCTCCGCGGAGGGTCTTTGTCCGCTGTTCCCCCAGCACCCAGGTGATCGCGTCTGCGATATTCGATTTTCCGCTGCCGTTCGGTCCCACGATGGCGCAGTACCGCTCTTCAAAGGTCAGGCGCAGCTTATCCGGAAAGGACTTGAAGCCCTGTATCTCTAATGCCCGCAGATCCAATCTTTCACTCTCCAAATGGCAATAATATGGTCCATGAAATATGATTTTACACTGTTTTCCCTTTGATTGCAATAGTTCCGGCGGGCAAATCCCCGGCTTCCGCCCGCACCTGCCGCAGCCGGAACCGGTCCCGAAGCCAGAGCAGATTTTCCTTTCCCCTGCCGGTCATTTTGGAAAGGCTTCCCGGATCCACCAGGAGCGTCAGGACCTCCGGCAGGGATCCCTGCCTCTCCAGCAGGCGTTCAGCCTCATCCCTGTACAGGCGGGAGTAGACCAGCTCCCCCAGCGCGGGATGATACGGGCCGGCCAAAAGCTTCTCCTCCAGTTCCCGGGATGGGTGCAGCCCCAGGCGCAGGATGGGGATCCCTCTTTTCCGGAAGAGCCGGACGATCGGCGCGCAGGTCTCTACCGCTTCTTCCGTCGTCCGGGCCCGGTATTCGCCCCGCTCCAGCATTGTCGCGAGTGCTGTGCCCCGCAGGACCAGGGTGGGATAGATCCTCACCCCGTCCGGCCCGAGATCAGCCAGCCGCTGAGCGGTATGCAGGTCCTCCTCCGGGTCCGACCCCGGAAGGCCGGTCATCATCTGCAGAACGATCCGGAACCCCCGCTCCCGCAGCAGTCTGCACGCCCGAACCGTATCCTCCGCCCGATGGCCGCGTCCGGAAGCGGTCAATACCCGGTCCGACATGGATTGGGCTCCCAGTTCCACCGTTTCCACCCCGTATGCCGAAAGCCGGTCGAGGGTATTCCCGTCGATGCAGTCAGGGCGGGTGGAGACGCGGATGGAGGCCAGAAAGCCCGTGCTGCGGAAGGGCTGCGCCGCTTCCAGCAGCGCAGTCTGCACCTCCGGTGATATGGCCGTGAAGCTGCCTCCGTAAAACGCCAGCTCCGCCCAGGCCGAAACAGCCTGCGCGGAGCGCAACGCTTCCTGTACTGTCTCCGGGCGGGCGGCTTCTGTCTGCCCGGAAATGGTTCGCTGATCACAGAATACGCACCGGTGGGGGCAGCCCATGTGCGGCACGAATATCGGGACGATCCTGCGCCGCGGCGTCACTTTTTCCCCTCTGCCCGCAGAGAATCCAGGGCATTCTTGGCAGCCGCCTGTTCTGCTTCCTTCTTGCTGCGTCCGCTGCCCTCTCCCGCTACGCGTCCGTCATAGAGGACCTGGGCGGAAAAGACCTTGTTGTGATCCGGTCCGCTTTCTCCCACCATCCGGTATACAGGCGCCGCCATGCCCAGATGCTGCACCGCCTCCTGCAGAACGGTCTTGTGGTCGTTGCTGCCGCTCCTGGACGCGGTCTTGAGCTTGGAAAGGATGAACCGTTCCACCATGGCTCTGGCGGGGCCTTCCCCGCCGTCGATATACACGGCGGCCAGGGTCGCCTCAAAGGCGTCGGCGATGATGGAAGGTCTCTGCCGTCCGCCTCCCTGCTCTTCACCCCGGCCCAGGCGCAGATACTGCCCCAGGCCGATGGTCTCGGAAGCCTCCGCCAGACTGCTTTCGCACACCAGCTCCGCCCGAAGCCGGGTCATATCCCCCTCGGGCATCTGCGGGAAACGCAGGTACAGCGTCTCCGCCACCAGCCAGCCCAGGACGGAATCCCCCAGGAATTCCAGCCGCTCATTGCTGCCCAGCCGTCCGCTCCCCCGTTCATTGGACCAGGAACTGTGCGTCAGGGCATGCTCCAGGAGCTCCCGTCTGCTGAACGTATAGCCCAGGCGGGCTTCCAGCTCATTCATGGGCGCGCTCCGGCTCCACCGCAGGCAGATCCGCCAGCTTGTCCGCCAGATCCCTGCAGAGATCCGAGGAAACGAGCTTCACAGCCTGGGCGATGGCGTTCTTTACCGCCTTGGCGTCGCAGGAGCCGTGGGCCTTGATCACCGGTTTGGTGATCCCCAGGAACACCGTCCCGCCGACTTCCCGATAATCCATCATCTTTTTGAAACCCTTCAGATCCTTTTTCACCAGCATAGCCGCCAGCTTTGTGCGCGGACCGCTGAGGAACATGGTCTTCAGCGCCCCTGTCAGATAGAGGGCGGTGCCTTCCATGGTTTTCAGCAGAACATTGCCGGAAAAGCCGTCCGTCACCAGCACGTCCGCTATGCCTTCCAAGACATCGCGGCCTTCCACGTTGCCGATGAAATTCAGTTTTCCCGTTTCTCCCGCCTGCTCCAGCAGACGGTATGTATCCTTCTGGAGGCTCGTTCCCTTCCCCGCTTCGGCGCCGATGTTGAGAAGCCCCACTCTGGGCTTTTCCAAGCCCAGATACAGCCGGGCCAGGGCTTCCCCCATGAAGGCAAACTGCATCAGATACTCCGGACTGCATTCCGCGTTGGCTCCGCAGTCGATCAGAACGCAGCTGCCCTGCTTCGTAGGCAGGATCGGCGCCAGCGCCGCCCGGCGGACGCCCCGGATGCGCTTTACCACAAGCGTCGCGCCGGAGAGCAGCGCGCCGGTGCTTCCTGCGGACACGGCCGCGTCCCCTTCCCCGTCTCTGAGCATACGCAGCATGACCGACATGGAGGAATCCTTCTTATCCCGCACCGCGCGGGCGGGATCATCCTCCATGGTCACCACCTGGGTGCTGTTGGCGATCTCCAGCCCTTTGGGCAGATCGGTACGGCCCATATCCTGCATGCAGTGCAGGATATCTTCCGTGCGTCCCACCAGGACGACTTCCACCCCGAGCTCCTCTACCGCCTGTACCGCGCCTTTGACGATCTCCTGCGGAGCGTAATCTCCGCCCATGGCGTCCACGATGATCTTCATCTTTCTGTCCTCTTTTCCAAAAACCGAAAGTCTGCTCACAGGGAGCTCAGAACCTGATCCAGCCGGGCCAGGGCACGCTGGGACAGGATCGCATTCCGGTTCCGTTTTCCCTTTACTTTTCCCTCCAGGGGAGCGATGATCCCGTAGTTCACATTCATGGGCTGGAAATCAGAAACGGTCCCGTCGCTCACATAAGCGGCCAGCGCGCCGATGGCCGTTTCCCGGGTGAAATCCGCCGGTTCCCGTCCCAGCAGTTCCCGCGCCGTCTGCAGCCCGCAGAGCAGGCCGGAGGCGGTGGATTCCACATAGCCCTCCACCCCGGTGATCTGACCGGCGAACCGGATCCTGGGGTCCTCCCGCAGGCGGTACCGCCCATCCAGCAGCCGGGGGGAATCCAGATAGGTGTTCCGATGCATCACGCCGAAGCGGACGAATTCCGCATCCCTCAGAGCCGGGATCATGGAGAACACCCGCTTTTGTTCTCCGAAGGTCAGGTGCGTCTGAAAGCCCACCAGATTATATAAGCTGCCCGCAAAATTATCCCGCCGGAGCTGCACCACAGCGTATGGCTCCCGCCCGGTTTTGGGATCGATGATCCCCCGGGGCTTCAACGGGCCGTAACGCAGAGTGTCGACGCCTCGCCGGGCCATCACCTCTACGGGCATACATCCCTCGAATACCAGTTTATCTTCAAATCCGTGGACGTGAGCCTCCTCCGCCTCTGCCAGAGCCTGGCGAAATGCGAGATAGGTCTCCTTATCCATCGGGCAGTTTACATAATCCGCTGAGCCTTTGTTGTACCTGGAAGCAAAAAAGGCCTCCTCCATGTCCACGCTCTCCAGGGTGACGATGGGCGCTGCGGCGTCGTAGAAATGGAGATAGGTCCCCTCGCCCAGTCGGCGGGCGACGGCTTCGCTGAGGGCGTCGGAAGTCAGGGGGCCGGTGGCAAGGATGACGATCCCCTCCGGGATCTCCGTGACCTCCCCTGCCTCCACGCTGATCAGAGGATGGCTGCGGATCGCCCGGGTGATGGTGCGGGCAAAGCCCTCCCGGTCGACGGCCAGGGCGCTCCCCGCCTCCACCCGGTTCTCGTCCGCGCTGCGGAGGATCAGGGAACCCAGCCTCCGGAGCTCTTCCTTCAGCAGGCCCACGGCATTGGTGGGATCGGCGCTGCGCAGGGAGTTGGAGCAGACCAGCTCGGCGAAATCATCCGAGACGTGGGCGGGGGTTTTTTTCTCCGGCTTCATTTCCCGCAGGCATACGGGGATCCCCCGCTCCGCCAGCTGCCAGGCCGCCTCGCTGCCCGCCAGGCCTGCGCCTACCACCGTTACCCGTTCAGGCATCTTCGGACCCCTTTGCCGCCGGTTTCCGGCTGCGTCCGGCCGACGCCGACTTTTTCGCAGCGGTGGTCTTGGATGTTGTTTTCCTGGCGGCGGTTTTCTTTCCCGCCGTCTTTTTGGCGGCGGTCTTCGCGCCTGCGGCGCTCTTTTTTTCGGCGGTTTTCCCGTTCCCGGTTTTCGCCGCCGTCTCTCCTTCGCCGGCTGCCGCGCCGGTATCTTCCGTTTTTTTGCGGTACCCCCGCTGGTCCTCCGGCACGAAGGCGCTGCACTCAGGGTTGATGCAGAAGGGCTTGCGATAACCCCGGCCGGACCGCTTGAACAGCGTCTTTCCGCAGCTGGGGCAGTCGTCCTTCAGCGGAACGTCCCAGGTCATAAAGCCGCATTCCGTTCCCCGCTCGCAGGCATAGTAGGTATATCCCCGCTTGGAGCTGCGCTTGAGGATCCTGGCGCCGCACTGGGGGCAGCGCCCGGGCATTTCGATCACGATGGGCTTGGTGAATTTGCATTCCGGATAGCCCGGGCAGCCCAGGAAACGGCCGAAACGGCTGGTCTTCACCACCAGGTTCCGTCCGCAGTTGGGGCAGATCTCAGAGGTCACTTCGTCCGGCACTTTGATCCGGACGCCCTTGAGGTTGACCTCCGCCTCCTCCAGAGAATGGGCAAAGTCCCCGTAGAACTCCCGCAGGACCTGCTTCCAGGCTTTATTCCCCTTCTCCACCTCGTCCAGGGTGGCTTCCATATGGGCTGTGAATTCCAGATCCACGATGTCCCCGAAGCGTTCCTCCATGAATCCGGTGACGGTCTCTCCCAGGGAGGTGGGCTTCAGGAACTTTCCTTCCTTGAGCACGTATTCCCGGTCCAGGATCGTGCTGACGGTAGGCGCATAGGTGCTGGGACGGCCGATCCCCTTTTCCTCCATGGCCCGGATCAGCGTATCTTCCGTATATCGTGCGGGAGGCTGGGTGAACTTCTGTTCTTCCTTCAGCTGAAGGAGCTCCAGGGGATCGCCCTGGTTGAGATGGGGCAGCGGGGTGCTCTTCTCCTCCCCTTCCTCCGCCTGGCTGTCGTACACCTTGGTGAAGCCGGGGAATTTCAGGGAGGAGGTGCTGGCCTTGAACACATAACCAGCGGAGACGGCGTCCACGGAAACCGCGTCATACACGGCGTTGGCCATCTGGCTGGCCATGAAGCGCCGCCAGATCAGCCGGTACAGACGGTACTGGTCCTCTGTCAGGTCCTTCCGGATCCGCTCCGGCGTCAGTTCCACGTCCGAGGGGCGGATGGCCTCATGGGCATCCTGCGCTTCCTTGCTGGTCTTGAAATACCGGGTCTTGGGGGGATAATACTCGCTGCCGTAGTTGCGGATGATGTGATCCTTTGCGGCGGCAATGGCTTCGGCGGAGATGCGGAGAGAGTCGGTACGCATATAGGTGATGAGGCCGATGCTGCCCTCTCCCGTTACGTTGACGCCTTCATACAGCTGCTGGGCGATGGACATGGTCCGCCTCGGGGTCATGTTCAGGCGGCGGGAAGCCTCCTGCTGCAGCGTGGAAGTGATGAAGGGCGCCGCCGGAGACCGGCTCTTATCCTGCCGCTTCACGCTGCCCACGGTAAAGGGCGAACCCTTCACGGCGTTTATGACCTTATCCACAGACGCCCGGTCGGGCAGTTCCAGCTTTTTCTTTTCCGTGCCGTAAAACCGCGCGGTGAACTCGGCCCTCTGACCCTCGGGGCGAAGCTCCGCATCCAGGAGCCAGTATTCCTTCGGCTCGAACGCCCGGATCTCCTGCTCCCGATCCACCACCATACGGGTGACGGCGGACTGGACCCGGCCGGCGGAAAGACCCCGGCGGATCTTGGACCAGAGCAGAGGGCTGAGCTTATAGCCCACGATGCGGTCCAGGATGCGTCTGGCCTGCTGGGCGTCCACCAGATCCATATCGATCTTCCGGGGTTTCTGAATGCTCTCCAGCACGACCTTCTTGGTGATCTCGTTGAAGGTGACCCGGGCGGTCTTCTCTTCCGGCAGCTCCAGCAGTTCCTTCAGATGCCAGGAGATCGCCTCTCCTTCCCGGTCCGGGTCGGTGGCCAGGAAGACCCGGTCTGCGCTGCGGGCTTCCTTCTGCAGTCTGCCGATGATCTCGCTCTTTGAAGCGATGGGTTCATAATCTGGGGTGAAATCCGCCGCGATATCCACACCGATGGTGCTCTTGGGCAGATCCCTCAGATGACCGGTGGATGCGGTGACACGATACCCGGCCCCGAGATATTTCTCAATGGTCCTCGCTTTCGCGGGCGACTCCACGATCACAAGTGCGTTTTCCATGCGTACCTATCCGCTTTGTCAGTCAAAGCGCTCCTTATTCCTCAATTGATCCTTCCGCCGGCCGATCAGGTGACCAGCAGCCGGTAACGGCGGTCCTCTTCCTCAACGTAGCCCTTGAGCTGCAGCATGACCAGGGAGGTGATCACCTCGCCGGGATCTCTTCCGGTGGCCGCGATGAGATCATCGCTGTGTTTCTCCCCTCCGGCCAGAAGGCCGACCAGCTCCAGTTCCGTTTCCGAAAGCTCCGCCAGCTGTTCTTTCAGTGCATGATAGCCTACATCCCCAGGCTTGTCAAGATTCGGCTTCTGCTCTTCTCCCCGGTCCTTCCGTTCCCGTCCGCCGCTGCTGAAGCCGATCAGCCTGGGATAACGGAAACGATATTCCTCCAGGATATCCTCCCCGCTGCACACCAGCTGCGCCCCGTCCCGGATCAGGGCATGGGAGCCGATAAAGCCCGGATCGTTGGCCATACCGGGCACGACGAACACATCCCGTCCATGCTCCTGCGCCCTGGCTGCGGTGATGAGGGAGCCGCTTTTCTGCGGCGCCTGCACCACGGTGATCCCCAGACTCAGCCCGCTGATGATCCGGTTGCGCTGGGGAAAGCTGGCCCGGGTCGCGCCTGTCCCCGGAGGATACTCGCTCACCAGCGCTCCGTTCTGCGCCACCGTCTCCTGGAGCTTATCGTTCCAGGCGGGATAGACCTTGTCGGTGGAGGTGCCCAATACGGCGATCACGTTCCCGCGGCCTTTCAGCGCTCCCTTGGCGGCGGAGCTGTCGATCCCCTCGGCCAGCCCGGTCACCACCACGGCTCCCGCCTTCGCCAGATCTCTTCCGATGCTCTCCGCCATCTCCCGTCCATAGGCGGAAGCTTTCCGGGTGCCCACCACGCCGATGGTGAGCCGATCGTCCACGGGAGGCAGAATCCCTTTGACGTACAGCACCGTGGGCGGGTCGGGGATGTTCCTCAGCCGTTCGGGATAATCCGCATCCTGGAGGCAAAGGA
Source organism: Oscillospiraceae bacterium (assembly GCA_017617795.1). Classification (GTDB taxonomy): domain Bacteria; phylum Bacillota; class Clostridia; order Oscillospirales; family Oscillospiraceae; genus UBA1774. The sequence continues at coordinate 56,298 of JAFZVM010000075.1, forward strand.
TCCGCACACCCTGCTTTTCGCAGGCCGCCCGGACGCGTTCCGCCCGGCTGAGATCCCGGTTCAGCAGCGCCTTGATCTCCTGCGCCGCCGCGCCTTCCACTTCCCGCAGCTCGTTCTCCGGAGCATAGTATACCCCTTTGGCACTGCCGAATCTGCGCAGATATTTCTGCGCCGCCGCAGTGCTCACGCCCCTGCAGAGGGAAAGCCAGAGCCAGCAGTTCAGATCCGACATATCATTCTTCCCTTCTCCGATAGACCTCCCAAAGCAGGACCGCTGCGGCGGCTCCCGCGTTCAGGGATTCCGCGCCCGGCTCCATGGGGATGCGCACCACCCGGTCCGCCGCCTCCAGCATCTCCGCCGAGAGGCCGTGCCCCTCGTTGCCGATGGCCAGAGCCATCCGCGGGGGAAACATACATTCCCCCAAGGTCTCCGCATCCGCCCGCAGGGCGGCGGCGACGAGAGGGATGCTCTTTTCCTTCAGCGCCAGGATCGCTTCCCGGGAAGACAGCGTCCATACCCTGCGGCGGAACACCGCCCCCATGGAGGCGCGCACAGCCTTGGGGCCAAAGGGGTCCGCGCAGGCTCCCGCCAGGATCACGCCGTCAAATCCGAAGGCGTTGGCGGTACGGATCAGCGTGCCCACGTTGCCCGGATCCTGCAGATCCTCCGCCAGAAGGAGCCGATCCCCTTCCACCGGTCCCGCTTCCGGGATCCGGCACACGAACAGGAGCTCCGGGGCGGATTTCATGGGAGAAACGTAGTCCAGGAGCCCCGGGGTCACGAAATACCGGCTGACAGCGGGATCCAGCCCCTCCACCGGCTCGGCGGACATCACGCTGGTCAGGGCAAGACCTGCGGCCAGCGCCTCCTCCAGCAGCTTTCTCCCCTGTCCCAGGCAGGAACGGGTCTCCCGGCGATAGTCCCGGTCCGCCGCCAGGCGCCTGTATTCTCCGATCACCGGATTTTTCCGGCTGGTGATGGTCGTCATTCTCTGCCACTCCAAACCTGCCGCATGAGCGGCCTTTATTCTCCGGTGTTCAGGATCACCTGCAAAGCGTTGACCGCCGCCTGGGTCATGGCTTTGCTGCCCTTACCGCTCACGGTCCAGTCGGAAAGGGAGGCATAGTACGCATAACCCCCCAGGTCCTTCATCAGGGGCTTGTCCCCCACGTAGATCCGCAGACCGTTGGGATCGTCGGTGCTGATCCCGTAATTCGCCAGGGGCTGGAAGGTATCCTCCTTCCCGCAATACAGGGTGCTTCGATCCTCGTCCAGCAGGAACAGGGTATACTCCGGCAGGGCCAGGTACAGCAGGAGCCTCTGCTGGTTCCCATCCAGGTTCTCCGGGTCGGAAAGGTCGATGGTCTGGATATTGATCAGGACCTTTCCGTCTCCGTTCACGTCCTCGATCTTCTTCATCAGCGCGGAGTGCAGCGCCGTTGCATCCGTATCTGCCACGGGACCGTTGGCCGCCACCACGATATTCAGGTCATATGTTTCCTTATGCAGCGCGTCCACAGTCAGCCATACGGCGATGATCACCAGAACGACCGCAATGAGGGCGATCTTCCCGTAATGATACCAGAAAACGTTGGTGAACCAATACAGGAAGCCTTTGTTCGGCTTTTCCTCCATGTCCTCGGCCTCCTTTCCTGAGACATATTTCCATAAATATCAGTTTAACACAGGGGTATATGGTTTTCAAGGCGGGTTTTCCCGAACCCTTGCAGGCCCTCCGGCAATATGGTATAGTCGACATGGTAAGCATAGGCGAATCGGAGGGAAACAAACGATGATCGTTAAAACCACGAAGAGCGTATGTCCCCATTGCCTCCGGGTGCTGGACGCGGTGCTGGAGGAGCAAAACGGCGGGATCTACATGAAAAAGACCTGTCCGGACCACGGCAGCTTTCAGGTTTTGGTCTGGGAGGGGGATGCGGAAAGCTGGCGGAAATGGGACGCGGCCAACCCCCGGACCGACCGGCTGGAAAACGTGAAAGCGGAGGACAAGGGCTGTCCTCTGGACTGCGGCCTCTGCGAGGCCCATGAGCGCAGCGGCTGCTGCGTCCTGCTGGAGCTCACCGGGCGATGTGATCTCCGCTGCCCTGTGTGCTTCGCTTCCGCCGGCGAAGGGAATGACGATCCCAGCCTGGAGGAGATCGGGAAACAGATGGACTGGCTCATGGCCCACGGCGGACCCTACAATCTGCAGCTCAGCGGCGGGGAGCCCACCATGCGGGACGATCTGCCGGAGATCATCCGGATGGGCCTTTCCAAGGGCTTCACCTTCTTCCAGCTCAACACCAACGGTCTGCGGCTGGCGGCCCGGAAGGGATATGCCCGGGAGCTGAAGGAAGCGGGACTCAGCACCGTGTTTCTCCAGTTCGACGGGCTGAAGGACAGGATCTACGAGACCCTGCGGGGGAAACCCCTGCTGCTGCAGAAGCTGGCCGCCATCCGGCGCTGCGCCGAGGCGGGCCTGGGCGTCGTGCTGGTTCCCACGCTGGCTCCCGGAGTAAACGACGGGGAGATGGGCAGTATCCTGCGCTTTGCAGAGGAACACATGCCCGCCGTGCGGGGAGTCCACTTCCAGCCCATCAGCTATTTCGGCCGATGCTCCCTCTCTCCCGAAGGCAGGCGCATCACCATCCCCTGGCTCCTGGCAGAGCTGGAAAGGCAGACCGGCGGCAGGATGAAGGCGAAGGACTTTGCCGGCGGCGGCGCGGAGAACGCATACTGCTCCTTCCATGCCAGCTACATGAAGCTTCCCACCGGCGCCCTGAAAGCGCTGAAAAAGCGGGGAGATTCCTGCTGCTGCGGCACCACCTCCGCCCAGTCGCGCACCAGCGTGGCGCGGCAGTGGAGCGGAGCGAAGCTCCGGGTAAAGAGCGAGAGCGGCGCGGCTTCCGAGCCCCAGGGCTTCGACGATTTCCTGGCGGAGGCCCACAACAACACCCTGGCCATTTCCGGCATGCTGTTTCAGGACGCCTGGAATCTGGATCTGGACCGGCTCCGCCGCTGCTATATCTGCGAATCAGACCCGCGCTACGGCATGGTCCCCTTCTGCGCCTACAACCTCACCAGCGCGGGCGGAAAAACGTTATACCGATAAAACCCTTTACAGGATCGCCGGGCGGCCTTGGAACAGGCCGCCCGGCAGCGTTTTACTTATAGGTGTTCGTTCCGTCGTAGGTGCTGTTGGGCACGATGGAGAAATGGAACATGGGCTTGTCCACCCGCAGGATGCGCATGGGATTGTGGGGCAGGTTCTCCGGGATGAAGATCATGGTGGACCGGGTGAGCCGGTGTTCCTCGCCCCCCAGGGTGAAGATCATCTCCGCATGCAGGTCATAGGGATCCTCCGGATCCGAGCCGAAGAAGCCCAGGAGCTCGCAGTAGGGATGGGAATGCTCCTCAAAGATGGGATCCCGCTGGGGCACAGCGTAGTACCAGGCGGTGTTCATCTGAAAGGCCCCGGGGACCACGTTCCCGTCCATCCACAGGATGCGGTGGGAAAACTTCCGGTACAGCTCCTGATATTCGGGCGTACCCATGTTGGGCGGGCACTGCAGGGTCTGGACGAAATATTTGCCGTATTCTCCGCCGTTTCCGTTTTCATAGATCATATCGATCGCTCCCTTACCGATGATTGCCTTCATTGTATCAGAGGTATCGGACGGAAGCAACATCTTCCGGAGATCGGTTTTCCAACCCGGGCAGAACGTCGGGGATCCGTTCCAAATCGAAGCGAATATGTATCCACCGGGCGCAAACCCGGTGGATCAGGCTGTCACTTTTGTCACATGCCGAAGCCCGCGCTGTCCATGTTCGGGCCGAAGGTTCCGTTCGGTCCTCCGGTGGGCTCCGGGCTGGTGCCCGGGGCGGCGCCGGTATCGGGCGTGTGGGTCGCCGTGGGGACGGGCGTATGGGTCGCGGAGGGCCCGGGCACGTCCGTGATCGTGGGCGTGTGCCCCGGTGTATTGCCCGGCAATGCCGTTACATCCGGAGAATTTTTCACCTTGCCGTTGCGCATATCGCAGCCGGCGAACAGCGCCAGCACCAGCAGCAGCGCCAGCAACAGGACAAAGAGCTTTTTCATGCTTATCCCTTCATTTCGTCAGTTTCGCTCAGCCATAGCATTTCCGGCAAAGGCGGAATTATTCTGAAAGGAAAACCGCCGGACGCATCGGCGTCCGGCGGCGGGAAACGGCAGTTCAGCCTTCTGCATTCTCGCAGTTGTGGAAGACGTTTTCCACATCGTCGTTATCATCAAACATTTCCAGCATTTTGTTGAGGTTCTTCAGGTCCTCTTCGCTCTCCAGCTTGATATAGTTCTGGGGAACCATTTCCTCCTGGGCGCTGAGGAGCTTATAGCCCTTTTTCTCCAGCTCTTCGCTCACGGCGGGGAACCCGGAGGGATCGTTTGTGAACACGGTGAAGATCCCTTCGTCGGTCTTCAGATCGTCCGCGCCGGCCTCCAGCGCATCCATCATCACCGCATCCTCGTCCAGTTCTTCCTCTTCATTGTCGATCACAATGACGCCGCGCCGGTCGAAGGACCAGCTGACGCAGCCTTCGGCGCCCATGTTGCCGCCGTATTTGTCGAAATAATGCCGCACTTCGGAGGCGGTACGCTTGCGGTTGTCAGTCATCGCCTCCACGATGATGGCGACGCCGGAAGGTCCGTAGCCCTCATAGGTGACCCGCTCATAATTCTCTGTGCTGCCCGCGCCCAGCGCCTTTTCGATGGTGCGCTTGATGTTGTCGTTGGGCATGTTGGCAGCCTTCGCCTTGGCCACCACCGCAGCCAGGCGGGAATTGTTCGCGGGGTCTCCGCTGCCGCCTTCCTTGACGGCCACGATCATCTCGCGGGCGATCTTGGTGAAGGCCTGGGCCCGCTTGGCGTCGGCCGCGCCCTTGGTCTTTTGTATGTTGTGCCATTTGGAATGTCCGGACATTAGGATCTTCCTCCCTGTGTGATATCTTTTTGTATCATACAACACAGGTTTCCGGTTTTCAAGAATTATCTTTGCCGCAGCACCAAAATCAGGGAGCCGGCAGCCGGCTCTTCCTCCGGCTCCAGACCGTTCACCTGCCGGATCCCGGCGCAGGAGACCCGGTTCGCCTTCCCCAGGCTCCAGACGCTGTCCCCTTCCCGGGTGAGGATGACGGAGATCGCGGGCCGTTTTTCTCCGGGTTCCGTCTCCTGCACCGTCTCCGCGCCGGTGAGGACCCGCACCTCTCCCGTTTCCCATCGGGGACAGCGATAGTTCACCGGTACGCGCACCTCCACGCCCCGGCCGTTCACCGCGCCGTAAGCCTCCCCGGCCTCCGCCGTCATCGCCGCGCTGCTCTCCCTGGGGCAGACCGTTTCTCCCCTGCCGCTCAGGGCGGACCAGCCGCCCCCTTCCCCCAGGCAAAGGGCCTTGGCCTGGACCGTCGTCCGGTATTCTCCGTCCTCCGGATGGGGTCTGCCCATGCCGAAGCATACGTGGACCACCCGCCCCACGCTTTTCTGCGCCTCCAGCTGCAGACGGACGGAATCTCCGGTCTCCAGGATCTCTCCGCCGGTCTCCATCCGCACCGTTTCCACCCGGGTATCCAGATCCTGGCTGATCCCGTAGGCATCCGCCACGCAGCGGATGCTTCTCCGGCTGCGCACCACCGCCTGGGCCACCGCTCCCAGTTCCGCCAGGATGCCGCCCTCTTCCGAGGGAACGACCCGGAATCCCGTGACCGCCGTCGTCACCTCCACCCGCTGCTCCGCGCCTTCTTCCTCCAGCTCCAGGATCTGCGACCAGGGCATCTGCAGCTCCGCCTCCCCGGTCTCTCCCCGGGCAGCCAGATAAAACACGCTGGTACGGGCGGTGCCCCGAAGGATGAGCTTGCTGCCCACGGCGTTCATCTCCTCCGTGCGCAGGGCGATGCGCGCGCTGAGGATCTCCCGGGCCTCCGGCCGGCCGGCGGGGAGATCCAGCACTTCTCCGGCGCTGAAGGTCTTTTCCGTCACGTCCGTTACCGGCATCAGACTGTACTCCCGGGTGAGCACCTCCACCCCGCTTTCCGCCCGGCATTCCCGGTTCCATTCCAGCTGCCTGGGCTGCCACACCCCGGCAGATATGCAGACCTCCGTCCGCACCAGCAGTTTCCGGGAATTCAGCAGCCGGGCTTCGCCGTTCATGAACCGCAGGCTCACCACGGCCCTGCCCTGCTCCGTCAATCCCGGACAGGGCGTCACGGCGCTGAAAGGCGCCTCCATACTCAGTTTCTGCAGTTCGTCCCCCTCTTCCGGCAGATACAGGATGCTCAGGTCGCAGACGCCGGTGACGGCAAGGCTGTCCGTATTCGCCTCCTTGCCCCGCAAGAGGGCGGTTCCCTCCACCATCAGAACGCCCCCCACGTCCGGCAGGGCGTCCGGAACGATCATCTCCGTGGTCTCCTCATGGGTAAAGGCCGCGGAATACAGCCGCTCATAGTACCTAAGGCTCTCGCTTTCAAAGCTGATCTCCACTTTGCATGCTCCTCCTCCTGGTGTCGGGCGGCCTTCCGTGGCTGGCGCCGCAGCGCCGCCTCAGTACAGCCTATGCGCCGCCGGGAGCGGATATGTGCGTCTTCAGCCTTTCAGGATGCAGATCCCCACCAGAATAAACAGGATCCCCAGCCCCACCGGCCAGCAGCCGGCGGGCAGCAGGAAGGCCAGCAGGATCAGCATCCCCAGCAGGATGGAGGCCTGACCCAGTCTTCGGCAATTCCAGCGCATAAAAACACCTCCCGGCGCGAAATGGGCACTCCATTCTACGCCGGGAGGGACTGCAGTGTTCCTCCGTCACTCTTTCTGCAGGAAACGGGCAGCAGCGGAAAGCATCAGCTTTTTCGTGCCGGAATCGTCAAAGGCGATCTCCAGCATTTTATCCGGTCCCACCGCCTTCACCGTCAGCACCGTACCGCCGCCGAAGGCCTTGTGCTTCACCCGATCCCCCACACCGGGGACATATCCGGGCGCGGTGCTCCTGGGAGCCGAATAAAGCGGCCTGGGCGCCGGGCGCGCACGCTCCGGCCGGCGGGCGGCGGAATAAGATCCGCCGGTTTCGCTTCCTGAGCCGGACCCGGTGTGATAGGCGCGGAAGCCGGATCCCGCAGCGGTTTCCCGCTTGGGCAGCTTCTGCAGATACTCCTCCGGGATATCCTGGATGAAGCGGGAGAGCATGTTGTTCTGGGTCCGGCCGAACACCATGCGCTGGCGGGCATTGGTGATATACAGCTTCTGTTTGGCCCGGGTGATGGCCACGTAACAGAGCCGCCGCTCCTCCTCCATCTCCTCATCCTCTCCGATGGCCTTCGTGCCGGGAAACAGCCCATCCTCCGCTCCGACCACAAAGACGGTGGGGAATTCCAGGCCCTTGGCGCTGTGCATGGTCATAAGGGATACGCAGTCCCCCTCCTTGCCCATCTCGTCCGTATCGCTGTACAGCGCCATTTCATCCAGGAAGTCCTCCAGGGTGCCGACTCCGCTGCGTTCCCGGATGAAGCTGAGGATATTGGTCTTCAGCTCCTGGATGTTCTCCAGCCGGGTGATGTTCTCCTGGGTATCCCGCTCCTCCAGCATGGCGACGTAACCGCTTCTCCGCAGCAGTTCGTCATAGAGCACATCCAGGGTCTCCGTGCGTTTTTCCCGCAGATCACGAATGAGGCCGGTGAAGCTGCGGATGCCGTTGAGGCCTCGGCGCAGCTCCGGATACTCTTCCGCATGGCACAGGATCTCAAACAGGGAGCTTCCCTGCTCCGCGGCAAGCTGGCCTGCCCGTTCCACGGTGGTATCTCCGATGCCCCGGGGAGGATTGTTCAGGATGCGCCGGAGCCGCAGGTCGTCACCGGGATTCGCCACCACCGCCAGGTAGGCCAGCATATCCTTGATCTCGGCCCGGTCATAGAAGCGGGTGCCGCCGTAAATGCGATAGGGGATGCCGTTCCGCTTCATGGCGTATTCCAGCCGGTTGGACAGGGCGTTCACCCGGTACAGCACCGCGTGGTCCCGCCAGCGTCCCCCCGCGCTGAAGGAGGCCAGGATCCGGCCCGCCACATACTGGGCTTCCTCGTTCTCGTTCCCGGCGGTGTACAGGGTGATGAGGTCTCCCTTCCCGTTGGAGGTCCAGAGGGTCTTTCCCTTCCGTCCCTGATTGTGCCGGATCACCGCATTGGCCGCATCCAGAATGGTGCTGGTGGACCGGTAGTTCTGCTCCAGCTTGATCACCCGGGCCCCGGGGAAATCCTCCTCGAATTCCAGGATATTCTGGATGGTGGCCCCGCGGAATTTGTAGATGCCCTGATCGTCGTCCCCCACCACGCAGATATTCTTCCGTTCCCCCGCCAGGAGACTCACCAGGCGGTACTGGAGCATATTGGTGTCCTGGTACTCGTCCACCAGGATATACCGGAACTTCCGCCGGTAGTAGTCCAGCACTTCCCCGTCGTTTTCCAGCAGGCGTACGGTGTTCAGCAGAAGATCGTCGAAATCCATGGCGTCCGCCTGGAGCATCCGCCTCCGATATTCCCGATACACGTCCGCAAGCTGCTGCCGCCGCAGGTCGATCCCGGCCGCCTTCCGGCATTCCTCCGGATCCTGCATCTTGTTCTTCGCCGCGCTGATATAGCTCAGAACGCTCCGGGGCGGAAAGGATTTTTCCTCCATGGCGAAATCCTTCAGGATGCGTTTGATCAGGCTCTGGCTGTCCGCCGTATCATAGATGGTGAAATCCTCCCCGTTCAGTCCCAGTCTGTCCCGGTTCCGGCGGAGGATCCGCACGCAGGCGGAATGAAAGGTGGAGGTCCACAGATCCCCCGCCTCCGCGCCCAGGAGCTTTTCCAGGCGGGAGGTCAGCTCCCCCGCCGCTTTATTGGTGAAGGTGATGGCCAGGATCTGCCAGGGCATGGCCGGATCCAGGGCGCAGAGGGCTTCCGCCCGTTCCCGATCCTCCGGAGATCCCAGGCGCACATAGCGCTCCAGAAATTCCAGGTCCTCCTCCGTCGCCTCCGGGGGGATCTCCTCCGTATCCGCCGCCCGGCCGAAGCGCAGCAGGCAGGCGATGCGGCGGATGAGTACCGTGGTCTTGCCGCTGCCCGCTCCCGCCAGGATGAGCAGCGGCCCGTCGGCGGCCTCCGCCGCCTGCCGCTGCTGGGGGTTCAGATCGCTGAGGCTCATATCGATCACTGCCTGTCGGGCAGCCAGAAAACGGGTGGTGAATGTATCCATGGTTCATTTCCTTATCTCTGTGATCTGCCCGGAAACGGCAAATGGAACCACCGCCGGACGGTCGTTCCATTATACTTCCTTTTTCTCCTTTTGTTAAGAGTCATTGGAGGGATTTGCGCAGGGCTTCCACCGCGCGGCGCTCCAGCCGGGAGACCTGAACCTGGCTCACACCCAGGAGCTCCGCCGCCTGAGTCTGGGTCATGCCCCGGTAATACCGCAGAGCGATGACCATCCGCTCCTGCCTGGGCAGATCCCGGATGGCCTCCCGCAGAGCCAGGGTCTCGATCATCCGCTCCTCCTGTCCCGGATCGGAGAGCAGCTCCTCCAGGGTCGGTCCGTCCTCTCCGCTCTCCTGCTGAAGGGAAGCGGCGGCAGCGGTGGCCGTTTCCGCCTCCGCGATCTCTTCCGGGGTGAACCCCGTTTCACGGCTCAGCTCGGAGAGCGCCGGTTCCCGGCCCAGACGCTGCTCCAGCGCCTTGCGGGCCATCCGCACCGCCTGAGCCCGCTCCTTCAGGCTCCGGCTCACCTTCACCGCTCCGTCGTCCCGCAGAAATCGTCGGATCTCTCCGCTGATCTTGGGCACGGCATAGGTGGAAAACCGGGTGCCGTATTCCGCGCTGAAGCTCTGTACCGCTTTCAGGAACCCCAGGCAGCCCAGCTGATACAGATCGTCCCCCTCCACGCCGCAGCCGAAATACCGTCTCGCAATGCTCCAGATGAGGCCGGAGTTCGCCTCCAGCAGGGTCTCCGCAGCCGCCCGGTCTCCTTCTCTCGCCCGTTCCAGCAGATCATGGGCATAGGCCACCCTCAGCGGCCCGCCTTTCCGGAGATCCGTTTCCGCATGGTGACGACGGTCCCTTTCCCCGGGGCCGAACGCACCCGGAGGGAGTCCATAAAGCACTCCATAATGGAAAAGCCCATGCCCGAACGCTCCTCTCCGCCGGTGGTGAACAGGGGTTCTCTGGCTCGCTCCACGTCCAGGATCCCTGTGCCCCAGTCCCGGATCCGGACCTCCAGAACGTCTCCCTCCAGGATGCGCAGGCGCAGAGAGACCCGTCCCGCCTCGTTGGGATACGCATGAACGATGCAGTTTGTCACCGCCTCGCTCACCGCGGTTTTCAGATCTCCCAGTTCCTCCAGGGTGGGATCCAGCTGCGCCGCAAAACAGGCGGCGATGCTCCGGGCAAAGCCCTCGTTGGCCGAAAGGCCGGGAAATTCCACCCTGGCCTCATTGTTCACCTTCATCTATGTACACCTCTCTTTTCCGTTCATTGCCGGATCTCCGCCATCTGCTGCAGTCCCGCCGCCCGAAGCACCCGAAGAGGCTGTTCCGGCACGTTCTCCAGGATCAGCTTTCCCCGGAGAGTCCGCATCTCCCGCTCCGCCCGCAGGATCAGGGCGATGCCGGAGCTGTCCATAAAGGTGAGCTCCCGGAGATCCAGCACGCAGACCCGGGGCAGGAAGGCGTCGATGCGCTCCGTCAGCGCGGCGAGAGCCTCCCGGGCGAAATGATGATCCAGCTCTCCGGCAAACCGCAGCGTCAGTATGCCGTTCACACAGGATCCGGTGATATTCAAGCTCCGTCCCCCCCTTTCCCGGATAAACAGAAAAACCCTGCGGACGTTGTCCGCAGGGTCAGTATAGATCGGTCTATGTCGGGAAACGGGTCGAATCAGCGGAGGGCTTCCAATTTCTTCAGGCTGACGCGCAGATTTTCCACCAGCGCCTTCAGCTTCTCTCCCCGCTCCCGCTCGGCGGCCACCACGTTCTCCGGCGCCTTGGCCAGGAAGGCCTCGTTTTTCAGCTTGACCTCCATGCGCTCCAGGTCGCTCTCCGCCTTCTTCAGATCCTTTTGGATCCTGGCCAGCTCCGCTTCCACGTCCACCAGCTCCGCCAGCGGGATGAACATCCGGGCGTCCTCGGTGACGGCCACGGCCATGCCGTCCGCCTCCGCAGGGGGTTCGGCGGTGATCCGCACCTCTCCGGCTCCGGCCAGCTTTTTCAGGAAGGGGACGCCGTCCCGGAAGCAGTCCTGCTTATCCGTCACCACCGTGATCCCCGGACGCTTGGAGGGGGGCACGTTCTTCTCCGCCCGCAGGGCCCGGACAGCCTTGATGGCGGACATGATCCGCTCCATCTCCGCTTCCTCCGCATCGAAGCAGTGGGCGGGTTCGAATTCCGGCCAGGAGGCGGCGATAAGGGCGGAATCCTCATGGGGCAGCGCCTGCCAGATCTCCTCCGTGATGAAGGGCATAAAGGGATGGAGCAGCTTCAGGATGCGGCACAGCACCCAGTTCAGCACCCGCTGGGCGTCCTCCTTGGCCTGAGCGTCGTCGGACTGGAGCCGGGTCTTGGTCAGCTCGATATACCAGTCGCAGTAGCTGTCCCAGATGAAGTCGTAGATCTTGCTCACCGCCACGCCCAGTTCATACTTCTCGATGTTCTCCGTGGCTTCCCGGATCAGGGTGTTCAGCTTGCTCAGGATCCATTTGTCCTCCAGCCGCAGGGTCTCCGGCAGCCGGTCGTCCGTGATGCTCAGATTCATGAGCACAAAGCGGGAGGCGTTCCAGAGCTTGTTGGCAAAGTTCCGCATGGCCTCGCAGCGCTCGGTAAAGAAGCGCATGTCGTTGCCGGGGCTGTTGCCGCTGACCATGTTCATGCGCAGGGCGTCCGCTCCGTACTTTTCCACCATCTCCAGGGGGTCGATGCCGTTGCCCAGGGATTTGGACATTTTTCTGCCCTTGTCGTCCCGTACCAGGCCGTGGATCAGCACCGTATTGAAGGGGGTCTGGCCCGTGTGCTCACAGCCGGAAAAGATCATCCGGGAGACCCAGAAGGTGATGATGTCATAGCCCGTTACCAGCACGTCCGTGGGGTAAAAATACTTCAGATCCTCGGTCTCATCCGGCCAGCCCAGGGTCTCAAAGGGCCACAGAGCGGAGGAGAACCAGGTATCCAGCACATCCTCGTCCCGGGTGATGTTCTTGCTGCCGCAGTGGGCGCATTCCGTGGGATCCTCCCGGCTGCAGGTCATCTTGCCGCAGTCCGCGCAGTACCATACGGGGATCCGGTGGCCCCACCAGAGCTGGCGGGAAATGCACCAGTCATGGAGGTTTTCCATCCAGTTGATATAGTTCTTGGAGAAGCGGTCCGGCACGAATCTGGTGGCTCCGCTCTTCACCGCCTCGATGGCGGGTCCCACCAGGGGCTCCATCTTCACGAACCACTGGGCGGAGATGATGGGCTCCACATCGTTGTGGCAGCGGTAGCAGGTGCCCACGTTATGGGTATAATCCTCGGTCTTCACCAGATATCCCTGTTCCTCCAGATCCTGCACGATCTGCTTCCGGGCGGCATACCGGTCCATGCCTTCGTATTTTCCGCCTTCGGCGTTCACGCAGCCGTTGTCGTCCAGCACGCGGATGACCTCCAGGTTGTGCCGCAGGCCCACGTCGAAGTCGTTGGGGTCGTGGGCGGGGGTCATCTTCACGCAGCCGGTGCCGAAATCCATCTCCACGTATTCGTCCGCCACGATGGGGATCTCCCGGTCCACCAGGGGCAGGCGGCAGGTCTTCCCCACCATGTCCTTATACCGTTCGTCGTTGGGATTCACCGCTACGCCCGTATCCCCCAGCATGGTCTCGGGTCGGGTGGTGGCCACGATCACCCAGCCGCTGCCGTCCGTCAGGGGGTAGCGGATATGCCACAGGTGGCCGGGCTTCTCCTGATACTCCACCTCCGCGTCGGACAGGGCGGTGACGCAGTGGGGGCACCAGTTGATGATGCGGCTGCCCCGGTAGATGAGGCCCTTTTCAAACAGGCTCACGAAGACCTCCCGCACGGCCCGGCTGCAGCCCTCGTCCATGGTGAAGCGGTGGCGCTCCCAGTCGCAGGAGGAGCCCAGCACCTTCTGCTGCTGTACGATCCGGTCCCCGTATTTATGCTTCCAGTCCCAGACCTTCTCCAGGAATTTCTCCCGGCCCAGGTCATAGCGGCTCAGACCTTCCTTCCGCAGCTCCTCCTCCACCTTGATCTGGGTGGCGATGCCAGCGTGGTCCACACCGGGTACCCACAGGGCGGCATAGCCCTGCATCCGCTTGAAGCGGATGAGGATGTCCTGCAGGGTGCAGTCCATGGCGTGGCCCATGTGAAGCTGACCGGTCACGTTGGGAGGGGGCATGACGATGGTGAAGGGCTTCTTATCGGGATCGCGCTTGGTGGAGAAATAGCCTCCGTCCAGCCACATCTGATAGATGGAAGTCTCCACGGCTTTGGGATCATAGGTTTTGGGCAGGTCTTTCATGGTAACACTCCTCTGCAAAGTAAAACGCCCCGGGAACGCGCTCACGCATTCCCGGGGCGGAAAAATTCCGCGGTACCACCCGGATTTCTCACTTCGCCGCTTTCACGGCTTCGCCCGATCACGGGAGCACCCGTCGGCGCCTACGGCGGCCATGCCGCTTTCAGACCGAAGCTCAGGGGTGACTTCCGCGTGATTCCGGAAAGGCTCGCAGCATCCGCCTTCTCTCTGCACCGGTGCTCTGCGCGTACTGGTCCCCGTCACAGCCTTTATGAGATTATCGGGAGTATACCCCCGGAAAGCGCGGTTGTCAAGAAGATTTTGCATATCCGGCGGTTTATACATTGACAGATGAATATGCCATATGATAGTATTCCTTTACTTTAGAATCGGAGGTAGGAACGATGGCGCTGTGGATGGATCGACAGCAGGGCGGACGCAGGCTGCGTCTGCCGCATCGCGCCTGACCGAAAACCGTCACTCTGCGGCATGGCTGAGGCCATGCCGGTTTTTTATCGGGGGTCTCGATATGGATAAAGTGGAAAGCAAGAATTTTATCGAACAGTTCATCGAAGAGGATATGGCGCCCGGCGCCCGGTGCGACGGGGTGCAGATCCACACCCGTTTCCCGCCCGAGCCCAACGGGTATCTGCACATCGGCCACGCGAAGGCCCTTTGCATCGACTTCGGCTCCGCGGAGCGCTTCGGGGGCATCACCAACCTGCGGATGGACGATACGAACCCCGCCAAGGAGGATACGGAGTACGTGGAAGCCATCCAGGAGGATATCCACTGGCTGGGCTACGACTGGGGCGACCGGTTCTATTACGGCTCGGATTATTTCCCCCAGACCTACGAATGTGCGGTGAACCTCATCAAAAAGGGCCTGGCCTACGTGTGCGAGCTCTCCCCGGAGGAATTCAGGCAGAACCGGGGGGATATCGGCGTGCCCGCCGTCTCTCCCTATCGGGACCGGCCCATGGAGGAGTCTCTGGATCTGTTCCGGCGGATGAAAGACGGGGAATTTGCCGAGGGGAGCATGACCCTCCGGGCGAAGATCGACCTCAGCAGCGGCAACTTCAACATGCGGGATCCCGTGCTCTACCGGATCCGCTACGTGGAACACCACCGGCAGGGAAACAAATGGTGCATCTACCCCATGTACGATTTCGCCCACCCCATTCAGGACGCCATCGAGGGCATCACCCATTCCCTCTGCTCCCTGGAGTATGAGGAGCACCGCCCCCTGTACGACTGGGTGGTGGAGCACGCGGGCATCCCGGGCCTCAAGCCCCGGCAGATCGAGTTCGCCCGTCTGGGCATCAACTACACCGTCATGAGCAAGCGCAAGCTGCGGAAGCTGGTGGAGGACGGCGTGGTCTCCGGCTGGGACGATCCCCGGATGCCCACCCTCTGCGGCCTTCGCCGCCGGGGCTATACCGCCGCTTCCATCCGGAATTTCTGCGAGCGCATCGGCGTCGCCAAGGTGGATTCCACCGTGGACTGGGCATTTCTGGAGAGCTGCCTGCGGGAGGATCTGAACCAGTCCGCTCCCCGGGTGATGGCGGTCCTCCACCCCGTCCTGCTCACGGTGACGAATTATCCCGAAGGGCAGACCGAGGAGGTCAGCATCGAGAACAATCCCGTGCGGCCCGAAACCGGCTCCCGCAAGGTCACCTTCTCCCGCCGCCTCTGGGTGGAGCGGGAGGACTTTGAGGAGGAGCCGCCCAAGAAATTCAACCGCCTCTACCCCGGCAACGAGGTCCGGCTGAAGGGAGCCTACGTGGTCCGCTGCACCGGCTGCGTGAAGGACAAAGACGGGCACGTGGTGGAGGTCCTCTGCGAATACGACCCGGATTCCCGGGGCGGAGATCCGGCGGACGGCCGGAAGATCCGGGGCACCATCCACTGGGTGGACTGCGCCACCGCCGTGGACGCCGAGGTCCGGCTCTACGACTATCTGTTCAACGATCCCGATCCGGACGGTCCGGGGAAGGACTTTATGGAATGCCTGAATCCCGGCAGCCTCATGGTCCTGCGGGACTGCAAGCTGGAGGCCTGCCTGGCGGGCTCCCCCATCCCGGAGAAGGGCAAGTCCGCCCCCGGGTATCAGTTCCTGCGCACCGGCTATTTCTGCACGGATCCGGACAGCCGTCCCGGTCATCCGGTTTTCAACCGGAGCGTCGCCCTGAAGGACAGCTACAAGAAATGAACCGCCGTTTTTGCCGGGCCGCCTCAGCGAGGCGGCCCGGCGTTGCATTTGAATACCTGCCATGGTATAATCTCTTCAATAGAATGAAGAATTGAAAAGAGATGATCGCAGAGTATGGAGCAGGAGAATCAGGATAAACGGGAAACACAGCAGAAGCGAAAAACCAAGCCCATCACCCTGGACAGGCTGGAGTGGGGCACAGAAGAAACGCTTTCGGCGGAATACCGCAAAACCAGGAAGGAAAGGAAGGTCCTGCCGGATACCATCACCTCCCGGGAGCTGTACCGGGATATCACGCAGATCGCTTGGCCTTCCCTGTGCGAGCTGTTCCTCACCAGTCTGGTGTCCATGGTGGATACCATGATGGTGGGCGGCCTGGGGCACGACGCCATCAGCGCCGTGAGTCTGGCCAGCCAGCCCCGGTTCCTGTTCATGAACCTGGTCATGGCCCTGAACACCGGCGCCACCGCCGTGGTCTCCCGGGCCAGAGGCATGCAGGACAGGGAGCGGGCCAACTCCATCCTGCGGCAGAATCTGGTCTTCATCACCATGATCGCCATTTTCAGCACCATCGTGGGCTATACCCTCTCGGAGCCCCTGATCCGGTTCATGGCCAACGGCGGCCTGGACGACAGCGTGGTAAAGGAAAGCGTCACCTATCTGCGCATCCAGTTCTGCTTCTTCCCGGTGCTGGCCTGGACAGCCGGGATCACCGCCTGCATGAAGGGCACCGGCGAAGCCAAGCCCAGCATGATCTACAATACGGCGGCCAATCTGGTAAACATCTGCTTCAACTGGCTGCTCATCAACGGCAAGCTGGGTTTCCCGAAGCTGGGGGTGGCGGGCGCCTCCCTGGCAACGGGCATCGGACAGTGCGTCGCTCTGATCATCGCCCTGTACTGCGTGTTCAGCGGTCGGTTCTACTGCCGCCTGATCCTGAAGCATCTCCTTCATTTCGACAGGGAGATCATCCGGGGCATCGTGAAGGTGGGCGTGCCCAGCCTCATCGAACAGTTCATCATGCGCTTCGGCGTCATCATGTATACCCGCACCGTTGCCTCCCTGGGCAGCCTGGAGTACGCCACCCACAACATCTGTATGAATATCCAGAGCATGTCCTTTATGATCGGCCAGGGCTTCGCCGTTTCCTCCACCGCCCTGGTGGGCCAGAGCCTGGGGAAGAAGCGTCCGGATATGGCGGAGCATTACAGCCGCCGCTGCCGGAATATGGGGCTGATCGCCTCTCTGTTCATCGCCCTGCTCTTCGTGATCTTCCGCCGGTTCCTGACCGGGCTGTACAACAAGAACGACGAGATCCTCCGCATGGGCGCTTACGTCATGCTGATGGTGGCCCTCCTCCAGCCCTTCCAGGCCAACCAGTTCATCCTGGGCGGCTCCCTCCGGGGCGCGGGAGACACCCGCTTCACCGCCATGGTCATGCTCATCACCATCGTGGGCATCCGGACTTCCGTGGCCTGGCTCATGGTGGATACCCTGCACCTGGGACTTACCGGCGCCTGGATCGCCGTCTGCGCGGATCAGATCTGCCGCAGCTTCATCATCATGGGCCGGTACAATCAGGGAAAGTGGAAAAAGATCAAGCTTTGATCCAAATGAAATCATGGGGGCAGGCCGACTGGCCTGCCCCCATG
>JAFZVM010000076.1 GCA_017617795.1 Oscillospiraceae bacterium
GCTTCCCTTTCCGAGGACGCCAAGCCCCGGGTGGCCTATATCCGCTCTAACGGCGCGGTCTGCGGCCTCAACTCTATGCCCAACAACTGGATCGTCGCCGCCGGAGGCGTCAACATCGGCGCGCTGGCGGGCTTCCCCCAGTACGCCGCCGAGATAAGCGCCGAGGATCTGGTGATGTACGACCCGGAGATCATCTTCTGCGAGAGCGCCGCGACCCTGGATTATCTGGCGAACGACGCCTTCGAGAAGCTGTCCGCCATGGAGAGCGGAAAGGTCTACATCGTTCCCTACGGTCTCTCCTGCTCCGGACTGGCCAACGCGGAGAACCCCCTGGTCTGGCAGTGGGCGGCGAATCTCATCAACCCCGGCATCTACAGCTATGACGCGGAGCAGACCATCCGGGACTTCTTTACGCAGTTCTACGGCTATACCCTCAGCGACGCGCAGCTGAAGACCATCCTGCATCAGGATTAAGACAAATCACACATACGCTTCGCCCCCGAGCCGAAAGGCCGGGGGCGTCTTTGGAAGGAGACAACTCATGTTTTGGACAGATTGGCGGGAGCTGGAAAAGCACAACGACTGGGGCGTGCGGGATAAGGACGATGCCACGGCAGCCCTGTGGAACGGCGGAGCGGAGCAATGGGAGAAGCGCAGCGCCCAGGAGCTGGACTTTGCCCGGCGGCAGGTAGAGGCCCTGGAGCGCATTACAAAAGAGACCACGGTGCTGGACGTGTGCTGCGGTACGGGTCCCTTGACCCTGCCCCTGCTGAAAAAGGCGAAGCACGTCACTGCCTTTGATTTCAATGAAAACATGCTGGACTTCGTGCGGAAAAAGGCGGCGGAGGCCGGTGCTGAGAATCTGGACTTTCTGCAGGGCAATTTTAATACCATCGAGCCCGGCCGGGACTTTGCCCCGGCGGAGATCGCCGTGACCCGGCATTCCCCGGCCCAGGGAAATATCCTGAAGTTCAGCCGCTTCGCCGCGAAATACTGCTACAGCCTCTGCCTCTGCGAGGCTCCCAAAAACGCCCTGCCCCTGCCGGGACGGAACGGTGGACGCTGGCTCCGCTCCAGCGATGAGAGCCGGAACACCACAGCCCGGCCGGACGGGCGGAAGTACGGGATCAACCTGCACTTCAATCTCCTTTATGAGGCGGGAGCGAACCCGGAGATCCGCTATGTCACGGAGGAAAGGCTTCTGACCGCCCCCACCTGTGAGGAACTGGCGCAGAAGCTCTTTCCTGTGGGCAGCAGTCCGGCGCTGCTGGAGTATGTGAAACAGAACGCGAAGGCGGGCCCGGAGGGTCTCACCATCATCCGGCGGCAGACCATGGCGGTCATGGGCTGGGACCCCAACGAAATACAATGGGATCTCCTGGAAAAGCTGGGGGTGGATTGGTGAACGCCTGGCTGAACTGGCGGGAGATCGAGCGGATGAACGCCTGGGGCGTCCGAAAAAAAGACGACGAGGAGGCCCTGAGCTGGGATAAAAGCGCCGCCCAGTGGCGGGAGCGCACCCGACACGAGAGGAACGCCGGGGAAAGGCAAATTGCCCTGATGACCCGGCTCGGCCCGGAGGACACAGTGCTGGATGTGGGCTGCGGCGTGGGGGCCCTGACCCTCCCTGCCGCAAGGCGGGTGAAAACGGTATACGCTCTGGACAGCAGCCCCCGGTCCCTGGATTTCCTGATGGAAGAGGCCAAAAGTCAAGGCATTGGGAACATCGTCCCCCTATGCGGCAACTGGTATGGGATGAAAGCCGGAGTCGATTACCCGGTCTGCGACATCGCCATGGGGCGGCACGCCCCCTTCCAGAACGACATCCTGGGCTTCTGCGCCGCTGCGACGAAATACTGCTATTCCCTCTGGAATGTGGCCCCCCTGACCGAGGAGGACTACCACAGGAACGAAGGGGTGTTGGCAGACCGGCGTGTAAATCCCAATCGGGTATACAACGAGCCCAACGGGCGGCTATTCGGTTTCAACGTTCATTTCAACCTGCTCTACGACGCCGGAGCAAACCCGGAAGTACTCTACGATACAGAGGTAAAGGAGTACACTGCGGCCACTGAGGAAGAGCTGTTTGGGCAGGTTTTCCCCGGTATGCCCGTCTCCAGGCTGCCGGAGCCCATGGCCCGGGAGCTGCGCCGGGAAATGAAGCAAACAGAGACCGGCTGGTTTCTTCGTCAGGTCCGGCGGGTCAGCATCCTGGGCTGGGACCCGGGGGAGATCACAGGCGCATGAATCGTGACGCGTATTTTCGCAGATAGCCGAGATACATGAGTCCCTCTGCCATGACCTGCGGAAAACACAGAAACACCTTCCATCGGTGTGACCGGCGGAAGGCGCTTCTGTGTATGAATGTGAGGTCGCGGAGGAGTTTCTTTCTCTTTTCTCTATTTCTGCTGTCTGAGCTTTCCGGTGAGGGCTTCCGCCGCCGCCAGGACCCGGGAAACGCCCCGAAGGACCTCCGGTGAGCGGGTATCCCGCGCCACGCCCACGATCCCCACGGCGTACTTCACGCTGCCTTCTCC
>JAFZVM010000077.1 GCA_017617795.1 Oscillospiraceae bacterium
GGCGCGAAGCCGGAATGGCTGCCTGTGATCATCGGCATCATCGACGTGATCACCGATCCCAACTTCAACCAGTTCCACATCGTGAACGAGATCCTGCCCCTGATCTTCATCAGCGGTCCGATCGTCAAGGAGCTGGGCATCAACAACTCCAGCGGTTACCTGGCCCCCGGCTACCGGGTCAATTCCACCATCGGCCGCGCCGTGCTGCTGTGCATGATCTCCATCGGATGGAGAGACATGACCGTCTATGCCTCCCCCGGCGGCCCGGGCCAGCCCGCGGCATACTGCAACTACCTCATCCCGGAGAACCAGGACGAGAGTCCCTGGATCACCTGGGCGGAGCACTGCGGCTTCGGCCCCGACGAGAGCATCATCACTGCATGCGAGCTCAACGGCACGAGCATGGTGGCGGGCGAGTGCATGTCCAACACCTCCTTTGAAGATCGTCTGAACGTCATCACCTCCCGCTTCGCCAGAAAGGGCGGCACCTACGGCTTCTCCGAGGTCGCGGACAACCCCCGGTACATGATCGTTCTCCATCCCACCCTGGCCCGTCAGCTGGCGGATCACGGCTTCACCAGAGAGTCCTTCATCCAGTACCTCTACGACAAGAACGTCGTTGACTACGAGCGGATGACGGAGGAGGAGAGAGCGGAGCTGATCAAGGATCTGGAAAAAGAGATCGCCATGGGCGGTTCCATGTCCAGAATGCGCGCGCTGAAGCCCGAGGATGTGAAGCCCGGCCTGCATCTGGAGCCCTTCCACACGAACGACCAGGTCCTGGTCATGGTTTCCGGCTCCGGCGCCGGCAACTCCGTGATGTATTCCGCCATGACCGGCTCCTCCGCCCCCCACGCCGAAGACGTGAAGGAGCCCCGCGCCTGGATGAACAAGGTCATCCGCGGCGCCGCCCTCACCAAGTACGGACGCTGATCGGCAGGCGCCGACCGGCGGCAGACCCCGGTAAAAAACGCATCCCGGCCATGCATGCTCCCTTCCATCAGAAGCCAAATTATACAGGAGGATATACGATATGGCGCTTGAGTACACGAAATCCGAAGCAAAAGCATGGGCAAAGAAAAACTTCCTGGGCCTGGAAGCGCCCATCTTCCCCTCGTACACCCCCGATCTTTCGGCTCTTGACGAAGACGGTATCCGGTGGGACGTCAACCACATCATCGCCAACGGCATGATGTCCATCATGATCGCGCCGGAGGCCACCGGCATGACCTATGAGGAACGCAAGGAGTTTGTCCGCATCGTCAATGACGAGGCAAAGGGCCGGATCATCACCTCGGTGGGCGCCCTTCTGGACACCGTCGAGGAGAACATCGCCATTATGAAGTACCATGAGGAGACCGGCGGCACCATGGCGATGCTGGGTCACCCCATCGCCTATGATCCCCTTGACCCGGAAGAGCTGTACCGCAACTACAAGTACATGGCGGATTCCACGAACCTGGCCATCAACTTCTATCCCGGAAGACTGAGAGTGAAGCGGTTCCATCCCACCGGCTGGCCCATGGAGATGCTGCCGCGGTTTGCGGAGATCCCCAATGTCACCGCAATGAAGTTCGCCGGCGGCACGACCCTGTCCACCATCGAATACGCCTTCCGCAAGGTCGGCGACCAGATCCTTGTGTCGGACCCGATGCCGGAATCATGGTTCACCACCATCCCGTTCTTTGGTCAGCAGTGGGCGGGCGCCGGCCCCTTCTACAGCATGCAGACGCCGGAAGATCAGCGCTGCGTCAGGCTGTTCCATATGATACGGGACGGTAAGCTGGAAGAGGCCTATCAGCATTACTGGAAGTATACTCCCAACGCGGCTGAAGGCGGCTCCATGGGCGATTATCTGGAGACGGGCCGGGTGGGTCCCGTGGAGACGAAATACGCCATGTGGTGTCTGGGCGGCAACGGCGGTCTCTGCCGTCAGCCGGCGCGCAGACTCTATGACTTTACGCGCCAGCGCACCAAGGCGGGCCTCCGCGCTATGGGCTTCAACCCCCGTGAGGACGACGAGGAGTTCTTCGTGGGCCGGTGCAACTACGCCAAGGGCTACAGGCTCAAGAGGTATTGAGGATGGCGGTCACATATGAGCAGATCCGGAATTTCATGCAGGGGTACTTCATCGGCTACAGCGAAGACTGCCAGCTGCCGGAGAGACAGCACGTCATGGATAAGTACTATGCGCCGGATATTGCCTTTGACAACGGCGTCTCCGGCAGAGAGATCTGGTACCGGATCTGCCTGAGCCATCCGACCTGGCAGGACAAGGTGGAGCCCAGACGGCTCTGCATCGACGTGGAAAGCCTGACGGTGAGCGCGATGGTCACCGCGACCTTCGTGGAACGCGGCACCGGCAGGATCCTGCAGCAGATCGGGATGAACGCATTCTATACCTTATCGGTGGATGACCGCGGCGACCTGAAGATCTCCCGCCTGGACGTGTTCCTGGAGAGCAATCTGGAAAAGGTCCAGACGATGATGAAATATCTGCGTGGATAAGAAAAGACCTGCCGCCGGGCGCCCGGAGGCAGGCGGAAACGGCTGATCGGAAATTTAAAATCACGATAAATAACGACAAAAACGGAGGAGAAGCAATGCCGAAAGAATTCAGCAAGAAAGACGCAAAAGCCTGGGCAAGAGAGAACTTCAAGGGTCTCGAGGCGCCGGTATTCCCGTCCTTCACGCCCGACCTGGCGGACCTGGACGAGGACGGCATCCGGTATGACGTCAACCACATCATCGCCAACGGTATGAAGTCCATTCTCATCGCCCCCGAAGGCACGGGGATGACCATGGAGGAGATCAAGCGGTTCACCAAGATCGTCAACGAAGAGGTGAACGGCCGGATCCATACCTCCATCTCCGCGGTCCTGAACACGGTGGAGGACAACATCGAAGCCATGCAGTACCATGAGGCCTGCGGCGGCACCATGGCCATGCTGGGACATCCGCTCATGTATGATCCTCTGGATCAGGACGAGCTGGTCCGGATGTACAAGTACATGGCCGACTCTGTGAACCTGGGTCTCGTGTTCTACGCAGGCCGCCTGAAGCTGAAGAGATGGGATCCCAAGACCGGCTGGCCGATGGACACCCTTCCGAAGATCGCCGACATCGAAAACGTGGTCGCCCAGAAGATCCAGGGCGGCAACACCCTGGAGTATACCATCGAATGCTTCGAGCGGGTGGGCGACAAGATCCTCGTGGCCGACCCCATGACCCCCGCCTGGTGGACGACGATCCCGAAGTACGGCCAGCAGTGGGCCGGCGCGGGTCCGTTCTACGGCTCCCAGACGCCGGAAAACCCGCGCCACGTCAAGCTGTTCAACGCGCTGGTGGAAGGCCGGATCGAGGACGCCAAGGCGATCCAGGCGGAATTCCGCGGCGCGCCGAGAGAAAAGGGAGAATACGTATACAGCGCGTTCACCAACGTGAACTATCCCGAGACGGGCATCATGTGCGCCTTTGCGGACAAGTACAGCCACTGGCTCTGCGGCGGCAACGGCGGCATCCTGCGGCAGCCCACCGGCAGACTCTATGACTACCAGAAAAAGTCTCTGCGGGAGCAGGTGGAGCGGATCGGCATCAAGGCGAGGGAGAACGAGGAAGAGTTTTTCCTGGGCCGCATGAACTACGCGAAGGGCTACCGGCTCAAGAGGTATTGATCATCCGTGATCCGGCAGCGTCCGGTATTTCCCGATTATTGAAAGGGAGCGCCTTGAAATCAAAAGTTTCAAGGCGCTCCTCTTTGTTTTTCCCTTTATTTGTTTATCGTTTTTTCCTCGTACCGATCTGCGCAGAATGATCCCCTGCCTGACAGGTTCGCATTTTCAACCGGGGTAGCGGTCCGCGAAGCAGAGCCGCTTGAGCCCCAGCAGCGCCGCCGCTCCGGCGGCGGTGATGCCGAAAAACAGCACCGGCTTATCCAGCTCCAGGTAGTCTGTGATAGTGCCGTTGGAGAGCGTGCTGCCGGTGCATAGGATCAGCTCCGCATGCCTGACGGCGTCCGCCATGGCAGTCCGTCCGTCCTCCACCGTGACGCCGCAGCGCAGCTGCCCGACGTTCTGGGGATTCAGGTCCATGACCCGCACGTGATAGCCGCTGTCCGTGAGCATCTGGAGAAGAGCGGGCTGATAGCCCACCAGGGTGATCTTCTTCACTCCGGGCCATTCGGCGCGGAGACAGGCCTTCACGTCGCAGGCACACTTTTCCGGCCCGTCGGTGCGGCAGTGCACCGTGTCCCCGCAGCGGCCCAGGGACCGCATCACCGCGTTGAGCACCGCGATAAAGAGGCTCCGGCTGTGGGGATCACCCACGATATCCAGCGCCAGTACCTCTGCCAGCGTGCCCCGGAAGGAAGCGGGAGCGTCGGTGAAGGCTTGGCCTTTGCAGCCCCGGCACTCCGCCTGGATCATCACGTCCTTGCCCGTGAGAATGGGATAGTCCTTCCGTTTGGTGCTGCCGATGGCCTCCTCCGAGGAAAGGGAGCGGCAGACCACCTCCACCGGTTCATTCTCCAGGCCCGCTGCCTTCAAAACCTCCTGAAAGCGTTCTTTCAGCGTCTGATAGATTTGTTCCTTCGTCATGTCTTCTCCTCAATTCCCAGCAGCGCGGCGGCCTCCGGGGGCCACTCGCTGCTGTACAGTTCCTCTTTAGGTACCACGCCGCAGAGCTTTCCTCCTGCCAGGATGCCGATCCGCTCCGACAGCTCCTCCGCCTCCCGGAAATTGTGGGTGACGAAGATCACGGCACAGTGCAGCTCTTTGCGGAGCTCGGTGAGCTTATCGCTGATCTTCCGGCCCGTCCGGGGATCCAGAGCGGAGAATGGCTCATCCAGAAGCAGCAGGGAAGGGCGGGTGATCAGAGCCCGGGCCAGGGCCACCCGCTGCTGTTCGCCGCCGCTGAGGGTGCCCGGATGCTGGTCCAGGATGTGCCCGATCTCGAACCATTCCGCCATCTCCCGCACTCTGGCGCGGATCTCCTCCCGGCTCCGGCGCTGCATCCGCAGCCCGTATCCAATGTTAGCACGTACCGTCATTTTCGGGAAGAGGGAATAATCCTGATAGAGATATCCGATGTTCCGGCGGTGAAGGGGAATGGCGGAGACCTCCGTGCCCTGATAGAGCACGCGGCCGGTATCCGGACTGTAGAACCCGGCGGCGGATTCCAGCAGCAGGGTCTTTCCCGCCCCGGTCTTCCCCAGAAAGCAGAGTACCTCCTCCCGGCAGAGGGTGAAGCTGATGTCCCGCAGCTGAAAAGCGCCGCGGGTCAGGCCGAAGTTCTCAAAGCGCAAGAGCTCCTCCCGCTCAGCCATAGCGGCTCTGCCCCTTTCCCAGATGCCGGAACAGGGCGTCCACCCCCAGGGATACGGCGGTGAGCAGCAGCAGGATGAAGGCGCTGGCCAGAGCCGCGTTCAGGTCGTTGGTGCTGACGTTGAGGAAGATGCTTCCCGGCAGGGTTTCCGTCTTCATTCTGGTGACTCCCACCAGCATCAGGGTCGCGCCGAATTCCCCCAGGGCTCGGGCCCAGACCAGGATCACCGCGCTGATGAGGGCGTTGCGGCAGCAGGGCAGCAATACGGTGAAAAACCGTCGGCCGGGGGAAGCCCCCAGCAAGCCCGCCACCTTCTCCAGCTTGTCGTCCACTCCCCGCAGGGCGGTGACGCAGAGCTTGATGGCAAAGGGAAGATTCACCATGAGCTGGGCCAGAATGATGCCGTTCCGGCTGAAGACCACAGGAAAACCCGCCGCTTTCAACGACTTTCCAAAGGGGGAGGAAAAAAGGATCAGCAGACTCAGGCCCAGCACGATATAGGGCAGGGACATGGTGAGCTCCAGGATCACCTCCGCCACGCCCCGCAGGGGCAGCCCCGGCCGGGTCAGGAGCCAGGCCGTGGGCAGGGCCAGCAGGAAGCAGAGCAGGGTGGAGATGCAGGCACTGCGGACGCTCAGCCCCACGGCAAAGAGGGTCTCTGCCTGCCGGATGCTGGCAGGCAGAGACTGTAGACCGCGAAAAATGATGATGAAAAGGTTGCCGCCCACAAAGACCAGCGTGATGAGCGCCAACAGCAGGCAGCAGAGGAAAAAGAGACCGGGTCCGCCCTTTGGCTTATTTGGCCAGCTCATAGCCGTAGGCCAGCCAGATGGCGTTGGCTTCGTCGGTGGCCAGGAAGGCACTGAAGGCGTCCGCCGCAGCGTCTCCGTCGGCAAAGGTCAAGCGGGCGGCGGGGACTACTTTCACATAGGCGTCCATGTCTTTTGTCTCGCAGATCTCCACGCCGTCGGCGTTGCAGTTTTCCTTCCAGATGATGGCCGCATCGGCCTCACCCATGGAGATGACGGTGGCCAACTGGGGGGCGGTGGTGGTGGTCGCCACCAGGTTCACAGAATCGGTGATGCCAAAGTCGGAGAAGACCTGCATGGCGATCTTGCCGATGGGGGTGCTCTCCGCGTCGCCGATGACGGTGGAGACGTCCTCATTCGCCAGGTCGGCGACGCCGGTGATGCCCTTGGGGTTGCCTGCAGCCACAGC
This sequence comes from Oscillospiraceae bacterium, assembly GCA_017617795.1. GTDB lineage: Bacteria > Bacillota > Clostridia > Oscillospirales > Oscillospiraceae > UBA1774. The sequence goes on from JAFZVM010000077.1 coordinate 6,541, forward strand.
CAGCACGGGGATGTGCTTCACCAGCTTCACGCTGGAGGCAACGTACTCCTCCACCGGCTTCACCTCACCGGCGGCGCCGGCGATGAAGAACGCACCTTCCTGGGCGGTGCTGATCTGGGTCTGGATCTGGGCGGCATTGGCGAAGGTGACGTTCATCTCACAGCCGGTCAGGCTGCCGAAGCGGTCGGCGATCTCCTGGAAGGGCTGCTTCATGCCGGCGCCGCAGTAGATGAGCAGGCTCTGGCCGCTGAGATCGGGCCAGGCGGCCTCCGTCGCCTTGGGCGCTTCCGTGGATGCAGACACAGGCGCGGCAGTGGGAGTGGCTGCAGGCTGCTTGCCGCCGCAGGCGCAGAGCGAGGCGGCCAGAACCAAAACCAGAAGCAAAACAACGATCCGTTTCATTTTTACGAATTATCCTCCTGCAACTCTATTCTGAATTAGGAATAAAACCTATACAAATATAGTTTATTCCGCAGAAAAAGTCAAGAATGGATATGCCCATATCGAAGAACAGAAAGAGTTGATCCGTCTCTTCAGCCGTAAAGCAGCGCTGCTGCAAGGGATGAAGAGCAAAAAAAATATCCCGGCTTCATCCGGGGGCCGCCGACTCCCCCCTCGTTTGACGCTTGCCATAGAACGCGAAAAGCCGCTGCCTCCCGGTTCGAAAGCAGCGGCTTTTCTTCATCATGCGAAGCGACGGATGAGCTGTGTTATTCCCGCACTTCCACCAGCTCAATGGTGAAATTCAGCTCTTTTCCGGCCATCTCGTGGTTGGCGTCGAAGGTGACCGTTTTCTCGTCCTTTGCCGTTACTCTTACGGGCGTATGCTGCCCCAAGCTGTTCTGCAGATATACCCGGTCGCCCACCGACACTTCTTCCGCGCCGGGGACGTTGGCGATCTCCACGGTGATAATGGCGCTGGGATCCTTCTCTCCATAGGCCTCCGACGGCATCAGATGCACCTGCAGCGTCTGTCCCACGTCCATATCGGCCACGGCGGCGTCAAAACCCGGGATCATCATGCCTGCGCCGCAGACGAACTCCAGAGGCTCTCCCCGGTCATAGGAGGAGTCGAACACCGTACCGTCGTTGAAGGTGCCTGTATAATGCGTCTGGCAGGTCTTGCCCACGTTCTTTCCCTCGATCGCCGGTGTGCAGCCTCCGCTGCAGCCGCCGCAGCCTCCGCTGCAGCCGCCGCAGTCCTCGCCTTCCTCCTCATGGCCGCCGCAGGAATGCTCTTCCCCGTGATGGTCGCAGTTCACGCCGGTATCCGCCAGCTCTCCCCGGAGATAGGCTGCGACCGCCTCGTCCGCATCGCCGGATGCGCCCGCGCAGAGTTCGACGCCCTGTTCGCTCAGAGCCGCCGCCGCGCCGCCGCCGATGCCGCCGCAGATCAGCACGTCGATCCCATGTTCCTTCAGCAGTGTCGCCAGCGCTTCATGGCCGTTTCCCCCTGCGTTCAGCAGCTGGGAGGAGATCACCTGTCCGCCGCTGATCTCATAGACCTTGAATTGTTCCGTATGGCCGAAGTGCTGAAACACCGATCCGTTTTCATACGTTACTGCAATTTTCATTCTCATAGTCCTCCCGCGAATATCTTCCGTTTCTTCAGATGCTGTTCGTTCCCCGCCCGGGGGATCACAAAGAGACCGAAGGAACGGGTCTTCGGCGTGTAGAACGGAAAGTCCTCCCGCCCGGTCTCCTGTACCGATTCCCGTACCCGTGTCTCCAGCGCGGCCCGGTCCCACTCCCGGTGGAAAGCCGCGGTGCTCTCCATGGCATCTGTCATGGAACGGTGGGGCTGGCCGAACTCCAGCACGCCGTCGGTGCGGGTATAGGTCCAGCCGGCGGAATCCAGCCATGCCGCCGCCGCGTCCGCGTTCTCGCAGAAGGCCCCGGCGTGGCGCACGCCCGGACCGTGGGTGACACAGATCAGCCGGTCCGATGCCTTGCCGAGGTAAGCCGCGCAGGTCTTTTCCATGCGGCCGTGAAACAGGGCGATCACCGTATCCCAGCGGCCCGCGACGGATGCACCGTCCGACAGCATGAATTCCAGGTTCCCGATGCCCCGCCGTCTCGCTTCATTCTGGGCAAAGGACAGGGCGGGCCGGTTCACATCCACGCAGGTGATGCAGCCGATATCCGCCGCCAGCGCCATGTCTGCCAGGGCCATGCCGCAGCCCATATCGCAGAGGCTGCCGCGGACCCGGATCTCCGGCAGCAGGAGAGCGGCCAGCTTGCGGTAAAAGCCCGTGTACTCCGCCGCGTCCAGCATCCAGCCCATGGTCTTCTCATTCCATTCAAAATGCATCTGTCATCCCTCACTCTGAAGTCGTTCCCGTTCCGTTCCCACAGCAGCGGGGGCCTGGAAAACCTGAATCGGTATGGGTTCGTTCACACGATCGGATTCATACCGATATGCCCGTGTTTCAGGCGGTTGTTATTCTCCGGTATTCCCCATCAATCCTGCCTGGGACGGGGCATGCCGAAGTTGGGAGTCTCCACGCCGTTGTCCTCCTTGAAGAGGAAGCGGAGGCCGCCCGGGAGGTACTTCCCCCAGGAGGTGCCCCAGTGGGATTCCCGGCTGTCGACGATCAGACAGAGCTGCCGATTGTTCAGCTTCAGGGAATCCTTCATATGGCGGTAGACGGCGATCAGATAGTCAAAGACAAGGACTTCGATGCCCTGGTCCCCGGTGTACAGATAGAAACGCGCGTTTTCCAGCTTCTTGGGATCGTAGGCGTCGATCCTGGCCAGGTAGTCCTCTTCCTCCAGAAGGCCCAGGCCGCAGGACAGATCCAGGGAACGCCCGAAAACGTCGGGATCCTTGAAGGTCATGTAGAGGGACTCCAGGCCCCCCATGGAAGCGCCGCCCACGGCGGTGTGGGCCGCGTCGGGCAGGGTCATGAAATTCGCGTCGATGATGGGCTTCAGCGTATCCTTGATGAAGTCGGCGTAATAACCGCCCAGGGGATTGGGCTTCGGCGCGTCGGCCCGACGGGGGCCTCCGAAATTCAGATTGGGCTTCAGGGGCGGCAGCAGCTCGTTGCTCCGGTCACTGGAGGTGTCGATCGCCACGACCATGCACTGGCATTCCGGCTCCAGCTCGCTGATGCACAGCTCGCAATCCCAGCTGCCCATTCCGGGAGAAGCCTTTTCGGGGAACACCACCTGCCCGTCGTGCAGGTACAGCACGGGAAACCGCTTCACGCCGTCGTAGCTCTCCGGCGTCCAGACGCGGATGGTGCGCATGCGCTTGTCCGGGATGGGGTCCATGGCGATCTGGAAGGTGACCAGCTTGCCGCGCTTTACCCATTCGGAATGGTCTTCAAATACGATAGCCATAGTTCTTGCTCCTTTCGATCTGCTTATGTTTAACCTTCTTAAGAATTCAAAATGGGAGGATCACAGGTACTTCCCGTACTTGTCATCCATAATACAGATTATATCGGAATCAAATATCCCGGTCAACGACCGGCGATCATTCGAAGCGGATATACGTCTTTTTTTGCTTCGGTACGGGGATGTGCCGACAGACCCTGCCGGAGCACGGACCGGCGGGCGCAGCGTATCAGCCGGGTTCAGTCGGCGGCAGGATCTTTGTAGAACTCGTCGTTCAGGTCCCCGAAGCCGGCCCAGGTGGAAAGCTCGAAGATGTTCATGGAGATGTTCGTGCTTTTTGTGCCTGCCACCTCCTCAATGGCCTTCATCACAGCTTTCGCGAAATCCCGCTTGGCATGATATTCCACGCGGCTGAAATAGCGGGCGTCCACAAAAGCGAAATTCTCCTGCTTCTTCCCGAAGGCGTAGAACTGCCGCCCATCTTCGATCTCGGCGATCAGCATGAAGGGTTCTTTGCCGGGAATGTGCCGCAGGGCTTCCCCCAATTTCTCATACAGGTTTTGACGCTGTTCCTCCGTCAGCTCCGCGGACAGGCTTACGCGCATATAGGGCATGGTATTTCTCCTTTCTCCGTCCGGCGGCTCATCCGTCCGCCCCTGTGGATCAGACGATCCGATCACCCGGTATCCGCCTGCCTTTCATCTCCGGATACCGCTTCATTCAGAAGTATATAGAAATCAGGCCTCCCGGTCAATGCCAGGCAGCCTGCTCTCGCTGATCGCACGGGGCTGAGACCTATTGACTTCCGGGACGGAAGCAGGCTAGAATAATCAGAGGATCCGCCTGTTTATCGATAGAATCAGAAATCCATCCTGTTATGAAAGAAAAAGGAGACGTTATGGGAAAGGTCAACCGCAAGTTCTTTGGTCTGAGTCAGTATAAAGGTCCCTTCTGCTATGAGCTGGCAGGAAAACAGTTCCGCCTCATCATGGATGACGGAAAGCGTTTTGTGCTCAGCTTTCCGGATGAAAAAAACCTGCAGTGGCAGGAGAACGATCAGCCGCCGAGGACCGACGGGTACCAGTGTCTGAAGGGAGACGACACGACTTATCTGGTGAACATACAGCTGCCGGAGGAGAACGGCCGGATCTCCTATAACTGGATCCTGGATACGGAGCAGCGCCTGGTCACGATGGATATCATGGAGCGGCATTACGAGAAGGACCTTGACCGTCTCGTCCGCAATACGCCGTACTTCGGCGCGATCGACGTGCCCGGCGTCCCGCTCCCGAAGATCCGGCACCACCTGAGCAGCCGCATGGTGGGAGGTCATATCTTCTGGCACTATAATCCCGGACATGTCCTTCAGCATATTTACCATACGCCCCGGGCGATCCGCGCCAGCACCGGCGACGGCCTGACGCCTGTGGAAACCCAGCGCAACAGGATGAAATACCTTCTGGAAAGCCCGGATCCCAAGGATCGGGAGGAAGCCGAAAGATCCATTGAAGCCTACCGGGTGCGGGAGACCTACTATCCGATCTTCGAAGAGCCCTGCTTCCACGTCTGGATCAAGGAGAACCTGAACCTGTTCTGCTTTGTGGAGGAGATCATGTGCCGGCGGTCGCCGGATCACGATCAGGGGGGCGGCGGGATCCTGCTGCTCCAGGATATTGAGCGTCTTCTGGAGGTCGGCGTCTGCTTCAATTCCAACGAGAACTATATGGTCTCCGCCTATGGGGACAGCAACGAAAACGGCGATCCCTTCGATACGCTGCCGACGCCCTACGGGGAGGAATGGAAGATCCTGACCAGCGTACCCAGTATCTACTGGGAGGTCCCGGAAGAATAACACATCCGGAACTTTTGACAGAACCATGCCGATTCGACAGCCATCCGGCTTTTCGGGGGCGGTATCTTCGGATACCGTCCCCTTTTTTGTTTATGAGGAGAGAAAAAAAGAATGGGTACTTCGGGAAACTTGCAACGCAGACTTTTTTTCGATATACTATAGTAACAAAACATTAAAAAACGGTCTGTACAGCTGATACAGACTCCTGCAGCGAGGAGGATTTGACAATGGCAAAAGTCACGCCGAAAGAAAACTTCCTGAAACTGGCAAAAGGGGAATTCCCGTACTACGTTCCCTTTTACAGCCTGATGGGCGACCCCTACCTGGGGGAGTGCGCCGTGAAAGGCGCGCGCATCTCATTCTTTGCGGATACGATGATGCAGGGCGGCACGGACATGTGGGGCGTCCCCTACGCAAAGCCTTCCGTGGGCATCGAATCCATCATGCCGGATACCCGCATCAACGTGCTGAAGGACATCACAGACTGGAAAAAGGTGGTGAAATTCCCGGAGCCGCTGGATGTGGACCTGGAAAAAGCCTATGCGGACAATCTGAAGAACATCGACCGCAATGAGTCCTGCCTCTCGGTGGGCCCGCATTTCGCCCCGTTCCAGGAGCTGGTCGGCCTCATGGGCTTCGAGGGCGGGCTGATCGCCCTCATGGAGGATCCCGACGAGGTCAGCGCCATGCTGAACGCCATGATCGACCACATCATGCCCCATTACAAGAAGCTCTTTGAAGTCTTCAAGCCCGATTTCTGGCACATGTCCGACGATACCTGCGCAAAGACCACGCCCTTCTTCTCCCCGGAAGTCTATGAGGAGGTATTCCTGCCGCTTTATATGAGGCTGGCCGAGCCCGCCAGGGAAGCGGGCGTTCCGGTCCTCTTCCATAACTGCGGCTATACCACGCCGTTCCTGGAGTTCATGTATCAGTTCGGCGTCCGGGTGACCGAGCCCTTCCAGGAGAGCAACGATATCCGGAAATGCCAGGAGCAGTTCAAGGGCAGGATGTCCTTTGTGGGCCACTGGGGCTGGGGTCAGCACATGCCGAAGAACTGGCCGGATTTCGATGAAGAAGAATTCCGGCAGGATATCCGGAACACCATCGACGAGTGCAGCGTCTGCGGCGGTTACGCCTTCGCCGGCTTCCCCATCGGCGTTCCCGGGGATCCCGGGGTGAAGCGGGCCTACAGCATCATGCGGGACGAGGCGCACTGGTACGGAAGAAAGGTTTACGGATATACCGATTGAGCGCACCGAAGCGGTCAGTTTAATATGAATGGGAGATGACGGATATGAATCTGAGGAATTATCCCCGGCGCAAATACGCGATCGACCAGTTCACACAGCCCCACGTTACGGAGCTGGAAGGCGAAAACTTCCACTTTGTCATGGACAACGGCCATGATTACTATCTTGCCTTTACCGGTGAAGAGGACCTGGAATGGCATTGGGACGGCGACGAAGCGAAACACGCCTCCTACTTCTGCCTGAAGGGAGACGATACCACCTATCTCGTCTCCTTCGAGCTGGATGAGTTCCTGGACAAGCATGACCGGGAGGAGCACTTTTTCATCATCGACCTGGAGCAGCGCCTGGTGACCTTCTGCCGCTGCAAGGTGGGGGAGAATCCCAAGCTCCCGTGGCTCATCAGCTCGCACTACGTCTTCGGCGCGATCGAAGTGCCCGGCATGCCTCTGCCCCTCAAGCGCCATGTGTTCACAACGGACCTGATCGGCACGCGGGTGGAGTGGCATTGGAACACCGGCATGGTCACGCGTCACGACTACTTTACCTCCTCCTTCTACCGCATCACGGTCCCCGGCGCCAGTTACGGCCAGGCGGACCGCAGCGACGCGCTGATGCAGGCGATCCCCTCCACCGACGAGGTGGCGCAGTTCATCAAGATCAAGGACAACCTCTATCTGTTCAGCCTTGTGGAGGAGCTCATGGAGCGCAAGCTGGCTGATTTCGACCCGCCATACCGCTCCAATGACATGAAGTTCCTGCAGAACTATGACCGGATGTACCACGTCGGGCGCACCTTCGGCAACGTCAAGGCCGAAGGCGGCGGGATCCGGCCCTGCCATATCCGCTTCGGCGCCTTCGGCACGCGGCCCGAGCTCGACGAGGTCTTCCTCAACGCCCGGAATCCTTACGCGCCCTGAAAGGAGGAAAGGAAATGTTCAACTACACCTACGACAAGGACGGCGTCTACATCGCCAACCTCGCCAATAAGGGAGAAAAATACGGCCTGGATCAATACCGGCTGCCGCACAACTTCGAGCTGGCAAAGCGTTCCTTCACGATCACCGACGGCAGGGAAGAGCACGTGATCGCATTCGAGGACAAGCGCAAGGCTTTTGTGGACGGGCGGGAGTGCGAATACGAATCTCTGAAGCTCCAGGTCAAAACGTATCTTGTGCGCCTTGGCTACGACGCCGCCGTTTTCGATCTGCAGCAGAACCTGGTGACCCTGATCCGGGGCATGGAGAAGGAATACTTCTGCGGCCGGATCAGCGGCGCCGAAGTCCCCGAAGGCGCCGGACACACGGATGCCGGCGACGCCATGGTCGAATCGAACGTCGCCTGGTATCTGGGCAGCGAGCGCTTTGTCTGGCATGAGTTCCTGGATGAGAAGACGGTCCGGGTGAAATGGTCGCCCAACGTCAGCTCCAAAAACGACCTGCCCTACAAGGCGACCAAGATCAATTATCCGATCCTCCTGGTGGACATCTGGGGCTATGGTCCCTTCTATTCCGATGTTCCCGCAACGCTGGAGCGCTGCATATTCCTGCAGGATTACGACCATATGATGACGGTGGGTCTGATCTACTATGGGGGAGAACTGCCGATCATGGTAAGCGGCTACGCAAAGTATATGGATGTGGACGAGTCCTTCGACAAGGACAGCGTGGCCGGGAATTCCTGAAAAGTCCGGGCCCCGGTCCCGAGTTCGCCGAGAATGTGTGGAAAGGACCTCAAAGCTATGTTACAATCAGATAAACAACATCAGGAACGGTCTTCCAGGACAACGGGGAGCGCACAAACGGACCCGATCGAGCCGGCCCCGGGAACGGATCGGCAGACCGCTGAGAAGGAGTGAGATATCGGGATGTATCAGTTCAAAGACATTACCCCGCGCATCCGGCGCCAGCGGGAGGCCATCCGCAACCGCGTGATCCGGCTGGACTCCGAGCATGCCATGATCGCGACGGAGGCCCGCAAGAAAGACCTCAACACCATCCCCATCATCCAGAGCGCCCGCCAGCTCAAGGCGATGGCCGAGAACCTGACGCTGCGGGTGGAGGACGACGACGTTCTCGTGGGCAACCGCGGCCGCTACATGAGCTCCAACGTCCATCATCCCGAATCCAGCGAGGGCCTCGGCTTCATCATCAACGGGATCGACAAGGGCGAGTGGACCTTGAAGGAGGACGGCCTGTACCACAATCCCGAAACCGAGGATCTGCGGCTCTGCGCCTCTCCCGAGGACGTGGAGAACATCCGCAGCATCCAGGATTTCTGGAAGGGCCGCACCTTTGACTGCTGCGGGGACGGCTGGGCCCCAGACGGCCTGGATGAGCTCAAGCAGCTGGGCGCGACCAAGCACAGCGTCTTTATGAAGCACCTGATCGGCTGCCGCCCCGGACATCTGATCGCCGGACACCACAAGATCATCAACGTGGGCTACGGCGCCATCCGGAAGCAGGCGCAGGACTGGCTGGACGCCCACTACGGCAACATCATGGGAGACGACTCCCGGAGATACCTGTTCTACTCCGCTGTGGTCATCAACTGCGACGCCTGCATCACCTATATCCGCCGCTACGGCGACGCGGTGCTGGAAAAGGCGAAGGTCTGCGCCGATCCCGAGCGCAAGGCGGAGCTGGAGCGGATGGCCGACAGCCTGTACTGGATCTCCGAGAATCCGGCCCGCACCTTCTGGGAGGCCTGCCAGGCGTCTCTGATGTACACGCTGCTGATGTACGCCAATAACTGCGTGGCCTTTTCCATCGGCCGGTTCGACCAGTTCACCTACGCACAGTACAAGCACGATATGGATAACGGCCTTCTCACAGAGGATCAGGCCCAGGAGATCGTGGACGCCTATTTTCTGAAGGTCAACAATCTCTATGCCGGCGCGCCGCAGCTCCTTGTCCACATGATCGGCGCCAACAGCTATCAGCATACCACCATCGGCGGGCAGAAAAGCGACGGGACCGACGCTACCAATCCCATCAGCTATATGGTGCTGGAGTCCATCGCCCGTCTGAAGCTCCACGATCCCACCATCTCCCTGCGCATATGCAAGACCACGCCCAAGGAACTGTGGGAGCTGGCCGTGGAGACCACGAAGCTCGTGGGCGGTCTGCCTCTGTTCCAGAACGACGACGTGATCATCCCCGGTCTGATGCGGGAGAACGGCTATACCCTGGAGGACGCCAGACAGTACGCCATTATGGGCTGCCAGGAGATCGTGGGCCCCGGCCTGGAATATCCCTGCTCCAACGGCAACACGGCGCCCTATTCCAGCCTGAACTACGGCGTCGTCTTCGACATGGCCATAAACGACGGGAAAAACCCCTTCAACGGCGCCCAGAGCCGCCTGCACACCGGCTTCCTTTATGAGATGAACTCCATCGAAGAGGTCCGGGAGGCCATGCGGAAAATGGTGGAGTATCTTATGACGCTCCAGGTCTCCATCGACAACTATACGGATCTCCTGCAGCAGTACCACGGCACGGAGGTGCTGATCTCCATCAGCATGGAGGGCTGCATGGAATCCGGCAAGGACTGCACCTGGGGCGGCTGCAAGTACAACTCCTACGGCGGCACGGCCACGGGCCTGGCCACCATCGCCGACTGCCTGACCGCCATCAAGTACATGTGCTTCGACAAGAAGCTCTGCACCACCCGGGAGCTTTACGACGCGGTGATGGCAAACTGGGAGGGCTACGAGGTCCTGCGCCAGCAGATCATCAACGAGGTCCCCCACTACGGCAACGGCGACCCCTATGCGGACATGGAGATGAAGTGGATCGCCGACACCTACTACAACGCCTGCAAGCTGTGCTACAGCACCCGCACCGACAACTACAAGGCCGGCATGTACGGCGCTTCCGACCACGTCACCCAGGGCTACACCACCTGGGCCACCCCCGACGGGCGGAAGACGGGCCAGCCCATCGCCGACGCCGCTTCCCCGGTGCAGGGCCGCGACAAGCACGGCCCCACGGCGGTGTTCGAATCCTCCGTGTGCTATGACCACACCAAGAATATGGACGGGCTCGCGGTGAACCTGAAGATCCATCCCTCGGCCCTGAACGGGCAGGACGGCATCGACAAGCTGCGGGATATGACCTATGCCTACTTTGAAAACGGCGGCATGGAGGTGCAGTATCACGTGGTCTCCGCGGACGTGCTGCGCGCGTCCCAGAAGGAACCGAAGGAGTACAAGGACCTGATCGTGCGGATCGCGGGCTACAGCGCCTACTTCGTGGAGTTGAGCACAGACTGCCAGAATGACCTGATCTCCCGGACGGAGAACAACCTGTAAATCATCCGCGCCGGGGACGGGGACCGTTCCCGGCGCGGTTCTGTTCCGCCGGAACGCCCGGGGCCCGGCGGCGAAGGAGGACATCATATGCGCGGGAAACGCCCATACGGAATCGGGAGAAAGCTGCGGCTCCTCCCCCTGGCGGCGCTGCTGCTGGCTGCGCTGACGCTGATCGGCGTTCTGCCGGCTCTGGCCGCGGAGGAAGAGGAGGAGCGGGTGATCGGCGGCGCGGGCTATGCCGCCGTGCTCTACGACAACACCAGCGGGCTGCCCACCTCGGACGCCAACGACATCGTGCAGCTCTCTAACGGCTTCATCCTCATCGGCGGCTACGCCGGCCTTGTGCGCTATGACAGCAACGTTTTCACCCGCTACGACGCCTCCACGGGCCTGAGCAGCGTGCGCTGCCTCTTCGTGGACTCCCGGGAGCGCATCTGGATCGGTACCAATGAAAGCGGGGTCGCCATGCTGTCCCAGACGGAGGTCCTGCGCTTCTATTCCCACATCGATGGGCTCAACTCCTCTTCCATCCAGGACATCACGGAGGACGCCGCCGGCAACATCCTGATCGCTACCACCATGGGCCTGGCCTATGTGGATGCTTCGGATGCGCTGCATCTGGTGGACGACCCCCAGATCAACCGGGAATACATCCGGCGCCTGGAGCCGGGGCCGAACGGGGTGATCTACGGTCTGACC
>JAFZVM010000078.1 GCA_017617795.1 Oscillospiraceae bacterium
CCGTACGGCCTTGAACTCTTTCTGTCTCGAGAGCGGGAGACGCTCCGGCAGCGTTTCACTGTAGGTGCGATATACTTCCTCCTGCATTTCCTGCCAGAGCGTATAGGCCGCCGCCACCCGCTCGTCCCTGCTGAGCTCGTCTACGATCTCATCCACGATGCGCTTTACCTGCGGCGGCAGGTAACCGTAGACCTTGCGGCCCTTGGTGTGCTTCAGCCGCTGGGCAAGCTCCGTCACGAGGCGTTCAATCTTTTTGTTTCGGATCGTGCCGCTCTCCATCTCAAAGATGAGTGCCGCCATTCTGTCCTCGGCGGATCGTTGGAGCTCGTTTCGGTATTCTGTTTTGCGCTCATAGATCTGCAGGAGATCCTGCTCGAAGATGTGTGTGGCAAAGGCGGACTTGATGTCCCGGATACCCTGCTTCGTCAGATAGCCTTCTTTGGGATTTTTGGAGAACACGATCAAGTGGATGTGTACGTGCTTCTCTTTTTCATGGAGAGCGGCGTACCAGCGCAGATTCTCCGGCGAGATCTTATACCCGTCCGCGAGCTCCTTGGAGCAGGCGTTGACCAGCGCGCGCCAGTTTTCCGCGTTGGTATAACCCAGCCGCTCCGCGTCCTCTCGACGGAGGGATAGCACCGGCGTCCAGACGTTTCCCTCATGGTCAGCCACTTCCCCCACAGCTCTGGAGAGATTCTGCACCTTGCCGTTCCGATCCCACAGGCCATGGTCGCCTTCTTTCTGCACGCCGGGTCGGTGTGAAACATAGTCGAGGTAGTTCTCCCGCTGATCTGCTGCGGCAACGAACTGTTCCGTCGCCCGGTCGATGAGCTCGGCGGCGTTATCCATCGTCTGCGCGGCGGCGTAGTCTTCATACTCGCCCAGCTCCATGATCTGCGGGAAGGACTCCAGGAGCCGCAGGATATATGACCGCTGCTTATCTGTTGCGGGCTGATCTCCGCGCTCGCTTTTCAGGAGCTCCACACCCTCTCGGGTAGCGATATACCTTGTGCGCCGGGAGAGGGCTGTTTTTCCCTGGCCACCCTTGAGGTAGGGTGAGATAAAGATCAGTCTTGCCACGGTTCTTCATACGGCAGCCCCCTCTGCACGTCTATGGCGTGATCGAAGCTGACCTGGCCATAGGTCTTCTTTACCTCGTCCACCGCGAAGGCACGGAGGGCGCGGCGGTCGATCTCGTCCACCCGGTAGTGGGCCGCGATGGTGTGGCACATCATGTTCAGCTCCACCGCCCACTTGAACAGCAGGGAGCGGAGCCGGTTATTGTTGTTGTCCAGAATGCCTTTGATGAGGCTGGAGAGCACCTCGCTCATATAGCCGGTGGCATCTCCGCTCTCCAGGTATCCCAGGTAGAATCCCAGCGCCTTTTCAATGAACTCACTGCGGGTCTCACAGTTGTCCTTCTCCAGCCATTCGTCGATCTTTCGGATCGTGCCTGGCCAGAGCCAGACGGCGGTCCGTGTTTTTCTTTCGTTCTCCAACTCCTTTTTCCTCCCCTGCGGCTATTTCTGCGACACAGCCAAAACCTCGCAACATCGGGGCTTTCAGCTGGTCACGACCACCCATTTTCGGTTATTCTCTCTTTTGCGACCACCTGGCCGAAACCGGGAAAAGCCCCGCACTGCGGGGCTTTGTGGGCGGGAGGTGGGCGCTGGCGACCACCTCCCTTTATCTTGTACGAAAATCGAACCGGGAAAACGCCCCTCAAACCAGCCCGAACGCGGGGGCACAGCGCTCCTGACGCCTCCGTGGGCTGGGATGCTGCCCTCACCGGTTCCCGCGCACACGGTGCCGACAGTGGCCTCACATCGTCGGCTCCGTGCCCATGCCCTGGGTCTCCTGCTCCTGGGCGATGTACTGGCTGCGGTATTCCGCGAGGCTCAGGCCGGTCTGCTCCAGGCAGTACACCTCCATCTTCTGGAGCAGGAGAGCCTGCTCCTCCGGGGACAGAGGATACTCATGCTGCCGATCCGTACCGTCGCCCCGGTGGAGAATGACGAGCAGCGTGTCCGCCACCAGCCCATGCTCCAGGTCGTAGTCGGCGTAGACGTTGACGTAATCGTCGTTCTCCTCCGTGCATACGTTGGTACCCAGCACCTCATCAAGGCCATCGAAGGACTCCAGGTAGAAGTTCAGCTTGCCGTCCTCCTCGCAGATCTCGTCGGCGAAGGAGATATCCTCCGGGTGCAGTTCCCGCTCCCCGTAGGTGAGATATCCCTTCGGGTAGTAGCCCTGCTGGGGCAGTGTTTTTCCCCGTAGGTAGTTGAGCAGCTGCTCCATCCGCTTTGCGGAGGATTCCTGGCTCCGGCGATCCGCGTGGTAGGCTGCGATGCAGACATCCTGAAGCGTATAGATATACCATTCACCCTGATTCAGTTCGGCGAAGGTTCCGCCGTCCAGGTCGATATCGAATGCTCCTGTCACCCGTCCGGTATTCTCCATGCGCTCCTGAACATACCGAGAGAACTCCCTCCCGGAGATTTCCCGAGCGGCGGCATAGTAGCTGCGGAAGCCTGCCGTTGACTCTGAGCGGGTGTAGCGCCGAAGGGAGCGGGCAGCGGTAAGGAAGTCTACCGGCTCGTCCACCAGGCAGCAACAGCGCTCCCCGTTCTCCCGGATGCGGAACACCGCGAAGCGGCGGCTCGCCTCCCGCTCCGCTTCCCGCGCCGCGCTTTCCCGATAGATCTCCGTGCTGATCCGTTCGTACTCATGGCTCGGCAGCTGATTGCACAGCTCGTCCAGGTAATCCTCCAGCTTGTCCCGCAGCGTCTCATCTTTGAGGTGACGCTCCAGCGCCTCGTACCATCGCTCATCCAGCCAAAGGACGATCTCCCGGCTTGCCATTTGTGGTCACCTCCTTTTCATCGGCGGGCGGGTTCTGTTTGGGTTTGGGCTTCGACGGAGCGGCGCTTTCCGCCGTACCGCTGCGCAGCTCCAGAAAGTGCTGGACCGGTTGCGGCACCGCCTTGGCGTAAAGGCTTTCCAGCGCCTTGGTCAGTGCATCCTCCACCTGGATATCTTTCTCCGCCAGGTAGAGGCGCAGGGCGGAGAGCTTGTCCTCCTCCCAGGTGATTGTGATCGATGTCTTCTTCATTACTGCCTCCTGTCAGTCATAGTCGATGAACGGGATCTCCAGCCAGTGGGTGAAGCTCCGTTCACTGAGCTTTGTTTTTACCACGCCGTATTTCGTCCCCATGGCTTCGATGACGTAGCCTCCGCCGACGTACACGCCGATGTGTCCGTCCCGCCAGACGGCCAAGCCCGGCACCTCCGGGATCGTGTCGATGGTACCCGTGACAGACGCCGCATAGAACATCTGGTTTGCCGAAACATCCGGCATCCCGTTCGTGGCATAGCCGATGGTTCGGCTGTCCGGGTCCAGCCATCCGTAGCCTTTGATGAGCCCGATGCAGTCTGCGGTACGCCCGTGCAGCCAGTGTTCTCGGATGAATTCCTCGTACTCCCCCACTCCCTCCGGGTACTGCGCCAGCTTGGAAGCGAAGAGCTCGTCCGTCAGCACCCAGCCGCAGGTGCCCCAAACGTAGCCCCAGCCCTGTTCCCAGGCATGGATGGCATAGGTGGCAAGGTCAGCGGCGTTCTTGTGGTCCTGGTCGAGATAGTCGGAGAGGTTGATCTCCACGCTGTAGCCCGTGCCGCGCTCAAAGTCCGTGATCCCATAGACGCCGCTGTCCACGCTACCCGCGATCCGCCGGTAGATCTGGGCGATGTTCTTTCGGTCATCGCCGGTGATCTCCCGGCCCAGCTCGGCAGCCAGGTTTGCATACGCCGTCTCCAGAGAGCACGGGAGTGTCACAGTGTAGGTTTCCTGTTCGGTGACGGTGTTCCCGTCGTCATCCAACACGGGATCACCGTTTTCATCCCGCACAGTCACCTCGTGTGATCGTTCCTCTGTGGTATAGAAGCACTCCACGAAGCGGTTGGCAGCTCTCTGGTTCGGCGCACGCTCGCCAAAGCAGAGGGCATAAAAAACAGCCTTGATCCGGATCGGGTCAAGGCTTCCGTTTACCATGATCGCGTTGGCGGCGGCGATGGATGTGTCCAGCACCGAGAAGGCGGAGCGCATTTGCGTGATGTGGGTCTGATACTCCGCAGGCGCCTGCTCCGAGAAACTGCCGCCGTAGAAGCAGGCATCCACAGCGGCGTTGTTATGACCTGCGCTGCCGGAGCCCAGAGAGCAGAGGACTGCGATGAGCAGGATGAGAGGTGATAACACCGCGACGATGATCCAGCCCGCCGCTTTGCGGCTTTTCTCATTGCTGAGTACAGCGGCGGCCGCCTTTGCGATGACGGCGGCGGTGGTCATAGTGTCATCTCCATAGTCGGACCTGTTCGGCTCTGACCGTTTTCTGCGATGCTCTGCCAGAGTTCTTCGAGCTGATCCAGCAGCTCTGCAGGTCGGTCATCGTTGGGGTGCGCAGAGACCCATTCCAGATATCTGTCGAAGTCCATTCCCCGCTCCAGCAGGATCTGAGCTATGCCTGCCGCCCGGTTGCAGACGCAGGCGTCCAGGGCGGCGTAGTCATCGTTTTCGATCTTCATGCCGTCCTCCAGCAGGAGCTTCGCCGCCCACTCGTCGCGGCTCGTCGTCATGTGTCTGAGGAGCTCCGACGCCCGTTCGCCGCATGACGCGCCTTTCGTGACCAGCGCATCCGCCATCTGAAAATCCAGATTGGATTGGAGTATGGCATGGCACAACAGCTCCGGCGGCGCGGCGGCGATCCATTCCTCCGGCGCAGCTTCAACGAGACTTCGGCCCATGCGCCGGTTATGCAGATAGGCATAGTCCATGATCTTGCCGTAGTACGACGGGTCAAGGTCACAAACGATGCCCTTCGCCTGCTCCATGAGGAATAGGACACGATCCTCATCGCAAAGCTCAACAGCCTTTTGGCTGGCGGCGGTGTAATCCGCGCTCAAAAACTCCGGCGCATATGCGACGATTTCCAACGTCATCTTACCGCCGACCGCTCCCGCGCGGCCCGCCGCTTCGACAAGCAGATCCCCAACGCGGTTTTTGATGCGGGGAAGCAGTTCCTTGAACACCTGCAGCTCTCCGTCGTGGATAGCAAGGACTGCCTTATCGAAGTCGGTGATCCGCAGGGGACGTTCGCCGACAAGGTCCATGTAGGCCGTGATGCTCCCGGTCATGCGGCGCAGGAGCTGCTCGACGCCCGCAGTCTGCTCCCGCAAACTTTCTCTGCGTTCCATCAGCGCGTCGATGAAGATGCGCTGCTCTACGGGCGTCAGATTGACGATTATATCTTTCCCCGGCTCCTCCGGGCCCAGCTTCACATAGCGTGGGTACTGCCCGCCGTCGCCGTGAAAGGCCTTCGTGATCGCAGAGGAGATGAGGAACATCCGATCCAGGTCCGCGCCGGTGTTTCCCAAGGTCTTGCCGGTGAAAAAGGATTTGATAACGGGCTTTCCGTCCTCATGCCATTTGAGATGGCCGTCGAGGTATACGCCCTCGCTGGCCCCGTAGTCCGTGGTGACGAACACATCCGCACCCTCGGGGATCTCCCGGCCATTCTCCCACTCTGTATCCATAAGGAAGTATTCGTCCGGCAGCATCCCCACGCTGTCCAGACGCTGTTTTAATTCCACGAACACAGCCTCGGCTATAGGCTGGCCTGCGTACTCAGCATAGCGAGGATCATCCTCTTTCGGTTTCCAGATTTCCAATTCAATAGGATTCATGTTCTTCTCCTTCTCTGTATTCTTATCGACCTCCGGCATTCCCGAAGAGCACCCTCTTGTACTCCGGGGCGTGGACCTCCAGCAGGAAGCGTTCCACACCGCATTTATAGAGGCAGACACCGTTCTGCGGAAATCGTATCAGCTCATACTCGCTTTCCTCCAGCTGGAGGTTCTGCATATAGAACTGCTTGTCCACCGCGCCGCAGTGGAAGATGAACTGATGCGTCGGGATGGCGAAGAGCGGGCGCGTCAGCTCCCGGATACCGTCCACATTGAAGTCCTCCAGATTCTGTGAGGCCATGATGAGGGAGGATTCCTTTTTCCGGACACGCTTGAGCGTGTTTCGGATGTACTCGATGGTCATTCTGCTGGAAAGCCAGATATACAGCTCGTCCAAAGCCGCCACAGTGTTTCCCTCGGTGAGCAGCCGGTCGCTGAGATAGGAAAGCACGTTGAAAAGCAAGGCGTCCTTCACGTTGGTATTTCCCTGTAGAAGACCCTTGACGCCGAAGACGAGGAAACGGTCCGAGGTGATGTTGGTGTGACCGTTGAAGAAACAGCTCTCCGCGCCTACGCACATGGAATGGAGGCCCAGCAGGACGTCCTGCAGCCTGTCCCGTGTATACAGCGGACTTGACTCCGCATCGTAGTTTCTGTAGGCATCCTCAATCACAGCGTAGAGGTCGGAGAGGATCGGATAATCCGTGGGACCGAGCTTTGAAAAGTCGGTCCCGTCATCCAGGCCCCGTTTGCGGTAAAGGCGTTCCAGCATCAGTTCGATGGTATCGATGTGCCATTGGGAAAAGTCCTTATATGCCCGGAAGAAATCCTTGAGGAAGGAGATATGCTGGCTGAGCCTACTGTGCTTCCGAAAGGCTTCCGGTGCGTCGGGATCCTCCTCGCCGTCCACATCCCACAGTTTGGGCTCCAGGGGATTGATGATGTACCTGCCGCTCATCAGGTCGATGAAGCAGCCGCCCAGGTTCTGGCAGAGATCCATGAGCTCATGCTCCGGATCGAGGCAGATCGCCGTCTTGCCGGATTCCAGAAGGTTTTCCAGCAGCAGCTTCAGCAGGAAGCTCTTTCCTTCGCCGGAGTTGCCGAGGATGAGAACGCTGCCGTTGGTCTTATCCTCGGCACGGCGATCCAAGTCCACGATGACGTTTGAGCCGTATCTGTCCTTCCCGATATAAAAGCCATGCGGATCGGTCTTGCCGCTGTAATTGAACGGGAACAGATTGGCGACCGAGGATGCCGGCAGGACCCGCTCATACTGACTTCCAAAGCAGTTCCAGCCTGCCGGGTTGACGGCCCGGAAACCCTCCTGTTGACGCAGGAGGATTCGGTCGGCGGAGAGCTTAGAGCGCACCAGCTCCGCCATGACCTCGTTCTGGAGCGTCCGCAGGCCCTCCATATCCCGGGCAGACAATTCAATGAACACAGCGCAGTGCATCAGCGGTTCCCGGTTACGGTGCATGGTGGTAATCAGCGTTGTCACGTCCTGCAGATTCGCCTCAGCCGTTACGGTTGCCTTGAGATCGGTGGTGCTTGCCCTGCTCATACGATTCTTGTTTGCTGCGTCGTGGATGATTTTGCGTTCCTCCGCCGGAGTCACCTGCCGCGCATAGACCGAGAGCGTCACGCCGCTCTTGTCCCCCAGGTGGCGAAGAAGCGCCAGTTCCTCCGTGCTGGTGGGATATCCGCGCAGGGCGATGGCCGTGCGATAGGAATTCCCGAGAATATAATGATCGGTATTGAACTTCACCGCACCGGGGGCGATAACGTCCAGGAAATCCTTGGGCACACCCTCCTGAGCCTTTTTTCTCGGCTCAATGCCCGGCGGTTTGATCACCGAGGCGGGCTTTGCGGGCTTCTTCTGCACTGCCTGCCCCGGTTTCTTTTTCATCTGCGGTTTCTTACCCGTCGTTCTCTGCATTGTCGCTCACCGTCCTTTCTCCGTCGATGGATTCAAAGTATTCGGTCGTCACGTCCTGCTGGTAGTAGACTGCCAGCAGGCGTTTAAGATCCTGATCCCGTGCCACGCGGACATGAAAGCCCCGGTCACGGATGTCCTTTTCCATCCGGGTGAGCTGCGCTTCGACGCTCTCGTTTCCCTGGCGCTCCAACGAATAGACAAAAGCGAATTCCCGCGCCGAGGCGGTCAGAGTCTGGATCTCATCGAGATAGGCCCTGTCTTTCCGAAGCAAGCTGCGGATGGCCGGATTGGATTCTTCCTCCATCCGCTGCAGATAATAGATCTTATTCTGTTCAAAGGACTCTCTGGAGTCCATCGCCCGAAGCGTCACAACCTCAGTACCGCGCAGGAGTTCCATAAGGGCGCGGACGCGGCTGCCGATACCTTCCCCGGAGAGCACGGAGAGGTTGTCCGGTCGGACAAGGAAAAAGACCAGCTCACCCTTCGGCGTTTTCACGCTGTAGTCGGTGAGCCGGTCTATCCCCATAAGCTGGCGTGTACTCTGGCGCTGGCGAATCTCCTTCTTCTGTGTTCTATTCAATCATGCGTTCCCTCCAATCGAATCGCTGCGGCTGCAGGAACAGGAACCGGGTGGCGTAGCGAAGGAAATCCAGAATGCTGGCATCCTCCGTGCGGATCGTCAAAAATGCGTAGACGGCAGCGCAGACCAGCGGAAAGAGGGTCCCGCCCCGTGCCAGTGCGATCACAGAGAGAAGAACAGCGCTGCCGAGGATCGCCACATCCCGCAGCTCCCACAGCCACAGCCGCGCTTTCGCTTTCAGATTTTCCGGATAAATGTACATGAATCTCTCCTATGGAAAAGCAGGCCGCCGCGCTTACGCGGCAGACTGCCTGTTTTGTTTTCCTCACTCGGCGCTTTCCGCCTCCTCCAGCGCCCGTGTGATCAGGTCGATGATAAAGGCTTTCTTCTTGAGTTTATGATCGGTGAGATACTTGTCCAGCCGCTCGAACAGCTCGGCGGGCATCTGCACGGCCAGGGTCCTCGTTTCTCCCATAGCGTTTTCCCTCCCTCCCTCGTAGAATGCGGTGATGAGCCAGGTGACATACTGACTCAGAGTTTGCCCGCTGCGCTCCTGCTCCTCCCGCACCCGGTTATGCAGGTCTTCGGGGATCTGTGCGCAGAGGTTTTTCGTTTTCTCTGCCATAATGATGGCGCTCCTTTCCGATTGGTGAACCAAGCATACCGAAAGCCTCTTCAGAAAGCTATTACCAAAGCCGACAAAGAACCGGGTGCAAAACGAAGCAAGATCGACAGATTCCAATGAAAAACCAGCCGCTTCACATAGCTGCGAAACGGCTGGTCGGTTCGGCGTTTTCTATTCACAAGGTCATCTTATGGGAATAGTCCTCAGCGATGTTCTCCTTCACATCGTCCTCCAGGGAATCCGTCTCCGCCACGGTCTGTGCCATGGATAATTCCCGGACGTGCTCGATCCTCGTCAGGACGGATTCCGCGATGATTTCTATGCGTTCTTTGACAACGAACTCCTCTGTCCCTTCCGCTGAGAGCGTTTCAACGATCAGATCACGGATGTCGGCCAGCTGGTCGAAATTGATCCAGCTGAAATCCGTCACCAGCTTCAACTGCTCCTCGTGATGGTTCTTGAAGGGCTTGCAGTTCACATTCCGCGCTCTGCGGATCTCAAAGGCCAGCTTGTCGTAGCCCAGGGAAGAACCGCTGTCGTAGATAGGCGCCATGCAGATCCATTCCAAAGTTTCCGCATTTCGTATTGCTCCGAAGTTGTTGAGATGCCGGTCTTCATTGGCGATGATATAATCCAGAACGATCATCCTGTTCAGGAAAGGCACCACGTCCGGGATGCCCAGCCCTTCCGCGCAGTTCACGAAGTGCTGATACGTCGACAGGTCATTTTGCTTCTTCTGCGTCTGGATGATGCGCCATGCGGGAATGAGCTCCGTATCTCCGGTGATAAAGTCCTCACACACCGAGTACGGCATCTCTTGATTCCAGGTCAGGGTATACGGAACGTGGGGAATACCCAGGCGCTCCATGATGCCCGTGGCGATGACCTCGTTGAAGGGCTGCTGACGGAAGGGATTGGAGCCGCCCTTGATCAGGCAGCGTTTCCCGTCGATGATCTTCCACCGCTTCTTCAGGTTGCCGTCAGAGGTGCTGTCCGGAGAGCTGAAGTCCAAGGCGTTAGCCTTTTTATCCCCACCGAACAGCACATCGCCGATATCCTCCGAGAAGGGATTGTTGAAGAAGTTGATCTTCTCCCATTGGAGCTCTGCGCCTTCCGGTCTGATCCAGTATTGATCGGAAAGACTCAGACCCAGGCACCGCAGAAGCAGCATTCTGGTGTTGGATATCTCCAGCGTCTCCAGCGCTTCACGCACGCCGGACCGACTTGCGGGAATGGAGCGTTCCGTCCAC
>JAFZVM010000008.1 GCA_017617795.1 Oscillospiraceae bacterium
CTCGCCGGTGATGATGCGAAACAGGGTGGTTTTGCCGCCGCCGTTCTTTCCCAGGAGGCCCACGTGCTCCCCTTCGTTGATCTCGAAGGTCACGCCCCGGAGGATCTCTTTATCCTGCTCGTAGGCCTTGCGGACCCCCCTGACCGAAATATCGACCAGAGGACTTTACTTGGTACCGAAGATCCGGTCGCCTGCGTCCCCCAGGCCGGGGACGATGTAGCCGTGATCATTGAGCTTTTCATCCATGGCCGCCACAAAGACGTCCACATCCGGATGATCCTTCAGCACTCTGTCGGCCCCTTCCGGAGCGCCGATGATGCACATGAGACGGATATGCCGCCCGCCGTGCTGCTTGATGAAGCCGATGGCGGCGCTGGCGCTGCCGCCTGTGGCCAGCATGGGATCCAGGACGATGATCTCCCGGTCGGCGATATCGTTGGGGAGCTTGCAGTAATACTCCACCGGATTCAGGGTCTCCGGATCCCGGTACAGCCCGATATGGCCGACCTTGCAGCCGGGCACCAGGTTCAGGATGCCGTCCACCATGCCCAGGCCGGCCCGGAGGATAGGGATGATGGCCATCTTTTTCCCCGAAAGACGGCGGACCTTCGCCTTGGCCACGGGGGTCTCGATCTCCACCTCTTCCGTGGGCATGTCCCGGGTGGCCTCAAAGCACATGAGGCCGGCGATCTCGCTCACCAGCTCCCGGAATTCCTTGACGCTGGTTTCCTTGTCCCGCAGGATGGACAGCTTATGCTGGATCAGCGGGTGGTTCAGTACATGCAGAGTTCCCATTTTTTCTATCTCCTTTATTCCCGTCCGGCTTCCTCGCCGGAACGCTTCAGTTTTTCCAATCTCTCCCGCTCCGCCTGGCTCAGGCGCAGATAAACCGGGTCCGGCTCGCCCCAGGCGCTCTCCGGCGCATGGGCGGCGGCAAGGGCCACGCCCCAGGCGCTCTGGATACGGACAGGCTCCGGCGCCAGGGTATATTCCATACCTCTCCGGTCCATTTCTCCGGCAGTGAGCAGAGCGCCGTCCCCCAGCAGGACGGGGGATTCATCCAGCTCCGGGAGCAGTTCATCCAGGCTCAGCGCCCGATCCTCCCGCAGGCGCACCGGCCTGCCTCCCTCCGCACGAAAAAGGCCGTTATAGACCTGGCTCCGCCGGGCGTCCATGACACAGCACAGGAGCCTTCCCTCCAGATGCGCGCCCTGCCAGGCCATAGCCTCCAGAGTGGAGACTCCGCAGCAGGGCTTATCGCCCCCCCAGCACAGGCCCTTTGCCGTGGCCACGCCGATGCGGATGCCGGTAAAGGAACCCGGGCCCCGGGCCACCGCCACCAGGCCTACCTCCGCCATGCTTTTCCCGGAACGGCGGAGCAGCTCTTCCGCCATGGGCAGCAGGGTTTCGGAATGGGTCAGGCCGCAGTGCATGAGGCTCAGTCCCAGAAGGGACTCCCCTTCGTAAAGGGCGGCGGAGGCCGCCTTCGCGGAAGATTCCAGCGCCAGGATCAGCATGCGTCCCCCTCCTTCCGGGAAATGACGATCTCCCGATGGGTATCGTCCAGACGGCGGATCGTCACCCGCACCGCCTCGGGGCCGATTGCCCCCTCCACCCGTTCGCTCCATTCCAGGGCGCAGATGCCGTTCCGATCCAGGTAGTCCTCCCAGCCGATATCGAAGAGCTCCTGCTCATCCTGCAGCCTGTACATATCAAAATGGAAGAGAGGGATGCTTCCGGGGTATTCGTTGACGATGGTGAAGGTGGGACTGCTGACGCTCTCCCGGATATCCAGGCCCTGGGCCAGGCCGCGTACAAAGGCGGTCTTCCCCGCCCCCAGGTCTCCATACAGGGCAACCACGCTGCCCGGTCCCAATTCCCCGGCCAACTCCCGGCCGCAGGCCTCGGTCTCCTCCTCCGAGGAGGTATATACCCGTTTTTCCACCCTCGTCCCTGCCTCCTTCATAACCCATAAATTATAACATGCTCTCGTTCTGTTTTCAACCGCAGGAGTGCCCTTTTCCCCACTTCCTTTTCCTGCAATCCCGTCAGTTTTCACAAGTTTTTCATTGCGTTTTTTACATAATTATGTTATATATTATTTAAAACGATAAGGACAGGAGGAATCCCACATGGCAGCAAAGGACCAATTTCCGGCAGGTGCAAGCAAAAGTCTGAAGTATTATGTCTACCGCTTGGTGGACCCTCGCAACGGCATCACCTTCTATGTCGGTATGGGAAGCGGCAATCAGGTTTTCGCCCATGCCCAGGGCAATTTGCGGGTCAGACCCGATGATGAGGAGACCAACGATCTCCGTCTGGATCTCATCCATGAGATCGTCAATTCCGGGCTTGAAGTCCTTCCGGTCATCCATCGCTGGGGACTGGATGAGACTACTGCTTTTGAGGTGGAGTCCGCCGTGCTGGACTGCTTCCCCGCGCTGATCGACAAGCGGAAGGGACAGCACCATGACCGGGGCACGGGCAACGCCGCTCAGCTGGTGGAAGGGCTTTCGCCGGAGATCTATAAAGAGCCGCCTTTTAAGTACATCCTTATCAAGGTCACAGATGAGAAGATCGCCCGCATGGCGGAGGAAGGGGAGGAGGATCCCATCTTTGCCGCCTGTCATGAAGCATGGAAGCTGAAGCTGGATATCGCGCAGGACTATGACTACGTCATCACCTCCGTCCGAGGCATTGTCAAGGGCGTTTACCAGGTGGTGGGATGGTATCCTGTTGCCGGCAAGGTGAACCGCATTGGTTTCCTTGGCCACAGGGTGAATCAGAAGGATTGGGACTACTTTGTGGATAAGCGCATCCCGGACGTGTACCGCCGCCGGGGCGTGATCAATCCCGCCCAGTATTCCCAGCAGCCGGAATGACGTATCGGAGACCCGGCCTCCGGCGCGGCATCCGCGCCGGAGGCTTTTCCTTTTCTCCGCACTTGTCAATATCCGCCGGAAATGATAAAATAAGTGCTCACGGGAAAAGATCCGGAAAGGGGGATGAACATGAAACAATGGCTGCGGAGATTCGGCTCTGTCCTGCTTCGCTCTGACCTTCTCCTGCTCATCCTTTGTCTGATCAATGCTGTTTTCGGTCTCTTCGTCCTGTACAGCGCCACCCGCACCTTTGAGACCGAGCGGTATATGACGGTGCAGATCGGCGCTCTGGTCATCGGCGTGATCCTGTATTTCATTCTTTCCGTCCTGGACGCGGACCTGCTGACGCAGCGCTGGTACATCCTGCTGGTCATCAGCATCGGCCTGATCCTGTCCCTGCGTTTCTGGGGCGTTGAAGGCGGCACCGGCAACAAAAGCTGGCTACGCTTCTTCGGCATCGGCATTCAGCCCTCGGAGCTGGTGAAGCTCAGCTTCGTGCTGCTCCTTGCACGGCAGCTCCGCTGGGCGAAGGAACGGCAGCGGGGCCTGAACGCCCTGTCCTCCGTTTTTTTGCTCGTCGTTCACTTCGGTCTGTTTTTTGCTCTGATCATCGCGATCAGCGCG
The DNA here is from genome assembly GCA_017617795.1 of Oscillospiraceae bacterium. Lineage (GTDB taxonomy): Bacteria > Bacillota > Clostridia > Oscillospirales > Oscillospiraceae > UBA1774. The sequence continues at coordinate 3,507 of JAFZVM010000008.1, forward strand.
GACTGGGGCAGCGCTCTGGTTTTCTTCGTTATTTTCGCAGCCATGTGTTTTGCCGCAGGTCTGCATTTGCTGTGGTTCCTTGGCGGCATCGGCGTCATTGCGGCGATGGTCCCATACCTCTGGAACCACGTGCTTTCCGAGTATCACCGGCAGCGGATCCTTGCCCCCTTCGTTCCGGATCTGGTCGATCCCGATGGGCTGGGCATCACCTGGCAGGTAAACCAAAGCAAGATCGCCCTGGCCTCCGGCGGCATCACTGGACAGGGCTGGCTTCAGGGAGCCAAATCCCAATCTGCCATGCTCCCCTTTAAACATACGGACTTCATCTTCGCCGTCGCAGGGGAAGAGCTTGGGCTCATCGGCTGCGGCGCCATCGTACTGCTCCTCACCGTCATCATCCTGCGGATCCTCTATGTGGGACTCCACAGCGGAAGTACTCTGGATCTGCTCATCTGCATCGGCGTGGCCTCCTGGTTTACCTTCCAGAGCTTTGAAAACATCGGCATGTGCATCGGCATCGCCCCCGTGGTAGGCATCACCCTTCCCTTCTTCAGTTACGGCGGTTCCTCCATGGTGGCCTGCTTTGCCGCAGCCGGTCTGATTTCAGGCATCCGGTTCCGGGCCAGGACCCGAAGCGGATGATCCTTCAAACAGAAAGTGGGAAGCCGGATCGGAAGATCGGCTCCCCGCTTTTTATTCCATGACAAAGGGGCTCTGTTTCCATCCCCGGTCCCCCCGCCGTTCCTCGGGATTCCGGAAGGCCAGGGCGTAGAGCCCTGCGGCCCGCTGTTCCAGTTCCATGATGGGATCGCCTTTTCCCTTTGCCGGCCTGATGAGGACCGGTAGGCGGGGGGATGCTCCGTTGAGCACCTCCCTCCCCCGCTGATTCAGCGCCAGCACACGGAGATAAGGCGGCGATCCCCCGGACATCTCCCGGGTCACTCCCAGGAAAGCAGCCAGGGCCATACGACGGATCCGGGCGGCGGGATAGCGTTTGGTGACCCCCAGCCGGATGAACTCCTCCCAGCTCCCCGCCTCCAGAGCGGCTTGCCGGATCCGGTTCTCCAGCCCTTCTCCCCCGTCCGGGAGAGCTTCCCATCTTTCCGCCGGAAGACTGCGCAGGGCCGCTAGGATCGGGAGCTCCAGGTCCGCCGGTCTCACCGGGCCCCTGCCTGCCGCTTTCTCTTTCCGGAATACCTCCGCCGCCGCCTCCGGCAGGAAGGAGAGATAATCCTCCCGCTCCCGCAGCGCGGAGGCGGGGGGATAATCTTCGCACCGCGGCAGGGGACAGGGGCGGATCGGACTGTTCAATCCCTCCAGGGCCTCCAGATAACTCAGCGCCAGGATATCGTTCCTCCGGCGCAGCTGGGGCACTTCTCCCCCCGCCAGTCTTTCCGCAGCCTGCTGCCTGGCGGCGGCAAAGCCCAACCCTGCCGCAAGGCCTTCCCGGAGAAGGGGTTTCAGCTTCGGATCTGCCAGAAGCCGAAGGGCTGCCTGCAGCTCCGCAGGATCCCGGGATTCGCTGCCGAAGGCCAGTTCCTCCACGCAGCCCAGGCTCTCCAGCATCGTCACCGCTCCCCGGGCAAAACCCTGGGCCGAGGAGATCGCCCAGGGAAGCGGCAGTTCCAGCACCAGATCCGCGCCGCAGCGCACCGCCGCCTCCGCCCGGGCATGGGCGTCGAACAGGGCGGGCTCTCCCCGCTGGACAAAACAGCCGGAGAGGACCGTCACCACCGCCGCATCGGGACCAAAGCGGTCCCTGATCCGGGCAAGCTGCCAGGCATGGCCCCGGTGAAAGGGGTTGTATTCTGCCGTCAGGCCGATAATTCTCATAAAATTTCTCCAAAATCCTTGTGCACCCAGGAAAAAGGGTATATATTTAATATCTGTGATTATTAAGTGAAGCAAGAGGAAAGGATGTTACGCAGCATGAAAATTCTGGTCATCAATGCCGGGAGCTCTTCCCTGAAATATCAGGTATTCAACATGGAGGACGAGTCCGTACTCTGCAAGGGCGCCTGCGAGCGCATCGGCATTGCCGATTCTTTTATGAAGCATAAGCTGCCCGACGGACGCAGCAAGGAATACCGTGAGGACATGCACGACCATGGCGACGCCATCCGGCTGGTGTTCCGGGCGCTGACGGATCCGGAGGTCGGCGTGGTAAAGCATATGGACGAGATCGGCGCAGTGGGTCACCGGGTCCTGCACGGCGGCGAAAAGTTCACCGCTTCCACCCTGGTGGACGAGAAGGTCAAGGCCGCCATCCGCGAAGTCATCCCCCTGGGACCGCTCCATAACCCGGCGAACCTGGCGGGCATCGAAGCCTGCGAAGAGGCCATGCCCGGTGTTCCCCAGGTGGCCGTGTTCGATACCGCTTTCCACCAGACCATGCCTCCCAGAGCGTATATGTACGCTCTGCCCTATGAGTATTACACCGATCATATGGTCCGCCGGTACGGCTTCCACGGCAGCAGCCACCGCTACGTTTCCGCCGAGGCTGCCCGGGTCTGCGGCCGGGAAGGCGATCCGGAGTTCAAGGTCGTAACCTGCCATCTGGGCAACGGCTCCAGCTTCGCCGCGGTGAAGGGCGGCAAGTGCATCGACACCTCCATGGGCATCACCCCTCTGGAAGGCATTCCCATGGGCACCCGCTCCGGTTCCCTGGACCCCGCCATCCTGGAGTATCTGATGGGCAGAACGGGAATGGACATCCATGAAATGACCACCGTGCTGAACAAGAAATCCGGCATGCTGGGACTTTCCGGCAAGTCCTCCGACTTCCGGGATCTGGAGAAGGGCCAGAACGAAGGCGACTTCCGCTGCGCCCTTGCCCGGGAGGTCTTTGTCTACCAGGGCCGGAAACTCATCGCCTCCTACGCCGCCGCCATGGGCGGAGTGGACTGCGTCGTTTTCACTGCAGGTGTGGGCGAGAATGACGGGGACGTCCGCCAGCGCATGGTGGAGGGCCTGGATTTCCTGGGCATTTCCATCGATCCCCAGCGCAACAACGTCCGCAGCAAGCTGGCCGAGCTCAGCCCCGAAGGCGCCAAAGTCAAGGTATGGATGATCCCCACGGATGAGGAGCTCGTCATCGCCCGGGATACGGAAGCCCTGGTGGAAGGCAAAAGCATCTGAGCGCAGAGCATGATGATCGGATCGCCGGGAGTTCAGCTCCCGGCGGTTTTCTTTTTTCCCGCCGCCGCCAGCAGGGCGGCTCTTTCATTGGGCAGCGCGCCGGCCTGCACTTCCTCCAGCAGGGATCGGAGCACATTGCCCAGGGAAACGCCGGAATAGCCCAGGGCCAGGAGATCGCTTCCCGTCACCTCCAGGTCCCCCGGGGCAAAACAGAACCCGGTCCACAGCCGAAACTCCAGTTCCCGTTCCAGAGCAGCGAGTCTGTCCTCCGGCGCCGCTTCCAGGGCGCGCCACAACAGCAGCAGATCGCGGAAGGCTGCCTCTCCGGTGCGGCCCAGTGCCAGCCCCAGCGCCGCATCGTCCGCCGGAGGGGGGCTCCACGCTCCGGCAGCCAGAGTACGCACCCGGTTTTCCAGGATTTTTGCGCTTTTCATCCGTCGGAGGGCGTCCGCCTTTTCTCCCGACGGAGAGCGAAGAAGCAGTCCCAGCCGCAGGGCGGAAGAAGGGGGGAGCCTGTCCAGCCGGATCGCCTCCCTCTCCCCCTCCAGGTCCATGAGTTCCGGCAGCACCGGCTTCAGAACGGCCTGTGCCCAGGGGAAACACGCCCCTGCTCCGGGTCCTTCCAGATAGAGGCAGAGCTCCCGCAATACCCGCTCCCCCGCCAGGGCAGGAAGCAGTTCCCGGCAGCGCAGAGCCGCCGCGAGGGTCCTTTCCTCCGGCCGGAAACCCAGGCGGGAAGCAAAGCGCAGAAGCCGCAGGATGCGCAGGGCATCCTCACGGAAGCGAGTCTCCGGCTCGCCCACACAGCGCAGAAGGCCGCTTTTCAGGTCCTCCACCCCGCCGAAGGGATCCAGCACCTCCCCCTGAGGGGACAGCGCCATGGCATTGACGGTAAAATCCCGTCGGGCCAGATCCTCCTGCAGATCGGAGACAAAGGAAACTTCGTCCGGTCTCCGGTGATCCGAATAACTCCCGTCCTTCCGATATGTGGTAATCTCCAGGCTGCGTTTTTTCCAGAGCACCGTAACGGTACCGTGGCGAAGACCTGTGGGCAGGACCCGGCAGTCGGAAAAGCAGGCCGCGGTCTCCTCCGGCCGGGCAGCGGTACAGATATCCCAGTCCTCCGGGTGCAGACCCAGCAGGCTGTCCCGAACGCAGCCCCCCACCGGATTTGCCTCGTAACCCCGGCTCCTGAGCCGATCCAGGGCCTCGTTTACATCGTCGGGGACCGCAAGCTTCACGGCGTTTCTTTTCTGGCCGCCAGCTTGGCCACCTCATTGAACCGGTCCATTACCTTGCCGTAATTGCTTCGGATATGGGGGAACGGGCAGCGGGAGCAGTCCTTGATCCCGTCCTCCGTATAGCGGTAATTGCCTCCGCACTTCTCCCCCAAAGCATACAGTGGGCACCAGCAGAAGAGGCAGTTGAAATTCTCCGGGTCATTCGTCGGATGGCAGGGGAAGCATTCGCATTCCCGGTTGCAGTAGAAAGCGTAGTGTTTATCCTTCCAGTCGTCCATAATTCTTTTCCTTTCCTGAATTGTCACGGGATTGCTTACGTGATACAATGGAAATAATCGGCCCGAAGGCCGTGATTCGTCAGGAGGGATCCCCCATGGGTAAGACCGCTCTGGTCACCGGAGGCGCGGGCGGAATCGGCGCCGCCATTTGCCGTGCCCTTGCCGCGGACGGCTGGCATGTGGCCGTCGCCTATCATCATTCCGCCGAGGCCGCCCAGGAGCTGGCGAAGGAGATCGGCGGCATCGCCGTATATGCGGACGTGACGGAGCCGGATGAGGTCGAAGCCATGTTCCGGCAGGTGGGCGGCACAGATCTTCTGGTCAACAATGCCGGGATCTCCCGCTATGGTCTCCTTACCGATCTGACTTACCGGGATTGGAAGGACCTGTTCCGGGTGAATACGGACTCCGTATTCCTCTGCTGCCGGGCGGCGATCCCCCACATGGTGCACAGGAAGCGAGGAAACATTCTGAACATCTCTTCCATGTGGGGCCAGGTGGGCGGCTCCTGCGAGGCCGGTTACAGCGCTTCCAAGGCGGCGGTCATCGGTCTGACCAAAGCCCTGGCCAAGGAGCTGGCTCCTTCCGGCATACGGGTGAACTGCATCGCACCCGGGGTGATCCGTACCCGGATGCTGGACGGTTTCACGGAGGATGAGCTGGAGGAACTGCGGCTGGAGACCCCGCTGGAACAGCTGGGCACGCCGGAAGACGTGGGCCATCTGGCAGCCTTTCTGGCCTCGGACCGGTCAAAGTTCATCACCGGACAGGTGGTAGGGCTCAACGGCGGTTTTGTGATCTAGAACAGCCGGAGCTGTACCTGCACGCAGAGGGCGGTGAGATTATCCCGGCTTCCTGCCCGGGCAGCCGCCTCTGTCAGCGCCTTTGCCGCGGCTGCGGGGCTGCCTTTTCCCAGAAGCCGGATCAGTTCCGCCTCCTCCAGGCTTCCGCTCACCCCATCGCTGCACAGGAGAAAACGATCTCCGGATTCCAGTTCCATCCGCCGGAAGAAGGGCTGCAGCGCATCCTCCCCCTGATCGCTGCCCAAATGGCGCATCAAAGCATGCCTGCGGGGATCGGTCCTGGCCTCCTCCGGGGTCAGATCGCCCCGGCGCTGCAGAAAGGCCGCCAGGGTATGGTCACGGGTGAGCAGGCTGAGCTTTCCTTTCCGAAGGCAGTAGACGCGGCAATCCCCCAGATTGCAGATCATGGCTTCCCTGCCCTTCAGCCGAAGCAGCGCCATGGCAGCCCCCACGGTAGCCTGCATTTCTTCTCCCCGCCGGCGCAGTTTTGCGTTCACTTCCTGCACATAAGCCTGTACGGAGTTCCGGAATGCATCCTGGTCCCTGGCGCTGAGCAGCTCGCCGCTCTTTTGCCGCAGCAGATCGGCGGCGGTAAAACTGGCAAACTCCCCTGCCTGTTCTCCGCCCATACCATCAAAGACGGCCGCCACGCCTTTGGACCGCAGGCCTGCGGTCCGGGGGACGGTATCCTCTTCTCCCTCCGGCAGGAAGGCACCATCCAGATAGTAATTATCTTCGTTATCCGGTCTTTCTCCCTTGCGGGAATAACCGGCACAGGACCAGAAATATGCGGGCATCCGGCTCACTCCTTTTCCCAGTCGGGGAGGCTGGCTCCCGCCTGCACTCCTCAACCATATCAGTTTACCCCGACCCGCTCTTCCCGTCAATGGCAAAGGAGGTGTTTCCCATGGACGGCAAACCCGAGCTCTCCCTCAGGCTGCTCCTGGGGGGCATCCTGCTTCTGGCCGCAGCGGCGCTGTGCTGTCTTCTCCTGTTTTCCGGTCGGGGAGCGGCGACGGCGGAGGTCTATCTGGACGGGAAGCTCGTACAGCGCATCGACCTGGGGAGCGTGACTTCGCCCTATTCCCTGGATGTGGGCGATGGGAATACCCTGGAGGTGGATCGGGGCCGGGTGCGGATGCTCCGGGCAAACTGTCCGGATCAGATCTGCGTGCATCAGAGCTGGTCCTCTGCCGCCGCCAAGCCCATCGTATGCCTGCCCAACCGGGTCACGGTGATCCTGACCGGCGGCAGAGGCGGACCGGACGGGGTGCTGTGATGAAGACGAAGAAGCTCTGCATCCTGGCCCTGCTCAGTGCCGTTGCTCTGAGCATCTGGGCCGCGGAGGGGCTCATACCCCCCATCGTTCCCCTGCCGGGGATCCGGTTGGGGCTGGCCAACATTTTGCTGCTGCTGACCCTGTATCTGTACGGGCGGCGGGAGACCGCCCTGGTGCTCACCGTTCGTCTGGTCCTGGGCGCAGCCCTGGCGGGCACCCTTATGAGTTTTCTGTACAGTCTGGTCGGAGGGCTTCTGGCCTTCGCCGTCATGGCCCTTCTGAAGCCCCGGGTGCGGGAAACGCGGCTCTGGGCCCTGAGCGCCTATGCTGCCGCCGCGCATAACCTGGGCCAATTGATGTGTGCGCGGCTGCTGCTGGGGACTCCGGGGATCTGGTGGTATCTTCCCGCCCTGCTGCTCTCCGGCATCCTCACCGGACTGTTCACCGGCTTCTGCGCCCGTTTTGCCCTGCCCCCGATCAGGAAGGCACTGCGCTTGCCCGGGGGAAAACCGTGACAGCTCGGGGCTTTTTCCTGCTTCCGCTTCACAAAATCATACCTGCATGGTATACTTATCCTGTGTATTTCGGCTTTTAAGCACTCAAGGAGGTCGTCATGCGTTCGGGAAAATTTCAGGTCACGGGCATGACCTGTGCGGCCTGCGTCGCCCATGTGGAAAAGGCGGTCTCCGCCCTGGATGGGGTGCAGGAGGTCTCCGTCAGTCTGCTCACCAACTCCATGCAGGTAAGCTGGGACGAAAACCGGGAGACGCAGGAGGGCATATGCAAAGCCGTTTCCGATGCGGGCTACGGCGCCTCTCCCTCCGCATCCGCGGCAGTCTCCCCGGACCTCAAAATTGAGCGGGCGGCCCTGGAGGATACGGAGAGCCCGAAGATCCTCCGGCGGCTCATCATCTCCCTGATCCTGCTCCTGCCCCTGATGTATGTCTCCATGGGGCACCACATGTGGGGCTGGCCCGTTCCGGCGTTCCTGCACCACAATATGCTCACCATTGGGATCTACGAACTGATCCTCAGTGCCGCCGTCATGGTTGTAAACCAGCGGTTTTTCATCAGCGGCTTCAAAAGTCTGACCCACGCGGCTCCCAATATGGACACCCTTGTGGCCCTGGGAAGCGGCGCCGCCTTCGCCTACAGCACCGCGGTGCTGTTCCGTCTGGCTTCGGCAGGGGGGGAAGCGGACTACTATTTTGAATCCGCCGCCATGATCCTCACCCTCATCACCGTGGGCAAGCTGCTGGAGGCCCGGAGCAAGGGCAAGACCACCAACGCCATCCGCAGTCTGATGGATCTGGCGCCGGATACCGCCTGCGTCCTGCGGGACGGGGCAGAGGTCCGGATCCCCGCGGAGCAGGTTCGGGTGGACGATCTCTTCCTGGTACGGCCCGGAGAACGCATACCCGTGGACGGTGAAGTGGTCTCCGGAGAGAGCGCCGTGAATGAATCCGCCCTGACCGGAGAAAGTCTGCCTGTGGACAAGGCTCCCGGCAGCCGGGTCAGCGCCGCCACCTTGAATCAGAACGGAGCTTTGACCTGCCGGGCCACCCGGGTCGGCGCGGATACCACCCTCAGTCAGATCATCGACCTGGTGGAGACCGCTGCGGCGGGCAAGGCTCCCATCGCCAAAATGGCGGATCAGGTCGCCTCCGTCTTCGTTCCTGTGGTGCTTTGCCTGGCCCTCATCACCTGCGCCGTATGGCTCATTGCAGGGCGGGCTTTCGGCTTCGCCCTGGCCAGGGCGGTGAGCGTTCTGGTAATCAGCTGTCCCTGCGCCCTGGGCCTGGCCACCCCCGTGGCCATCATGGTGGGCAGCGGAAAGGGCGCAAGAAACGGCATCCTGTTCAAGACCGCCGCTGCCCTGGAGGCCGCCGGGCGGACGGATATCATCGTATTGGACAAGACCGGTACAGTCACCAAGGGCGAGCCGGAGGTGACGGACCTCTTCCCCGTTCCCGGGGTGACCCGGGAGGAGCTGCTGGCCGCAGCAGCGGCCCTGGAGGCCCCCAGCGAACATCCTCTCGCCCGGGCCATCCGGGACCGGGCTGAGGCGGAGGGACTGAACCTGCCGACCGTGGAGGGCTTCCAGGCTCTTCCAGGCCACGGGGTCCGGGGAATGCTGGGCGGACATGAGGCCCTGGGAGCCAGCGCCGCGTATTTCAGGGAAATGGGCCTGATGACGCCGGCTCTGGAGACCGCCGGGGCAAAGCTCGCCGAGGCGGGTAAAACGCCCCTGTTCTTCTCCCTGGCAAACCGTCCCCTGGGCATCGCCGCGGTGGCGGACGAGGTGAAGGCGGACAGCGCCGCCGCCATCGAAGAACTGAAGGCCATGGGCGTCCGGGTCCTGCTCCTGACGGGGGACAACCGCCGCTCCGCCGGAGCCATCGCCTCCCGGATCGGCGTGGAGGGCGTGATCTCCGACGTGCTCCCGGGGGATAAGGAGGCCGTCATCCGCCGCCTGCAGGAATACGGCAGGGTGGCTATGGTGGGCGACGGCATCAACGACGCCCCCGCCCTCACCCGGGCGGATATCGGCATTGCCATCGGTGCCGGCGCGGACGTGGCCCTGGATGCCGCGGACGTGGTGCTCATGAAATCCACTCCGTCGGATATCCCCGCCGCCATCCGGCTCTCCCGCCGGGTTCTGCGGAACATCAAGGAGAACCTGTTCTGGGCCTTTTTCTACAACTGCATCGGCATCCCTCTGGCTGCCGGGGCTCTGATCCCCGCCTTCGGCCTCACCCTGAGTCCCATGATCGGGGCGGCGGCCATGAGCCTGAGCAGCTTCTGCGTGGTCACCAACGCCCTGCGTCTGAACCTGCTGAATATCCGCAGCGCCCGGGGGGACGGGAAACGCAGCCCGATCCCGCTGCCGAACCTGGAGGAGTTTTCCGCCCTGACCCTCGTCCCGGCGGAGGAAGAATATTCAGAGCCGGCCTCAGAGCCGGGAAACAAGGAGGAAACGATCATGAAGAAGATCATTACCGTGGAAGGCATGATGTGCGGCAACTGCCAGAAGCACGTGCAGAAGGCCCTGGCCGCCGTTCCCGGCGTCAGCGAGGCCGTGGTGGACCTGGGTGCCGGCAAGGCCACCGTCACCCTCAGCGCCGATGTGGCGGATCAGATCCTGATGGACGCCGTCACCGAGGCCGGGTACACCCCCAAGGCCTGCGCAGCGGGCTGAGAGGACCGCACCGGACGTACACGGGGCCCCTTTCCCGTTCGGGAAAGGGGCCCTGAGCTTGGTTTATTCGTTTATTCCGCGATCTCCGTAAGCATACGGCAGAGGATGGTATAGACGCAGGCTGGCCAACTGCCGCCTCCCCCGCCGAAGCCGTAACCGCCCTTGTTCAGGGGGTGGATCAGGAAGGGCATCCCCTGCTCCATCAGGGCGGTACAGTACCGCTCGGCAATGATCTTGCCCGCGTCCTTCCGCCGGGAGCGCAGAAGCCCCGCGCAGATGAACAGCATGCTGGGAGGTACGATGTTGCCCCGGGCAATGCTGCGGCCGGAGGGCTCGAACCAGTCGCTGTCCAGTTCCTCCATGCTCAGGCCCCAGGGAGTGAGGAATTTTCCCTCCGTCAACAGATCCTCCGCCAGCTTATCCAGCACCTTAGGCGGCAGCCGGTCTCCCAGCACCGCGGGGATATAATGGATCAGATTCCGGGACAAGACCTTTTCCCCGGTCCAGGGATCGATACCCAGGAAATGTTCCCCGTCCCACATGAGCTCCAGCATCCGGTCCAGCATGGTTTTGGACTTCTTCTCCCAAGCCTCCGCCTCCTCCGGCTTATCCAGAAGGCGGGCCAGCTTTCCTTCCGCCTCGTACAGCAGGATCAGGTAGGCAGGAAGGTCGGGAGAAGCCATCTGCATATGGTCGATGAAGAGGGTGCAGTCGTCAAAGCCGGTCTCATCCCCATGCTCATAGGCGGGAATGCCGTCCCCGTCCTCATCCCGGCAGTCCAGGAACCACTGGCCCCAGCGGCCCACGGCGGTATACAGCTCCTCCAGCTTTTCCCGAGGCACGTCCTTTTTCAGGTCCCGATGCCGCATGATCTCCAGGATGGACCAGCCGTGCACCGGAGGCTTGATCATCTGAGTGACGGTGGTCACATCGTTATACAGGTCGGAGAACTGACCATAGGGGCTCACCCGATCCAGGGGGCCCAGGAGCAGGTCGACGGCGGTATCCAGATGGGGCTCCAGAGCCGCGCCGTTCTGGCACACCTGCCACTGAGAGGCGATCTCGTTGCCCAGCATGACGATCATGGTATGGTCGATCCCCGCCGTAGGCGCCGTGAGCAAAGACCACAGTGTGTATTCCGCCCGCACTCTCCCCTGCTCAAAGGGCTCGATGAATTTGGGCATGGCCTCAAAGAAGCTTTCCCAGTCCGCCCGCATATCCGCTTTTGCCTCGGCGTAGGTGGGATAGCTCTCCCGGGGATATGCGGCATGGGTGAACTCCTCCATGGCCAGAGTGAAGCGGCCGTCCGGTCCCGGGACCGTGTCCGCTTTGACCTCCCCGCTGGAGAGCCTGGGTTCATCCCAATACTTGTTGAAGCGGAAATCGGAACCCTCCAGCCCCTTGAATACCAGGGAACAGGTCCAGCGGAAGGCGAATTCCCATGCGCCTCCCTTCCTGGGTTTCACGGTCTCATGCTGTTCGCAGTTCTTCTCCATATGCAGGCCCATGCCCTTGTCTCCCTCCGCCATCAGGAGGGTGGGAGAGGCGAAGGTAAAGCGCACGTTCCCGTACCGGGTGAGGAGGATGAGCTCATCCGCCTCCCGCTGCACCACGTAGGGCACGCGTCTTCCCTCATACGTGGGATACAGGTCGATGAGCTTATTGCCGTCCCGCGCACGGACCGCTCCCCCATGGAGGGTGGAGAGGGTCATGGAGGAGGAACCGTAGGAATTGGCCCGAACGGAAATACCGAACCAGGAACCCCGGCGCTTGAAGAGGCTGCCCACCGGCGGGAAAAAGCTCTTTACGTCTCTGAAGAAGGGATCTCGCTCTGCCATCGTTTTACCGCCTTTCTTGTTTTGTTTTCTGTCTATATCATACCGTTCCTCCGTCTCCGTGTCAACGCGAAAACCCGTGCGCTTCCGCGCACGGGCTCTGTGTATAATGCGAGACCGGGGTATGTGCTCAGTCCTTCAGCCTGTTCTGGGAGAAATACTCCCGCACCAGCTTGATGATCACCGGGCTCAGGGTGAGGACAGCGATCAGGTTGGGGATGGCCATGAAGCCGTTCAGCGCGTCCGCCAGGTTCCAGGCGTCGTTCAGGGACATGGTGGCGCCCACGATGGCGAAGAGGATGAAGACGATCTTGTAGCCGATGCTGGCCTTGGTGCCGAAGAGGTACTCGAAGCAGCGGGTGCCGTACAGGCTCCAGCTCAGGACCGTGGACAGCGCGAAGAGGGACAGGCACAGGGCCAGGATCACGGAACCGGTGCCGCCCATGACAGAGGCGAGAGCAGTGGAGACGATCTCGGCGCCGCCGCCCTTGCCCCATTCCAGAGCCACGCCGCTGGAGCAGTAGCAGCAGAGAACGGTGAGAGCGGTGAGGGTGCAGATCACGATGGTGTCCATGAACACCTCGAAGATGCCGAAGAAGCCCTGCTTGACCGGGTTGGTCTCGCTGGTGGCGGCATGGGCCATGGGGGCGGAGCCAAGGCCGGCCTCGTTGGAGAAGCAGCCCCGGGCGATGCCCTTGGTGATGGAGGTGGAGATGGTGATGCCGAAGGCGCCGCCCAGCGCAGCCTCCGCATTGAAGGCACCCTGGAAGATCATGCCGAACACCTTGCCGATGTGGCTGATGTTGGCAAGGATCACGATGAGGGCGGAGACGATGTATACCACAGCCATGACAGGAACGATCTTCTCCGTCACGGAGCCGATGCGCTTGATGCCCCCGAAGAGCACCAGGGCCACGATGATGGCTACGATGATGCCCACGATCAGGTTGCAGAGGGTGAAATCAGAACCCAGCGCATGGATGGTGGAGGCGCCGACGTTGCCGCCCAGCGCGTCGATGGCCTTGCCGATGCTGCCGCCGATGGACTGGACCTGCGTGGCATTGCCGATGCCGAAGGCGGCCAGGCTGCCGAAGATGCAGAAGAGTACGCTCAGCCAGCCGAAGCCCTTGCCCAGGCCGTTCTTGATGTAATACATGGGGCCGCCGACCCAGTCGCCCTTATCATTGCGCTCCCGGTAATGGACCGCCAGGGTGACCTCGGCGAACTTGGTGCACATGCCCACAAGGGCGGAGATCCACATCCAGAAGACGGCGCCGGGACCGCCGATCACGATAGCGCCGGTGACGCCGGCGATGTTGCCGGTACCCACGGTGGCCGCCAGCGCGGTGGTCAGAGCCTGGAGCGGGGTGACCTCGCCCTTGCCCGCGGTCTGCTTCTTGAACACCTTGCCGATGGTGTTCCTCATGGCGTAGCCGAACTTGCGGAACTGCAGGAACTTGGTGCTGATGCTGAGGATCAGGCCGACGCCCACCAGCAGGCAGAGCACGACGGAACCCCAGGCGATGTCGTCCAGCTTGGTGATAAAGTCGCTGAGTGTCATACTTTTCCCTCCAACTGTATATTTCGACTTAATGGGACACAACGTTGAATCATATTGTACACGAAGTCCGCGCTTTTGGCAAGCATTACGGTAAATCGGCGATCCATTCCATCGGCAAAAGAAAAAGCGCCGGTCCCGGAGGAATCGGCGAAGCACACGGAGACGCCAGCCCGGCAGGCCGGGTCGGAGCCTCTTGCTTCTGTCCTTTTGCCTGAGAGATTCGCCCGTTCCGGGCTTGCCCCTTCGGCACCCGCGCAGGGCGGGCTTCTCCAGAAATTCATCCATCTGCAGTCCCGCTCCCGTTCGGAAGCGCCTGAGAGTGTTACTCCTTCGGCAAGCCATCAGACTGTTTTCCTGCAGACTTCGCATGACAAATATGGAATTATGTGTGGGAGTCTATCACACCTTGTATGGATATGCAAGGGGCTTTTCCAATTTAACGCAAAAAAAGTTTGCGTTTCCCGGTTCCCCGGTTTATGATACTCATATCAGAATAACAGAGAGGCAGGAAAAGAGCATGGAGAATCAGGACCGCCGGGAAACGCTGCAGGAACTTGAGCAGCGCTTCATCTGCGCATCCGATCAGCGGAAAGCCGGCCGGAAGGAGAGCTGGGATCTGCGGGCGGCGGATTGGGACACCAAATACCGCCGGGAGGATGAACGGGCGGAGCATGAGGTGCGCATCCGGGATATGGCCGCCTGGCTGAGACAGCGCGGGCTTCTTGGGGCGGATCAGGATGTGGCGGATATCGGCTGCGGTCCCGGCCGCTTTGCTGCGGAATTCGCCCGGACTGCCCGGAGCGTCCTGGGGGTGGATATCTCTCCCAAAATGGTGGAGTACGGCGAAGCCTGGTGCCGGGAGCTTGGACTTGCCAATACCCGCTTCACCGCGGTGGATTTCGCCCATGCGGATATTGCCGGCCTGGGCTGGGAGGGGAAGTTCGACCTGGTCTTTTCCTCCATTACCCCTGCCGTGAGCACCATGCAGGGCCTGGAAAACCTGATGCGCATGAGCCGCGGCTGGTGCTTCAACGCCAGCTTCGTCTATGACGACAACCCCCTGCATACGGATATGATGCGCACGCTCTTCGGACGGGAGCCCAGAAGACACAAGACCAGCCACTCTCACTGGTTTTATGAGCTTTTCAGTCTGCTCTGGAAACGGGGTTACTATCCCGAGACCTTTTACTATACCCAGCTGAAGTCCGTGCGCCTCCAGCCGGATCTGAATACCGCCCGACGGCTTGCCCGATTCCTTCTGGAGGAGGAAGAGGCGGATGAGACAGCCGTTCGGATGGTGCTGGATTATCTGGAAAAGCACGCGGACGGGGGCGGAGCCGTCACGGAGGACAGCGAATGCCGCTACGGCTGGCTCCTGTGGAACGTGCAGGACCGTCATATCCGGGATTGATAGGGAGGAAACCGCCGAATTGAAACGCCATGGATTTTGGCCGGGCCTCCTGGCCCTGCTGATCCTTCTGACTCTGGGCTTCATCTGGGGCAATTCCATGGAGAGCATCCCGGAATCCCAGGCCGTAAGCCTGTCGCTCCTGAGCCGGATCAAGCCGCTGCTGGATGCCGTTTTCGGTCCGGACCGGATCACGGATCATATCATCCGGAAGACCGCCCATTTCTGTGAATTCGCCCTGCTGGGAGCGGAGCTTCGGCTGCTGTTTCTTCTCCTGGGTCAGCGAGGTCTGCAGGGATCGGTGAATTCTCTGTTTGCGGGTCTCGTCGTTGCCGTGACGGACGAGGCCATTCAGATTTTTTCCCAGCGGGGTTCCCGGGTAGCGGACGTGGTGCTGGATTTTGCCGGCGTCCTCTTCGGCGCGCTGGCGATCGTGCTCATCTCGTTTCTCTGCCGCCGCAGGCGGGAAAGGAAACGCTGAAGAAGCCCTTTGCGTTCAGCGTGAGGTCCCCTGCTCCTCCCGTCTGAGCCGCACCCATGCCGCATAGCCGGCGATCGCCTGGCATAAGCCGAAGATAAAGTAAGCCGTGGACATAAAGTTCAGCGGGAACATGTAGAACTGGATGCAGATCCACAGCATCAGGGTCACGCCGAAGATCCCGCCCAGGATCACCCCGAGTTTCTTCTTTCGCAGCAGCAGGATCGCTGCGGTCAGGTTCGTCAGTCCGTTCACGATCAGCAGCGCAAAGCCTGAGAACAGGAAATCCCGAAACAGGACGTCCGCTAAGGGCAGGACCCGGAAATAGGGCAGCATGCCGTCCATATGCAGGGTCTTCCCGCTGGGATCGATGATCATGCTCAGGCCGCCTGCCACGGCGCCGATCCCGATGAAAAGTGTCCAGAAAATGAGCCATTTCCGGGCGGTATCATACCGTGGTTTTCTTTGTTCCATCTCTCTCCCCTTCTCTGTCTCCCAATCGGCCGTGTTTGAACCCGATGTTTCCATCGGGTTTTTCTTTTTCAGTCCAGCTCCAGCCGCATGAGCACGATTTCCTGCCAGCCGCTCTGCCGGGAACGGAATCCCCGGGGGTTCCGGCCGTATTCCGCAAAACCCACGCTCCGATACAGCCGGACGGCCTTATCGTTCGCAGCGACGACCTCCAGCTCCAGCTGGCTGTATCCCGCTGCCCCGGCGCATTCGATGCAGGCTTCCGTCAGCGCCCGGCCGATGCCCAGGCCCCACCAGGCCTGATCGATACTGATGCCGAAGGAGGCCCGATGTCGGGTCTTTTCGGCCGACCCAAGGGCGTCTACCCCGGCCGTTCCGGTGATCACGCCGTCCACCTCGGCCACCAGCTCGATCTCCCGGCCGCTTTCCCGTTTCTTCTTCAGGTATTCTTTCTCCTGCTCAACGGTGAAGGACGTCTCTTCCGGATAGGTCGTCAGGAAATCCGTCTGCCCATGGGTCAGGATAAAGTTATCCCGCACGGCCCGGGCGTCCTGCTCGGCGCCGTTCCGGATCACGCAGGTCCCGCCGTTCTTCAGCGTGACCGTCTTTCTGTATTCCATCGTGTATTCCTCATCTTTCTGTATCCGGATCTCCTTTCGGTTAAGGGAAACCGAAGCAATATCAGAGCGCTTGAATCAATCAAGCGCTCAGACTGTAGACAAACCTGTAAACGGCACGATACCGGAAAGGAAGAAAGTGTGAAAGACTAACTATTAAAAGTCAAGCCCCGAAAACAGAAAAGCAGTGAATTGGTGAGTGAAGGAAAAAGGGTATAACAACCTAAGCGTCCGACAGGACGCTCTGAGCGGTGTGGGA
>JAFZVM010000079.1 GCA_017617795.1 Oscillospiraceae bacterium
GCACCGCATTTTGAAAAACGGTACTGCCCGGAACGGTGAAATCATTCTAAAAGAGGGGCTTGGAAATCACATTGAGCCGGATTTGACCGGAAATTGAGAAAAAAACAGGCGGCAGCTTGAAATTAGCTGTCGCCTGCGGTGTGGAAGGTATTCATTTATAATGGAAGCTCTTGTCGCTTTGCTGTTACCAGTTCCGGTTCGTTGGACCAAACGGTTTCATAGATGTTTAGCGCCTTTCTGAACAGCTCCGCAGCCTGGAGACGATTACCCAGGGAAAGGTTTAATCTGCCCATCGTTTCCAGAATAATAGCATGGTCGAGGGAACAGGCGTTTTGCTCCCTAATGATATGTTCGATCTTTCGGAGGCCGGAGAGTCCTCTATCCGCTTCGCCCAGGTCGTTCAACAACACAGCATAATTCACAATTTGCGTAATACTGTCATGGCCACCGACCAGGCGGTATTCCTCCAGAATGGAGATCGCAGTTTCCATGTGTTTTCTGGCCGCGTCGTTCTGCTTTGCCGTATGATACAAGCCCCCGAGATTGCAGTTCAGATTGGAAATCAGGAGGGCATTGGAGGAATTGACCTCCGGCAGCAGAGCCAGTGCTTCTTGAATCAGCTTGATGGCCCTGGAAGTGTTCTTCTCGCAGGCTGCGCGGCAATCCAACAGTATCGCCCTGTCCTTTGCGCTGCCCATGGCCGGATCGTTCAGGAGGGTCTCCATTTCGCTGATCAGCCGTTTCATCACGGTTTCCTCATTATACTTCTCCGCGTATTGGAACACGTCCTCCATCAGCAGAAGAAGGAAATCCGGGTCGTCCTTAACAGCAAGGTCAATAGCGTTCTCCACCGTCTGGAACATCAATTTATAATACGGCACATCTTTTCCGTGTATCTGGCATGTCGCCCGGATGCTTTCCAGCAGCGCATGACAGCCCGTAATGCTCGGAGACAATTCAGATACCGCCACTTCCTGCATCATGGGGTGGAGGGCGATGCGGTTTCCGGGCTTTACCTGCAAAAAGCCAAGCTCCGCCATTTCATTCACGTCATTCAAATCACAGAAACCCATCCACCGTCCAAAAAGACGAGCGGAAACACCAGTCAGCGGAATCAGGGTCATGCTCTGCATGATCTCCCGCTGCGCTGCGGCCAGACGGAACAGAGCAAACAGCGTATGAATGTGGTCATAGTAGGTGGCACGGGTGCTTTTCCCGTCCTTGGAAACACTGATCTTGTCCGTGGCGTCAAAGGAGGCGTGTTCCTCCCGCAGCTTTGCCAGGACCGTTTCCGGTTCCAGGATGCCAGTCTCCAAAAGCCGGGCGGCCAACTCCACCGCCAGCGTATGACGGTGGACCGTTTCTATGATCTGCCCGACCACCTCGCGCCGCTGCTCCGCGGAGGAATAGAATCTGGATACAAGCTGAAAAAGAGCGTTGTCCGAGATTTCCTCCACCGGCAGGCGACACGGTCCCGGAAGGTTGCTTCTGGTCGTAAACAACACTCGGCAGCGGTATTTCATTACAATATCCAACAAGGGATCGCTTATGGCGTTCGTATTGAAGTTATCCACGATCAGCAGGGTATCATCCT
The DNA here is from genome assembly GCA_017617795.1 of Oscillospiraceae bacterium. Taxonomy (GTDB): domain Bacteria; phylum Bacillota; class Clostridia; order Oscillospirales; family Oscillospiraceae; genus UBA1774. The sequence continues at coordinate 1,595 of JAFZVM010000079.1, forward strand.
TGAGCGACCGCAGGAAACGGTTGTGTTTACGGAAACGGGTGTCCAAATCGTCTTCCGGGAGATCGTCCGCAAAAATCAGGCTGGCGATATCCGTTTTCAAATCACCCGTATAGCTGAGATAGAGGATGTTCGTATACTCCTTCTTATGCTCTTTTGCGTATGCCTTTGCCAGCTCGCTTTTCCCGATACCGGGGATACCTTGCAGATACACTTTCCCGTTGTGTATCAGGGCGTCATGGAGTGCTGTAAGCTCAATCTCTCGCCCGCAGAAATGGCGGCAGGGCTTTGGCACTCCGCCGTCGATCACGAAATCTGCCAGGACGGGGGACAGGCTGCCGGAGGGAAGAAGATTCGGCTTGCGAATGTCGCGGGCAATAAAGGGACGGTTGAGGCCGAACAGCAGAACATCCGTAAGAAATGCTGCTTCCTCCGTTTTGCCCTTACAAGGGTAACGGCGGCTCAACTCCGCCTTCTTGCTGTTCGAGATGCTTGTATCACCGAGCAAAAGAACATGGATATTCTGTACGACCATCGCACTGTCGGAGAGGCAAGGCAGGATCGCATCCTCCACCGTAATGGCCAGGTCCTCACGCTGCTGATGATCCTGATAGAAGCTGCTGATGGCAGGGCTGGGCTTGGCAAGCCCGTTCAGCCAACGGCTCACCAGCCCCATGTCCAGATAGGTTTCCGTTTCCTCCAGATATGCGGAGAACAACGCCTCCATAAACTCCATTTGGTTGTCGAAGCTGCCGTCCAGCAGATCGCTCCGTATGGCGGCGGTGATCGAAGCAAAATCACAGCGTTCCATCATCAGGGCTCCTTCAAGGTTTCGCTCAATTCACGGTCAATTCCGGCTCAATGTGTTTTCCGTCCTTCCCCGGTATTCTGGCCGGGAACGGAAGTGGTGCGACTGCTTTTCCAGTATAACACCGCTCCTGTACCAAATAAAGGACAGCAGATTCACCAAAATTGCATGATAGGTCTTTACAAATCGAAAAAGTTATGTAAACAATAGTCATGCGACTACTGAATCTGTTGTTTGGAAAGGACGGTTATGAGAAAGTTAAAACAACAGGTCAGAATCACCGCTTTGTATTGCAGGCTTTCCAGAGATGATGAATACAGCGGGGACAGCGTGAGCATCCAGACGCAAAAAGCCATGTTGGAGCGATACGCCAAGGAGCAGGGCTTCACGAACTGCCAGTTTTTCGTGGATGACGGTTACTCCGGCACGAACTACAACAGGCCGGATTTCCAGAGGCTTCTCGCCCTGGTGGAGGACGGAAAAGTCGGGATCATCATTGTGAAGGACCTCTCCCGCCTTGGCCGTGATTATCTGCAAACCGGCTATTACCGTGATGTGGTCTTTCCCGAACACGACACGCGCTTTATCGCCATCAACGACAATGTGGACTCTGTCAACGGCGATAATGAGTTTGCCCCCTTCAAGGACATCATCAACGAATGGTATGCAAAGGATTGCAGCAGGAAGATTCGCTCCGCTTTCCACACGAAGGCACTGAACGGCGAATACACAGGCGGAATCCCTGCTTACGGCTACAGCAAGGACCCAAACGACAGACATCACCTGATCCCGGATGAGCACGCTCCCATCGTACAGCGGATGTTCCGCATGGCACTGGAGGGTACGACCTGCTTTCACATTGCAAGGGCCCTTGAAGCAGAACAAATCCCAACGCCGAGAGCTTATCTGATGGACGAGTATGGGAAGTACAAAACCGATAATCGGGTCAAGTATCCTTATGCCTGGCAAAAGACGACGGTACACCAGATTTTGAGCAATCCAATCTATCTTGGGAATCTGGTCAGCCAGCGGCACACGACGAAATCCTTTAAGGACCATCGGATCGTGCCGAGACCGGAGGAGGACTGGATCACCGTGGAGGGCACTCATGAGCCGCTTGTCGATCAGGAAACCTTTGACACGGTGCAGAAGCGGATTGAAGTAAAACAGCCTGGGCATTGTACCAATCCTCATAATGTCTTTCGCGGGCTGTTGTTCTGTGGCGACTGTAACCAGAGGATGGCGTTCACATCCCGGAAAGGGCGGAATTCAGTCGGGCACTTTTGCTGCACCAAGCATAGGCGCTATGGCGGGAAAGAATGTTCAGGCCATTATATCACGCTGGAGCAGATCAGGGAACTGCTGATTGGCGATATCCGAACTCATGCGAGCCTCGCCGCTGCCGATAAGGATCGGTATGTAGAACACCTGATGGCCCTTTCGGAACAGAATTGGAACGGAGAAAAGGCAATCTATCAGAGGGAAGCCGACAAATGCCAGCACCGCCTTTCTGAATTGGACGCCATTTTGAAAAAGCTCTATGAGGACCGGGTGTTTGGCACGATCTCCGATGAACGCTACGCTATGCTGTCTGCCGATTACGAAGCGGAAGAAAAGAAACTGAAAGACAGGTACAATGAGCTTCAGAGTTTGCTTGATGGCTTTACGAAGCAGAGCCGGGAAGCAATGGGATTTGCTCAGTTGGTAGAATCCTATACCGACATTACCGATTTAACAGAAGAACTCCTGCACACGCTGGTCGATAAGATCGTGGTGCATGAGAAGGAGGTAGTCGATGGGGAGACCATCATGCGGGTGGATATCTACTATCGTTTCATCGGCAAAGTCTGCAATGCGGACGGAGAAGCTCTTTCAGTAAGGGGTATGCGTGTAAATCCAAAATCCCGCATGGAATATAATCAAACAACAGCCTGATCAGCAGGATGGGAAAAGGGTGCGCAATAAGTACAACACTCAGGAGATCCTGTAGACGCCGTTCGGCTGCCGAAAAACGGAAATCCCCTTTGACTTCCCGGGAAATACCCGATATAATGAAAAACAAGATTCCGTGCTATTCATGGCACGACAGATTTGCATGAAAGGAGCGTGCTGCTTATGTATACGTTCAGACCCTATACCGAGCGCGTGGCAAGGCTGCGGGACGCGGTCCGGGACCGGCTCATCGTATCGGACGCGGAGAAGGCGCGGATCCAGCTGGAAGCGAAGAAAAAGTACATCAAGTACCCCCCCATGCTGCAGAAGCCCTATATCTCCCTGTACGTGCTGGAACGGATGCCCCTGAACCTCCACGAGGACGAGTACTTCTTCGGCGGCCTGGGGAACAAGGGCTGGGGCGGCGCCGGCGGCTCCGGATGGCTGATGGTGGACATCGAGAATACCTGGCCCATCGGAGAGGACGGCCTGCACCACTGCCCGGATGAGGACCCCCTCTATTCCCACCAGAGGCTGGCCATCGCCCCGGAGGACGTGAAAAAGCTGCGGGAGATCTCCAAGGAGCGGATGCAGCTGGAGGGCGGCTTCGGCGCAACAGACTGGCTGCCCGACGGGGTGCAGGACCTCTTCGTCCTGCAGGCAAACCCCTCCGGGAAGATCGGCGGCTGGCCCATCTATCTTCCCCCAGGACATCTGACCCCCGGCTACCAGAACATCCTGCGCCAGGGCTACGGCGCCATCCGCAAGAAGGCCCAGGACTGGCTGGATGAGCACGAAGGCAACATCATGGGCAACGACATCGGCAAGTATATGTTCTACAAGGCCGCCACCGTTGCCTGCGACGGCGCCATCACCCTCACCCGCCGGTACGCCGAGCTCTCCCGCCAGCTGGCGGCGGAGGCCACGGATCCCGCCAAGAAGGCGGAGTTCGAGAGCCGGGCCCAGAGCCTGGACTGGATCGCCACCGAGACCCCCCGCACCTTCTGGGAAGCCTGCCAGATGGCTCTGATGTACGACGTGTTCCTGAAGTCGGACAACGACCCCGGCGTCATCAGCCTGGGCCGCTTCGACCAGTACACCTGGCCCTACCTCAAGAAGGAACTGGAAGAGGGCACCATCACCCTGGACGAGGCCCAGGAGCTGGTGGACGGCTTCTTCCTGAAGATCAACACCTTCTACGGCGGCAGCTTCGGAAAGACCGCCCAGACCGCCGGCATCGGCGTTTCCTTCCAGCACACCACCATCGGCGGCACCGACCCCAAGACCGGGGAGGACGCGGTGAACCCGGTGTCCTACATGGTGCTGGAGACCCTGGCCCGGCTGGACCTGCACGACCCCACCATCTCCCTCCGGGTCACCAAGAACACCCCCAAGGAGATGTGGGACTGCGCCATGGCGGCCTCCTGCCGCGTAGGCGGACTGCCCCTGCTGCAGAACGACGACGTGATCATCCCCGCCCTCATGAAGGAAGTGGGCTTCTCCCTGGAGGACGCCCGGAACTTCGCCTTCATCGGCTGCCAGGAGATCACCGGCTTCGGCAACGACTACCCCGCCCCCAACGGCTCCGCCATGGGCCATAACGGCATCTTCTGGGCCATCGCCCTGGTAATGGCCATCAACAACGGCATCAACCCCATCAACGGTGCCCAGTGCCCCGAGAAGGTCCGTTCCGGCTACCTGTACGACATGGAGACCATGGACGACGTGAAGGCCGCCTTCGAGAAGATCTGCACCTGGATGCTCACCTGGTCCGCCACCCTGAACAACCTGACGGAGCACGAGTATCCCCGGCTGTTCCCCTTCCCCAACCTCTCCATCTCCACGGAGGGCTGCATGGAGTCCGGCAAGGACGTATCCGAGGGCGGCGCGAAGTACAACAGCTACGGCGGCACCGCCACCGGCCTCGCCACCACCGCGGACAGCCTCACCGCCCTGAAGTACATCGTCTACGACAAGAAGATCGCCACCCGGGAGGAATTCCTCCAGGCGATCCTGGACAACTGGGAAGGCCACGAGGAGCTCCGCCAGCGGGTCCTGCACCAGGTCCCCCACTACGGCAACAACGATCCCTATGCGGACGTGGAGATGAAGTACGTGATGGACCTGTACTACAACATCACCCGCGCCTTCTCCACCTGCCGGTGCACCACCTACAAGTGCGGCACCTTCGGCGCCTCCGACCACGTGGTGCAGGGCGAGATCACCTGGGCCACACCGGACGGCCGGAAGACCGGCGAGCCCATCGCCGACGCCTGCAGCCCCGGCCAGGGCAGAGACGTGTGCGGTCCCACCGGCGTGTTCAACTCCGCGGTGAACTTCGAGCACGGCCATTACCTGGACGGCATGGCCCTGAACCTGAAGATCCATCCCACCTCCCTGCGGGCGGACGACGGCATCACGAAGCTGGAAGACATGACCCGGACCTATTTCAACAACGGCGGCATGGAGATCCAGTACAACGTGGTGGACGCGGAGACCCTGCGGAAGGCACAGGCCCATCCGGAAAACTATCACAACCTGGTGGTGCGCATCGCCGGCTTCTCCGCCTACTTCGTGGACATGACCGAAGCCATGCAGAACGACATCATCTCCCGGGCGGAGCACAAAGTCTGAGTTAGCCTGACCCGGAAACGCAAAACGAAAGAGGACCCGCGGACCGTTCGGTCCGCGGGTCCTTTGCTGCATATGAAGATATGGGCAGATATGGGCTTACACGTAGGAGACGGTGCCCTTGCGCTCTCCCCGGTCCTTCACCTCGGGGCCGGGATAGCCGAAGAAGGCGGCGGCATGGAGGATATACCCCTCGGGGATCAGCTCCGCCCGGAGCTCCGGATTGTTCGGCACCAGGTCCACCACCGTGGCGTGGTCCCAGCCGCTCATGATCCCCAGGGAAGCGGCGGCAATGAACATGTTCTCCATGGCGAGGCAGCTGTCCTGGAAGCCCGTGCCGCCCTCCTTGGCGGAGACCAGGATCATCACGGGGGCGTTGCGCATGGGATCCCCCATGGCCTTCAGGGCGGCGGGGGGAATGCCGGGGGGCAGGGGCATGGCCTTCCGGGCCGCGGCCAGCTTATCCAGCATCTCCCGGCTCCGGATCACCGTGAAATGCCAGGGCTGGCGGTTCATCCCCGTGGGGGCGTAGAGCCCTGCGGTGACGATGGTCTCCAGGGCTTCGTCGCTGATGGGCCGGCTGTCGAAAAGCTTGTAGCTCCGCCGGGCCAGGATGCTTTTCATGGTTTCGTTTTCGATCATTTTTATCTCTCCTGTTTCCGTATTTGGATATCCGCGGTCTGCCCGGGTCAGTTTTCCGCCCCGGGCAGGCCGGAGGCCCGCTGCAGCAGCACCGCCAGCGCGCCCCGGGTCAGGGGATCCTTCGGGCGCAGCTCGCCGCTGTCGGTCCCGATGAACAGGCCGGAACGCACGGCCCAGCCCATGGCGTCCCAGGCCCAGGAGGAGATCTCCATGCTGTCGGCATAGCCGGCCAGGCCCATGGCCCCGCCCTGGTCATCCTTCACCAGAACGCGGAAGAGCATCACGGCCAGCTGCTCCCGGGTCAGGATCCCCTCCGGGATGAAATCATCGTTGCCGTTCCCCTGGATGACTCCCTGTTCCCTGGCCCACAGCACCGCCTTTTCATAGGAGGCGCCGGGCGGTACGTCCATGAAGCCCTGGATCCCCTCTCCGGGTCCCGGTCTGCCGGCGGAGCGCCAGAGGGCTTCCACCGTCTGGGCCCGGGTCGCCGGCTCCTCCGGGCGGAAGTCCCCGTCCGCCAGGGGATCCATCAGCCCCTTCTCCAGGCACCAGGCCACTCCCTCGTCGTACCAGGCGGAGGAAGGGGCGGGATCGGGATCGGACGCAGGTGCGGGAGCGGGAGAGAAAGAAGAGAACAGGGGGCTTTCCTCCCCCTCCGGGAGATAGGTCCAGGGGATGCTGATATGGTTGACCGCTTCCAGCCAGGTCAGACCGCTGCCCCGCTTGATATCCAGATCGTTGATCTGCACCGTGCGGGACCGCTGACGGCCCCCGGTAAAGGGGCTCATCATGCTGCTGACCGTGCTCATGCAGAAGTAGCTTCCGTTCACCTTGCCCAGGTACATCATCTGGTGGCCGGGGAAGTCCAGCAGGGTACCGAAGGGCAGCCCCTCCAGCAGGGCTTCCTTTTCCTCCAGGGGCATGTCCGTCACGTCCGCCTTGGGCATGGAGAGGGGCCACTGCCAGTTGCCGTTCCGGGGCAGATCCAGGCCGAAGCAGGCATATATGTTCCGGTTGAGGCTGGTGCAGTCCTCGTTGTTGAGGGTGGCTCCCCAGCCGTAGGCGTCCCCCAGGGAAGCCAGGGCGACTTGGGTCAGGTTTTCGCCGGTGAGGGGGAGATAATCCTCGCTGAGCTTTTCTCTGGCGTTGAGGAGTGCGGGGGTCTTGCCGTAACTGCCGTCCTCGTTGCGCACCGGGAGATACACGGCGTAATTATGTACGGGGAGGCGGTTGATGACCAGGGCGTCCGGGTCGTCGATCTCCATGCGCTCCAGCACCGTGCCCATGGTGATCAGCCTCCCGGCGGTCTCCGGGGCGCTCCGGGAATAGTCCGTATAGAGCTTGTCCCCCCAGAACACCAGGCGCTTTTCCGCGGGGATATCCCAGGCGGAGAGCCATTCCTCCCGGCTGGAGCAGAAGGCGATGTCCTCCTTCCGGACCCAGCCGGAGCAGCAGGAGGTGTACACCTGACAGTACTTCCCGTCCGCGGAATTGGTGAAAGCGGCCACGGGCTCGTTCACCCGGATGCCCACCAGGCCCTGATAGTCGAAATCCGGGTCCGAGGGATCGTCCAGGATCTGCCCGTCATAAGGGAAGACCATGAGCAGGGCGCGGTTCACCGCCACCCCCAGACGCACCGGCATATCCTCCCTCGCGTTGGGGTCGGCGCAGTTGGCGATGATCGCGTCAAAGGCCTCCTGGGTGAAGGGCTTGCCGTTCTCGTCGTAGGTCCAGCCGAGAAAGTATTCCGCGTCCGCCCGGGCGCCCTTCGCCAGCGTGTCGCACCAGGCCGTGCCGTCGAAGGAGGAAGAAAGGCTCAGGAGATCGTGCATGTTCGTCCCCTGGGTGGTCAGGGCCGCGGCGTTGATCCGGGCGATCTCCTCCGGGGTGCTGAGGAGCGCATCCGGGTCGGCCATCCGGGATGCCCAGAATTCGGGGTACGTCATCTCCTCCGTCACGCCGGGAAGATAAGCCACCGCGGCGGAGACGGGCAGAGCGGCGGAGAGCAGAGTGACGGCGATGCACAGGGTCAGGAAAAGGAAAAATATCCTTCGTTTCATGATAAGTCCTCGATTCTGCAGTGTATTATGCGGCACTTATCCCAGGTATACCCGGGGGACCCGGGGGGAGACGGCGCAGCACAGCTCATAGGTGATGGTCCCCGCCAGGGCGGCGGCCTCTTCGATGGGGCGGCCATCCCCGAAAACGGTGACCTCATCCCCCACCCGGACATCCGGCAGGTCCGTGACGTCCACCATGCACAGATCCATGCAGATGCGCCCCAGCTGGGGGGCCAGACCACCCCGGATCAAAACCCGGAGCTTATTGGAAAGAGACCGGTGGAGACCGTCGGCATAGCCGATGGGGAGCACCGCCAGACGGGTGGGGCGGGAGAGGGTGAAGGTGCGGCCGTAGCCCACCGTGTCCCCGGCGGCGTGCTCCGTGATGGCCGCCACCCGGGTCTTCAGATTCATGGCGGGGAGCAGGGGGATGCCCCCCGTATCCTCCCCTGGATACATGCCGTACAGGGCAAGGCCGGGGCGGACCAGCTCGTGTGCCAGGTCCCGCCGGGTGAGCATCGCCCCGGAATTGACGCAGTGGTGCAGGCGGAAGGCCTTGCCGGACGCCGCCTCCGCAGAAGCATAACAGCCGGTGAAGCGGCGGTGCTGTTCCTCCGTGAATTCCTCTCCTCCCCGCTCGTCGGACACGGCGAAATGGGTGAAGGTCCCCTCGCAGTCCAGGTTGGGCAGGGCCATGGCCGCGGCCAGATCCTCCGGCCGGGACCAAGGGAAGCCGGTGCGGCTCATCCCCGTGTCGATCTTCAGATGGACCTTCAGAGGCCGGGTCAGGGCCCGGGAATAGGCTTCGGCTTCCTCCAGGCTCCCCAGAGCCTGGGTCAGATCCAGAGAGGCCAGGGTATCTCTCCACCGGGCAGGAGTGGGGCCCAGGAGCAGGATGGGGGCGGTGATCCCCGCCGCCCGGAGCTTGGCTCCCTCGTCCAGGCAGGCCACCGCCATATAGGCGCAGCCCAGCTCCTCCAGCCGCCGGGCCACCTCCACGTCCCCGTGGCCGTAGGAATCCGCCTTCACCACCCCCAGGCACCGGGCTCCGGCGGGAAGGACAGCCTCCATGGTCTTGAAATTATGCCCGATCCGGTCCAGGCGGATTTCCGCCCAGGTGCGGCGGGTGGGATCGACGGAGACCAGGTCCCGGGCTTCCTGCCCCGGCAGGAGCTCCAGGGGGATCTCCTCCGCCAGGGCCCGGTTGGTATACCGGGGGTCCTCCGTCACTTCCCGCACGACCTGCACCCAGTCCGGCAGGCCGGGGGCGGCCTCCGCCCCGGGGAGCTCGATCTCCAGAAAGGCCCGGTCCGACCAGAAGGGGAAGCAGTCCACCTCCAGGGTGAGGCCTTTCCAGGGAATGCACCAGCGGGTCTTTTCGATCACCCGGAGAGCGGGATCCGCCCGATCCAGGAGGGTCCGGTACGCCCGGGGCGAAACGGTCTCCTCCCGCTCCTCCCGGGTCAGGTCCGTGATGCGGCGCTTCACCGTATGGGTGTATTCCGCGTCCTCCCCGCAGCCCCGCAGCCGGACCCGCTCCGTCGTCCCCACTTCATCGGGAAGCAGATAGGTCTGGCGGATATAGTCCCTGCGGTCGGCCAGCCGGTCCAGCAGGACCCGGTCCGGCATGCGGATCAGATATTTCCGTTCGATCTCCAGCGGTATTTCGTTCATGGGTATCCGTCCTTTCGGGAATTTCCCCGCCGCCCTTGCGCGGAGCGGCGAGGCGTAGTATAATATGCAAACTGTGCGGCAAAACCAGAAATAGAATCCGGAGTCAGAAAAGCGTTATGGCAAAAACGATCATTCAGGACCTCACCGTGGGCAGCGTGCCCAAAAAGCTCATCCGCTTCGCCCTGCCCTTCATGTTCTCCACCCTGCTCCAGACGGCTTACAGCATGGTGGACATGATGGTGGTGGGACAGTTCGTGGGGAGCAAGGGGCTCAGCGCCGTGAGCATCGCCTCCCAGCTCATGTGGCTCACCACCGCCCTGTGCATGGGCTTCACCAACGCGGGGCAGATCATCATCTCCCAGATCATCGGCGCGGGACGGAGGCAGGATCTGAAAAAGACCATCGGCACCGTCACCACCACCATCGCCGTTGCGGCGATCCTCATCACGATCCTGGGCCTGTGCCTCACGGAGCCCATTCTCCGGGCCCTGAGCACCCCGGCGGAATCCTTCGGGGAGGCGGCCCGGTATCTCCGCATCGCCTTCCTGGGCACCATTTTCACCTTCGGCTACAACCTGGTGTCCGCCGTGCTCCGGGGCATGGGAGACTCCCGGCATCCCCTGATCTTCGTAGCCATCTCCGCCGGGGCCAACCTGATCCTGGACCTCATCGCCGTGGCCCTGCTCCACTGGGGCGCCGCGGGCGCGGCGCTGGCCACCGTCCTGGGCCAGGGCATCAGCCTGGTGATCTCCCTGCGCTATCTCTACGGCCGCCGGGAGGAGATCGGCTTCGATTTCAGGCTTGCCAGCCTGAAGCCGGACGGGGCGACCCTGCGGAAGCTGATCCGTCTGGGGATCCCCTTCGCCCTGCAGCACGCGGCCATCTCCATCTCCATGCTCTTTGTCACCCGCTTCATCAACACCTACGGCCTCACCGCCTCCTCCACCTTCGGCACCGGCACGAAGATCGAGCAGCTTCCCTGGATCGTGGTGAACGGGGTGATGGTGGCCTGCGCCACCATGGTGGGGCAGAACATGGGCGCGGGGAAACAGGACCGGATGAAGCAGACGGTGCGGGTCGGAGCCTTCATCTGCGCGGGAACGGCGGTGGCGTTCATCGCCCTCTTCCTCCTGCTGCCCCGGGAGCTGTACTCCTTCTTCACTTCCGATCCGGACGTGCTGGATATGGCCCCCATGTTTATGCTGGCTTTGGCTCTGTCCACGCCGGCCACCACCATGATGTGCCCCTATCAGGCCTTCATCGAGGGCATCGGCAACGCAGCCCTCACCATGATCATCGCCCTGCTGGACGGGTTCGTGAGCCGCATAGCCATCAGCCTTTTCCTGGCCTACGTGTGCAAACTGGGCCTTATGGGCTGGTTCCTGGGGTACGGCCTGGCAGCCTACGTGAACACCATCCTGTCCGTGATCTACTACTACGGCGGCTTCTGGAAGAAACGGGTGAGCCTGGTCTCAGTATAATCCCAAAACAGACATGGCACAAGTGCGGGAACTATTTCCCGGATCCATCGTCGATATAGAGTACCGATTATCCGCCCGCGGCGGTAAAGGAGGATAAATATGAAACATCTGAAGCGCTCCCTGGCCCTGCTTCTGGCTCTGGTCCTGACCCTGAGCCTTGTTTCGGGCTGCAGTAAAAAGGAACCCGGCGAGACCCCTGCCCCCGGCAGTCAGACCGCGGAGCCGGAAGACCCGCAGAAGGAACTGGAAAAGAAGCTCAAGGGCCTGGAGAAGGTCAAGCTGGACCACGTTTACAGCGTGGAGTATCTGAAGACCTCCATCGAGGGGGATACCTATATCGAGGACCTGAAGGAAGCAAACGGGGCGATCTACCTCACCGCCAGCTTCAGCCGGCAGATCCCCTCCCAGCAGTATCCCGGGGAGACGGAGTACGTCTGGGGCACGGAGCTGTACCGCATGGCGGCGGACGGCGCACTGACGAAGCTCCTCACCTTCACCAATGAATCCGAATACGACGAAGAGAACAGCCGCAGCGTGGAAAGCTACGTGAACAGCATCAGCATCGCGCCGGACGGGACCATCTGGTACATGAAGGAGCAGTATCTGAACGACTGGTCCGATCCGGAGAACTACGTCTGGGAGCAGAACAGCAGCCTGATCCACGCGGACATGGAGGGGAAGGAACTCCTCAGCATCCCCATGGACGACCTGAAGGATCCCGCCAGCCAGGACGACTATCTCTATATCTCCCGGCTGGTCTTTGCCGGAAACGGCAATATTCTGGCAGAGACCGGGGACGGCTTCATCGGCCTGGACAACAACGGGAAGGTCCTTTTCCGCAGCGGCGCAGACCTGCAGAACGCCTACATACAGAGCATCTGCGTCACCGGCAGCGGACGGATCATCTCCAACGTCTATAAATATAACCCCAACGACTATACCGGAAAGGTCTATCTCATGGAGCTGGATCCCAATACCGGAAAGCTGACGGATCTGGCGGATCTGGGAGCGGAAATGTACAGCATGGGCAATCTGTACGGCGGTCCGGGAGACACCCTGATCATCGGCAAGACCACGGGGATCGACAGCTACGACCTCGCCACCAATACCCGCTCCGAGCTCCTGAACTGGCTGAACAGCGACGTGAACGCCAACTACGTGCAGACCGTTGTGCCCCTTTCCGACGGCCGCTTCCTCATCTCCGAGCGGAACTGGCGGAGTGACAGCAGCATGAAGCTGGCGTACATGAACCCTGTGGGGGAGAGCGTGGAGAAGTACCTCATCCACTTCGCCGCCCTGTATCTGGACGAAAACCTGACCAACTCCATCATCAGCTACAACAAGCAGAACGACCTGTTCCGCATCGTCTTCGACGACTATTCCGTGTACAGCACGGAGGAGGATTACCAGGCGGGACTCAAGCAGCTGAACCAGGACATCATCTCCGGCAAGATCCCGGATATCTTCTCCATGGACGGGCTCCCCTACGACGTGTACGCCAGCAAGGGCCTGCTGCTGGATCTGAAACCCCGGCTGGAAAAGGATCCGGATATCCGCATGGAGGATTACCTGGAGAACGTGTTCAAGGCCGTTGAGCGGGACGGGAAGATCTACAGCCTCATCCCCGCCTTCACCATCCAGACCCTGGTGGCCAAGGAGAGCTTCGTGGGCAAAGCCTCCGGCTGGACCATGGCGGATCTGCAGAAGCTCATCCAAGCCAATCCCCAGGCGGCGGTCTTCTCCGAGACCACCCGGGAGGCGGCCCTGCGGATCCTGCTGGAGGAGAACATGGACGCCTTCATCGACCCGGAGACCGGCGCCTGCACCTTCAACAGCCCCGAGTTCATCCAGCTCCTGGAGATGGTAAAGACCTTCCCGGAGACCATCGACTGGGAGAAGCTCTACAACGACGATCCCATGTACTGGGAGAAGCAGCAGAGCCAGTACCGGGAGGGCCGCACCCTGCTGATGAACATGTACCTCAGCAGCTACACGAATATCCGCGATCTGTATTACCAGTTCGATTCGGACTGCACCTTTGTCGGATTCCCCGGCGCCAAGGGCAGCGGAGCCGTCATCCAGCCCAACATGGAGATCGGCATCTCCGGCCGCACCAAGCTGGACGACCAGTGCTGGGACTTCGTGCGGTACCTGCTCAGCGAGGAATATCAGTCGGATCTGGGGGACTGGTGCTTCCCCGTGCGGCTGGACGCCCTGAAGGCCCTGGAGACCAAGGCCATGACGGAAGAGGGCAACGGCTACGTCATCTATGACGGCGTCCGGGGCGGCGGCATGGCGGTGTTCGAGACCGCAGAGACGGAGACCCGGGATCCTGCGGAAGAAGCCGGAGAGATCGGCGAGGGCGGCAAAGCCTCTCCCGGCGTCCTGACGCCGGAGGAGAGCGCTTCCCCCGGAGACCTGGAAACGGAGGAGCCGTTCGAACCGGCCGAGCCCGATCCGGGGTATGACGACTGGTGGTCCAAGCCCATCACCCAGGAAATGGCGGACAAGGTCACCGACGTGGTAAAGGGCGCGGTGCAGGTCTACCGTCAGCAGACGGAGGTCATGGCCATCATCCAGGAGGAGGCGGGCGCCTTCTTCGCGGGCCAGAAGACCGCCCAGGCCGTGGCGGACACCATCCAGAGCCGGGTGTACCTGTACGTCATGGAATCGCGCTGACGCGCTTCGAGCCGGACCCGCGAATTGCGCCTCCGGCGCATGAATTGCCGGAGGCGTGAATTGCCCTGCGGGGCATAGGATGTTCAGCATGAAAGAAAGACCGGCGGAGAGGATTTGAACTGTCCTCTCCGCCGGTTTATGTCTGCGTCAGTCTCCCGGAGGCGCTTATCCCACGGTGATCGCGGTTTCCCAGGCGGCGAAGGGGCCGGGAAGGGGGGCGGGACCGCGGGGATTTCCCAGGTAATCTTGGTCGAAGGCGATGGGGGAGCCGTCCGGGGCCTCGAAGGGCTGCTCCGGCTCAAAGGCGGGTTCCAGAGATCCGGTGCACGCGGGCTTCCCGGCGATCCCCGCCAGGGCGCCGCCCAGGTCGGATTCCAGCACCAGGGCCCCGTCCTTTTCCCACAGCCGGAAGCCGTACTTCCCCGCCGGCGCAGCGGGAGCTTCCTCCTTCCCCCAGGGCCGGGCCCCATTCAGATATACGTTCCCGGAGGTCCACACGGGCAGGGGGATATAATACCGGTCCTTCGGGGGAGAACCCATGCCGCAGTAGCCCTCGAACTCCCGGAGCCATTCCTCCTGCGTCGGGCAGAAGTCGAAGACATGGAGGCCGTTCACCACGTTGCCCTCGTCCCAGACGTCGTCCTTCAGCTTCTCCATGGCCGCCTCCAGGAAGGAGGGGATCTCCTGCTGGAGGAAGACATTGTTCACGAAGCGCATGTCCCCGTGGAGGATGGTCATGAAACCCGCCACGTCCGTGCTGTGGGGCACGTGGTAGGGGGTATACCGGGGAGAAGAGCGGGTGAGGGAGCCGTTGTCCACTCCCCGGCCCACGGCGGAGATGGACCCGGCGATGAGGTTGTGCACGAATGCGCAGCCCTGGGTGGCCAGCCGCAGGGAGCGGAGGGAGAGCATCAGGTTGTTGTCCACCAGGGTGGGACCGTGGGAGACCTCGATGAACAGGTCCTCCCCGTAGCCCTGAAGGGCTTCGTCGTTCATCAGGAACGGGAAGGGCAGGGCGTTGTCGTGGAACAGGTTCCCCGTGACCCGGGTGCCCTGGGCCTGCCAGTCCAGCCAGATGCCCCGGGTGCAGTGGTGGATGTGGTTCCGGCGGAAGACCACGTCGATGGCGGCGTGCATCTTGATGCCGCCGATCTCCGCCCCCGCCAGGTTCTGCTTGTTGTTGATATGGTGGATGTGGTTGTCCTCGATCACTGAGAACACGCCCCCCAGGTGGCCCACGATGCCGGTCTGCCCGCAGTCATGGATATTGCACCGGCGGACGACGTGGGAGCCCACGTTCTCCTTCCGCCAGCCCTCCCGCCAGGCCTGCATGATGCAGTCCCGCTCCGTCTGGGTGCCGTCCTTCAGCTTCCGCAGAAGCCATTTGTTGTCGTTCTCCGGCTGGCGGTATTTTCCCAGGGAGATGCCGCTGCATTTGGACTCTGCGATCTCGCAGTCCTCAATGATCCAGCCCCTGGACCAGTGGGGACCCACCATCCCCTCCTGATAGGCCGTGGGCGGCGCCCACTGGGTGGCGGCCTGACAGACCTTGAAGCCGGAGAGGGTGACGTACCCCACCCCGGTGCGGGAGGGATAGAAGCCGTGCTTCCGCACGGTGATCTCCACGTTTTCCCGGCTTGGATCCAGCCCCCGGAAATTGGCCCAAATAAGAGTGGCGTCCGCCGCCGGGTCCTGCTCCGTATACCAGACGTACCGGGAGAATTCCGGGTCCCAGGAGGCCCGGGAGGGGACAGGGTCCTTTACAGCCTCCCGGCTCAGGACCTCATACATGGACTTTCCGTCCAGGAACACGTCCCCCAGATGGGCAACGTGGGAGGCCATGAACCAGTCCCCCTGCACCAGGGTGGTAAAGGGATGCCGGTCGGAGAAAAAGGAATTGGGGATGCTCACGGACCACACGCCGTCCCCCTCCTCCTTCCAGCCCCGGACGGGCTCCGCTCCGGTGATCACCGCCCCCAGGGGGACGGCGCTGCGGTAGACGATCCGGGCGCCGGGAGTGCCGCCGTTCTTCGGGTCCACCCATTCCCGGTAGATCCCGGGCTGCACCAGGACCGTATCCCCGGGCAGGGCCCGGTCCGCCGCCTGCTGAATGGCGGAAAAGGGGCGGCCTTCGCTCCCGTCGCCCCCCGGGGCGGCGGAGGCGGAAACATGATAGATCATGGCAGATACCTCCATCTCGTACTTTTTCTTCCTCCAGTATACAATACCTTGAGGCGTTCTGAAAAGCCCGGAATCTTGCAAAATAATGCTTGCATTAGGGGGAAAAGCATGGTAATATAACTATCGCCGCTTTCGGGCGGTCCTGCATATTACGGAAAGGGTGTTGTTTCCCATGTCTGCCTGGATGATCATTCTCACCATTATACAGCTTCTCTCCGCCCTGGCCGTCGTGGCCGTGGTGCTGTTTCAGTCCGGCAAGAGCGCAGGCCTCTCCGGGGCCATCGGCGGCGTTGCCGATACCTTCCTGGCCAAGAACAAGGCCAAGGACGTGGATGCCAAGCTGGCCCGGATGACCAAGTGGATCGCCATCGCCTTCGTGGTGCTGACCCTCCTGCTGAACATCCTCGCCTGAGTTTTTTCGGGAGAAAAGCTGCCGAGTGCGCATTTGCGCACCCGGCTTTTTTGTGTGTCTTGCCGTTTATCGACCGGGCACCCGGCGAAGCGGGTCCCGGTCGAATGGTTTTCAGCCTTCGCTGACCATCCGGGCCAGGATGGTGAAGCAGTTGCGGCACCAGGTGCCGCCGGGGAAGCTGCCGTCCCCGGAGATGGGATCCAGGTAGTGGGGGAAGCCCTTCTGCATCAGCGCGCCCAGATAGCGGTCGATGATGAGCTTGGCTTCCTTTTTCTTGCCGCCTTCCCACATGCCGGTGAGGATGAAGATCTCACCCGGAGGGCTGATGGCCCCGCTGCCCATGCGGGTACCGATCATCTCGAAGTAATCGGTCTGGATGTCCTCGCTGGCGATGCCGTAGGGGGTCAGCAGGTGGTCCTCCCGCATCAGGTCCGCGGTGAGCTTGTCCAGCACGTCCTGGGGCAGGCGGGAGCCCAGGATCAGGGGGATGTAGAAGAGGCTGGAGCCGGTGAAGACGGGCTCATGGGTGTACTGCTTCAGGCAGACGAAATGCTCCCCGGTCCACATCTTATCCAGCATCCGGGCCAGCAGGTCCTTGGACTTCTTGTACCAGGCGTCGATCTCCGCCTGGGGCTTGCCCAGGAGCTTCGCCAGGTCGCCCTGGGCCTCAAAGTTCAGCACCTCGTAGGCGCACAGGTCGGGGGTGGCCATGGGATCGCCGTCGAAGTAGGGGGTGATCTCGTCAAAACCGGTGCCCGCGCCGTTGTCGAAGCCGGGGAGGCCGTCCCCGTCGTCATCCCTGCACTCCATGAACCAGTCGGCCCACTTTCCGGCGCCTACGTACAGCTTCTCCAGGTCCTCCCGGGGCCATTCCTTGGCCAGATCGTGGTGGGCCATGACGTTCTTCAGGGCCCAGCCGTAGATGGGAGGCTTGATGCCGCCGGTGGCCAACTGCGCCTCATCGTAGCCGTCCGCCAGCTGGCCGGTCTCGCCCTGGCGCTCCAGGGGGGCCATGAGCAGGCTCCGGGACAGGTCCGGGATATCCTGCAGGGCCACGCCGTTCTGCACCAGCTGCCACTGGGAGACCATGACGCCGGGGAACATCTGCATCATCCAACGGGGAGTGAGGGCCGAGGGGCCTACCAGCATGGTCCACAGGTCATAGGCGGTCTCCTCCGCCTTCTGGGCGTAGGGTTCCGCCAGCTTGGGGTACGCGGCCCAGAACCGCTCCCAGCTGGCCAGCATGTCTGCCTGGGCCTCGGCGAAGGTGCAGTAGTCATCCGGGACCTTGACCATGTAGGGGAACTCCTCCACCGCCAGGGTGAAGGTGCCGTCCGGGGCGGGGGTGGTGAAGCCGTCGATGCTGGTGGCGCTGAAGGTGTACCAGTCCCAGGTGTTCTTGAAGGTAAAGCCGGAGCCCTCCAGTCCCTTGAAGCACATGGGGTTCGCCGAACGGGGAACATTCTCCCAGGCGCCGTCCTTCCGGGGGCGGATGGATTCGTACATGGCGGCGTTGCGGGTCCATTCCAGACCCATGCCGGGGTCGCCCTCCGCCATGAGGCGGGTGTAGCTGGCCCAAGTGAAGCGGATATCCCCGTGGCGGGTGTGGAGCACCAGCTCCGCGGGGCCGGTCTGCTGGGTGGCGAAGGGCACGCGCTTGCCCTCGTAGGTGGCGAAGATGCGGTACAGACGTGCACCTTCGTTGGTCTGGCCGTGGGTGCGGTTGCCCCGGCAGGTGGTTAGGGTCAGGGTGCCCCGGCCGTACTTCACGTTGTCGATGGTCAGGGCCATGAAGGCGCCTGCCCGGGAGAACTTGTACAGGTTTACGGGGAAGTACTGCTTGGCGTCCCGGAAGAAGGGATCCGTGGGTTTGGGCATGACTGCGCTGGGCATAGGGAAAACCTCCTTTTATCCATATGTAATAGATTCATCTCTGTTGAGTATTATACACCGGAGTACGGGCAAAAGAAAGGGGTGATATGCGTCAGCCTTCGCTGACCATTCGGGCCAGCACGGTGAACACGGCGCGGTTCCAGGTGCCGCAGAAGGGGGAGCCCTCCCCGTGGATGGGGTCGATGAAATGGCTGAAGCCGCCGTCCATGAGCCGGCAGAGATACCGGTCGATGATCATTTTTGCCTCCGCCTTCTTCCCCGCCTCCCAGAGGCCGGTGAGGATGAAGAGCTGGCCCGGAGGGCTGATGGGGCCGCAGCCCATCTTTACCCCGGTGAATTCGTACACGTCGGAATCCAGATTCTCGCTGGCCAGGCCGTAGGGGCTCAGAAGCTTGCCCTCCACCAGCAGGTCGGAGCACATCTTGTCGATCACCGCCCGGGGCAGGCGCTTCCCCAGCACCAGGGGAATATAGTGCATGTTTGAGCCGGAGAAGATGGGCTCATGGGTGTACTGCTTCAGACAGACGAAGTGCTCCCCGTCCCACATCTTTTCCAGCATCCTGTCCAGGAGTTCCCGGCTCTTCCGGTACCAGCCGTCGATCTCCTCCCGGGGCTTCCCCAGGAGCTTCGCCAGGTCCCCCTGGGCCTCAAAGTTCAGCACCTCCTGGGCGCACAGGTCCGGGGTGGCCATGCTGATGCCGTCCATGAAGGCGGTGACCTCGTCGAAGCCGTTCTCGTTGCCGCCCTCGAAGCCGGGGAGGCCGTCCCCGTCGTCATCCCGGCAGTCCATGAACCAGTCGGCCCACTTGCCTGCGCCCACGTACAGCTTCTCCAGGTCCTCCCGGGGCCACTCCTTCAGCAGATCGTGGCGGGCCATGATGTTCTTCAGGGCCCAGCCGTAGATGGGGGGCTTGATGCTGCCGGTGGCCAGGAAGGCCTCGTCGTAGCCGTCGGAGAGCTGGCCGGTCTCGCTCTGGCGCTCCAGGGGGGCCAGAAGCAGGTTCCGGGAGAGCTCCGGATCGTCCTGCAGGGCCACGCCGTTCTGCACCAGCTGCCACTGGGAATCCATCTCCCCGGGGAACATGAGCATCATCCAGTAGGGGGTGAGCTGGGTGGGCGCCACCAGGTGGGTCCAGAGGGTGTAGGCCGTCTCCACCCGCTTCTTGTCGTAGGGGGCGATGAGCTTCGGGTACTTCGCCAGGAAATCCTCCCAGGCCTTCTGCATATCCGCTTTGCCCTGGGCATAGGTGCCGTAGTCGTCCTTGACCTTCACCATGTAGGGGAATTCCTCCACCGAAAGGGTAAAGGTGCCGTCCGGCCCCGGGGAGGTGAAGCCGTCGATCACCGTGGAATTCAGACTGTACCAGTTCCAGGAGTCCTGGAAGGCGAAGCCGGAGCCCTCCAGCCCCTTGAAGCACAGGGGCGTGCCCAGACGGGGAACGGATTCCCAGGAGCCGTCCTTCCTGGGCTTGACGATCTCATAGGGCGCGGCGGTGCGGGTCCACTCCAGCCCCATGCCGGGATCCCCCTCCGCCATGAGGCGGGTATAGGTGGCCCAGGTGAAGCGGACGTCCCCGTGGCGGGTGTGGAGCACCAGCTCCGCGGGGCCGATGAGCTGGGTGGAGAAGGACACCCGCTTGCCCTCAAAGGTGGGATAGATGCGGTAGACCTTGGTGCCGTCGGCGCTGCGGCCGTGGGTGTGCATGCCCCGGTTGGTGGTGAGGTTCAGCGCACCCTTGCCGTACTTGGCGTTGTCGATGCTCAGGGCCAGCCAGGACCCGGCCCGGGAGAACATGTACCGATCCACGGGGAAAAACTGGGGGGCGTTCCGGAAATAGGGGTCGCAGGAAACGGCGGTCACCCGCTCCCGGATATGCTTTCCCTGCTCGATCTCGTCCACCATGGCGATTGCGAAATCCGCGTAGGAGATGTAACTCTGGCCCATCCGGTTCAGGATCACCACGTCTCCGCCCAGGGTATAGCTGCCGCTCCGGGTGCCTTTGGGATCGAAGAAGCCGGCGGGACTGAAGAAGGTCCAGTTCATATCGGCGGCTTTGAACAGGTCCAAGGCCTCCTTGGCGGCCCAGGGAACCGCGCCGATCGTCTTCGGGATGCCGTCCACCACCTGCTTCGTCATGGTCTCATCCGTGTACAGGCTGCCGTAGCCGCCGATGGTGAGGAAGCGCACCTCCGGCAGCTCCTTCCCAATGGCGATCAGGAGTTTTGCGGCGTCGATGTGTTCCTGCTCCTTGCCCGGCACGTCGTAGGGGGTGCCGAAGGCGTTTACCACGGCGCTGAAGTCCTTCAGATCCGCCGCCGTCAGGTCGAACAGGCTTTTTGCCAGGATGGCGCACCCCGCCGGGACCCGATCCTCGCTCCCGGGCTTCACGATGGCCGTGACCTCATGTCCCCGGCTCAGGGCTTCGCCGGCGATGAGCTTTCCCGCCTTCCCGGCGGCGCCGATGACTGCGATTTTCATAAAAAACCCCTCCTGTTTCCGGTAAATATTCGTCTTTTTCCCTATTATATCAGAATACGCGGAAAAGGAAAGGGCGAAAACCTGCAGGTTATTCGGAAAAACAAATCGGTCAACAAAAAAAGTCGCCGGTCCGAAAGGACCGGCGGACTCAAACTATAGACAAAGAACCGAAAGCCTCGCAGAGTTCGCGGCTCACTCGTCGTCACGAGGCTCATTGCTCCGCTTCGCCCCAAAGGGGCAAAGCTCCGATATTCGCCTGCTCCGCCTCTCCAACCGGAAGCAATGCTTCCGGTTGGAAAAGGAAGGAGTAAATGAGCGCAGCGAGCTTCAACGAAGTGCGGGTAGCGAAGCGGGTCCGATTCGAAGCATTTATGCTGTTTTCTGCGCCTCCCGCAGCTTTCGCAGGGTGCGGGCCATGAGCCAGAGGGCAAAGACCGCCCCCAGGGCTTCCCCCACCGGGAGAGCGGCGGCCAGACCGGTCTCCCCGAAAAGACGGTCCAGCAGGAACATGCAGGGGATATAAAAGACGATCTCCCGCACGAAGGCGTGGAGCAGGGTGGCCCGTCCCTTCCCCATGGCCTGGAGGCCGTAGGAAGTGTGGTAATTCAGAAACTGGAAGGGGGAAGCCAGACAGCGGATGCGCAGGAAAAGAGCGGCATAGGCCACGGTGCGCAGGGCGTCGGCATTGTTCTCGCCGCCCGTGCGCAGAAAGATCCCCACCGCGGGTCGGGCCACGATCTCAAAAAAGATCATGCTGGCGAGACAGATGAGCAGGCCCGCCTTCCGGGCGGTGCGGATGGTCTCCTCCATCCTGGCCCGGTTGCCTGAGGAGTAGTTGTAGGCCACGATGGGGAGCATACCCATGCAGAGCCCCACGTTCACGGCGTTGGGGATGCGCTCCACCTTCATAACGATGCCCATGCCCGCCAGCACCAGGTCGTCATGGCCGGAAGCCAGGATGTTCACGCAGACGTTGGCCAGGTCGAAGAGGGCCAGGAGCACCGCCGAGGGGATGCCCACGGCGAAGATCCCTCTCCGGTCCTCCTTTTCGATGGACGCCGCATCCCGGACGCTCAGACTCAGAGGGGAGGATTCCTTCCCCACCCTGCGGCAGGCGATGAGCAGATAGACGCAGGCGGCGGCGTTGGACAGGGCGGTGGCAATGGCGGCGCCCAGGACCTCGTTTCCGGGAGGCAGGAGGACGAACATGAACAGGGGGTCCAGGAGCATGTTCAGCACGCCTCCGCCGCTGAGGCCGAAGCTGGCCTTGCCGGAGTGCCCTGCGTTCCGCAGCAGGTGGCCCAGGGCCATGGAGAGGATCGCGGGGAGGCTGCCCATGACGATGACCACCATGGCGTAGGAACGGGCATAGTCGAAGGTGGCGTCGGACGCGCCCAGGAAGCGCAGCAGGGGACGGTTGAAGATCCCCACCAGGGCGGAATACACCAGCGCCGCCAGGATCGCGCCGTATACGGAATAGGCGCTGACCTTCTTTGCCCGGTCCGGCTTGCCGGCCCCCATGAGGCGGGCCATCAGACTGCCGCCGCCGGTGCCGAAGAGGTTGGCCAGAGCCACGTTCATCAGCACCAGGGTCAGGGTGATGCTGGTGGCGGCCATCATGTAGGCGTTGCCCGTCCGGCCGATGAAGAAAGCGTCCACCATGTTGTGGATCAGATTCACCAGCTGGCTGATGATGGTGGGCACCGCCATGACCCGCAGGGCCCTGGGGACGGGGGTGTCCCGGAACAGGGTGGTTTTGTCTATGTTTGTTCTTTTCCCTGTTTTTTGCATGTAAACATCTCCAAAACAGAACTTACGGAAAAGCCCTCGGCATAGTTCGCGCCCGCAGGTGCGAATAGAGTGGGATCATTTTCGGCGGAATTCATTTCTGCCAAAAATACATCTCGCGCAGCGGACTTCGTCGTCGCGAGGCTCATTGCTCCGCTTTACCCCAAGGGGCAAAGCTCCGATATTCGCCTGCTCCTCCGCTCCAAACGGAAGCAAGGCTTCCGTTTGGAAAAGGAAGAAGGAAATGAGCGGGTGGAGTTTTCCCCGCAAGGGGGAAACGGAACAGAGCGATTTTTCCTCTGACGCAGTGCGGGGAGCGAAGCGTAAGCTTTCTCAAATCGAATCCGATTAAGGATTCGATTTGAAGGTTTTAAGAAAGGCCTGGAGGGCGTCGTTCCAGAAATCAAAGTTGTGCTGACCCTCATGGGTGTACCAGACATGGTCGTAGCCGATCTCGTTGAGGTAGTCGTGCATGGAAAGATTGAACTGGTACAGGGGATCCTCCGTGCCGATGGCCAGGAAGAGCTTCGGCTTCTCCGCCAGCTTCACGGCGGCTGCCGCCAGGGCTTTGGGATCCTTGTCGCTGCCCATCAGGGCGGAGGGCTCCCCGAACACCGTGCGGTAGAAGCCGTAGGGGGCCACCGCGTTCCCGTGGCCGGGGGTCATCTTCGAGACTTCATCCATGATGAGGGCGGAGGACATGGCGCAGATCCAGCCGAAGGTATCGGGATAGCGCAGACCCAGGCGCAGGGCGCCGTAGCCCCCCATGCTCAGGCCGCCCACGGCGGTGTCCTCCCTCCGGGTGGACAGGGGAAAGAGCTTCCGGGTGACCTCCACCAGCTCCTCGCCCACCTGGACTCCTGGAAATTCTCCGTTCTCCGGCCGGTCCACATAGAAATCGTTGGCCCCGTCCGGCATGATCACCGCCAGGTTCCGGGCGGTGGCCCACTCGTTGATGCGGCTGTTCAGCAACCAGTCGTTCTGGTTGCCGGAAAAGCCGTGGAGCAGGTAGATGGTGGGGAAGGGACCTGCCTGATACCCCACTTTGCCCCAGAATTCGGGCATCTTCTCCACCGGGACGATGGCGGTGAAGTTCCGCTGTCCCAGATGAGCCTGGGAATAATAGCTGCAGTTGAATACGGCCATTTTCTATACCTCCGTTTGGATTTATATTCTTACCGGGGGCAGCCGCCGCCGTTTCAGCGGGGTGCCAAGCAGAAGCGGGGCCTCCTCTCCGACGGGGACCACCAGGTCCTCCCCGGCGCAGGCCCGGTTGGGGTTCAGCAGATAGCGGCAGCCGAAGGCATCCAGATAAACCTGTCGCAGCTCCGCCCGGCCGCCGATGAGAAAGACCGCCGCATCCCCGTTCCATCGGGGCTGCCGGTCCCGGCAGAACAGAAGCTGACCCTGTCGGTAATGGGGCTTCATCCCCTGGCCGGGGACCACCAGGGCAAAATCCGCCCGGGAGGAGGAGGGGATGAATTCCTCCAGGATCCCGGCGGAGGTGTAGCAGCAGATGCTCCGCCAGTCCGTATCCTCTCCCCGGGCCTCCGCCTCCTGGAGAAAAACGCTCTCCCCCCGGTGGAGATGCTCCAGACGCAGATGCTCCAGCTCATGCTCCAGAGCTTTCCGCTGGGTCTCCTCCGGATACAGGGTGTTCACCAGGATATCGTAGCTGCCCTCATCGTTGGGCATCACCGCCGCCCGCGCCGCCCGGTTGGGGAAGGGAAGGAAGCGGACGCAGAGATCATCCCTCATCCCGCTTCTGCTCCCGCAGGGCTTTCAGGAAGGCCACGGTGGCCTTGATCTCCTCCAGGGTGGCGGAGCCGCAGAGGTCGAACATCATGCGGTACTCCGGATTATCCCGGACGAACTGCAGATACTGGCGGACGTCCCCGTCCATACCCGCTTCCTCCGGGGATTCCTCATAACCCAGGAGCCAGGCTTCCCCTACCCCCAGGGCCTTCGCCAGGAGCCGGAGCTTTCCCGGGCCGGGGCGCACCTTGCCGGAAACGTACTGACTCAGATCCGTTTTCGTCAGCCGTTCCGGGCCGGAGATCTCCTCCGCCAGGCGCAGGATGTCCGCCTGCTTCAGGCCTCGCTCCGCCATCAGCGTCCGCAGCCGCTCCGCCGTTGTTGCCATTGCCGCCCCTCCTTTATCCTTCTGGCAACAGCATACCACGGCATTTTCTTCGGGGCAAGGGGAAAATTCAAAAATTTTGAACTACATGGCTTGACATTGGGATAAAAACCGGGTATAGTGTGGATGGTTCAACGGAATTGAACACCTGGAGGATGGAATGAAGCGGGATTACGGAGCGAACCGGGAGCTGAAGAGGCTCTTGGGAGAGCGGGGGATCACGGCAGAGGAACTGGCAGCCCGCAGCGGCGTACCATACGTCTGCCTGAGCAGGGCGCTGGAGGAGCGGCGGCCTCTGTACGCGGATGAGCTCCTCCCCCTGGCGCGGGCCCTGGGGGTTGCGGTGGAGGCCCTGCTGGGATAGGATAGGACGAAAACGGCCGTAAAGGAGGATATATAAGATGTACGGAGCGATCCTGGGGGACATGATCGGATCCCCTTACGAATTTGATATGAGCGGAAAGACAAAGGATTTTCCCCTATTCATCCCCGGCTCCCGGTTCACGGACGATACGGTGATGACCGTGGCCGTGGCGGAGGCCCTGATGGATACCCAGGGAAAGGGGGAGGAGGAGATCCTCCGGGCGCTGACGGAGAGTATGCGGCGCTGGGGGAGGCGATACCCCGACGCGGGCTATGGAGGGCGGTTCATCCAATGGCTCGCCTCCCCGGACCCGAAGCCCTACCGCAGCTGGGGCAACGGCTCCGCCATGCGCGTCTCTGCCGCGGGCTGGCTGTTCGACACCCTGGAGGAGACCCGGCGGGCCGCCGTCCGCACCGCCATGGTCACCCACGATCACCCGGAGGGGATCAAGGGGGCGGAGGCAGCGGCTTCGGCCGTGTTCCTGGCCCGCACCGGCGCGGGGAAGGGGGAGATCCGGGACTACGTCGCCCGGCAGTTCGGCTATGACCTCAGCCGTACCTGCGACGAGATCCGCCCGGGGTATAAATTTGATGTAAGCTGCCAGGGCACGGTGCCCCAGGCCGTCATCGCCTTCCTGGAAGCGGAGAGCTTCGAGGACAATCTCCGCACCGCCGTATCCCTGGGGGGAGACTGCGATACCCTCACCTGTATCTCCGCAGCCATCGGGGAGGCCTTCTGGGGGGTACCGGAGGAGCTGAAGGCGGAATGCCGGAAGCGGCTGCCGGAGGATATGCTCCGGGTGCTGGACCGGTTCAGCCGGGCGGCGGGGAGAGATTGACCCGCAGGGCATTTCATTGGGGATGCTGTTCAAAACGCAGCATCCCCATCGGTCATACGCCTATACGCCGAGGAAGGCGCCGACCCGGTCCACCACGTCTCCCGCGGTGCGGATGAGCTTCGCGGCGGCGTGACTCTTTTTCCTGGGCTTCATGAGCATGCCCATGCCCAGGCCCACCGCCAGGCCTGCACCCATTCCTTTCCAGAATCCGGAACCCATACGCAGATCCCTCCTTTTCCGCATTTAGGATGCCCCGGGAGCGGTCGGTCAAACTGGAAACGGGAGGGAGCGGTTCCCGGACATTTATCTTGCGTTTTCCCGAGAGATTGGATAAAATAAAAAAGACAGATCGGTCATACCGGGACGGCGGCGCCGTCCCGGGGAACACAGACGGGAGGCACGAAAACATGAAACGCTTTCTGAAATATCTTGCGGCGGTGATGGTCCTCGCCGCTTTGGCGTACGTGGTATACCATTACCGGCAGGAGATCACCAATCTGGCTCTGCAGGCGAAGGACAAGTGTCTGGCCATGAAGACGAAGCTCTGCGCCTTCCGGGAAGAGCAGAACGACTTCGCGGACCTGTAAAAGACCATGAACCTTGCCGTAAGAAGCCGATACCTCCGGCTGCTGATCCCCGCCATGCTGGTGCTGCTGGTCCTGGCCGCCCTGTTCTGGGTCCTGGGCGGGTCCGGCTGCGTCTACCGCTTCCGTCAGCCCCAGGAGGCGGATACCCTGCATCTGGCGGATCTGGAAGGGAGCTATGTCACCGTTTCGGCGGAGACCCTGGGCGCCCAGACCTACGCCTTCATGGGGTATACGACCGAAGATGAAGAGACCATTATCGAGGAACGCTACTGCTACCTGATCGTAGACGGGAAATACCTTACCGCCCGGGTCACCAAGGCGGACGTGGCGGAGCTGCAGAAGTATGACGACGGGGAGCAGATGGTGGCGGACGGTACCATCGGCAGCATGCTGGAGCTGAAGTTCGGGAAGCTGGAGGGCACCGTGGAGCCCGGGGAGTTCAAGGAGACCCGGGATATACTCATCAAATGGATCACCGAACAGAACATCTCCACCGACCGGGAGGGCGTCACCACGGACAAGGCCACCGGCGCCGATGTGAGCCGGTATGCGGAGACCGGGGACTACAGCGCCTACCTGAACGATGTGATCCTTCCCTATCACATGACCATGGGCTACTGGGGGGACCGTACCCGGGCGGGAGCGGAGATCCTGGCGATCCTGGCCATCCTGTGCGTGGTCCTGGCCCTGCTGATCCTGATCTCCATTTTCCTGGGGACCTGGGAAAAGCCCTACCGGCGCGCCCTGCAGAAATGGGGCCGGAAGTCCATGGGGCAGGACTTTGCCAGGAGCGTGCGCTTCGGCAGGAAGAAAAACCTTGTGCTGGGAGACAAGTACATCTGGTGGCTGCGCACTTTCTCCTCCCGGGTCATGCCCGTGGAGGACGTGCTCTGGGTCTACCCCCGGAGCCGCAGACTGGAGGGAGGCAAAAAGGACTGGTCTCTGGGCCTCCGCTCCGAGACCCAGCAGTGGAGCGTGCGCCAGGGAGAGCTGGGCACCGTGCAGCGGGCCATGGAGGCGATCCGGGACAAGGGCTATCCCCTGGCCATGGGCTTCGACAAGGACAAGCAGAAGCTGTTTGAAAAGGACCTGGCCCAGTTCAAGGCCAAGGTCCGGAACGGAACGATCTGAACCATACCGAGTTGAGCGGCAATCCGGCGCCCCGGTTCATCCGGGGCGCTGATTTGTGTTCGGAGTTTTTTGCGGTTCGAACGATTTTGACTCTTGCAATCGATACAGGGATTTTGTATTATTATTCGTACACATCATTTCGGTATATCGGCACATCAGCATATATTAAGGAGGGCCTATGAAGAAGGTACAGTTTACCGAAACAGCGCTCCGGGACGCCAGCCAGTCCCTGGTAGCCACACGCCTGGCTTTTGACCAGTTCCAGCCCATTCTGGAGACGATCAATCAGGCGGGTTTCTACTCTGCGGAGGTCTGGGGCGGAGCGACTTTTGACGTATGCCTCCGGTTCCTGGGGGAGGATCCCTGGGAGCGCCTGCGGAAGATCCGGGCTGCCATGCCCGACACCAAGCTGCAGATGCTTCTCCGCGGGCAGAATATCCTGGGCTACAAGCATTACAGCGACGATATCGTCCGGCGCTTCGTCCGCGCCAGCGTCCGAAACGGCATCGATATCATCCGGATCTTTGACGCCCTCAACGACGTGGAAAACCTGAAGGTCGCCATAGAGGAGACCGTGAAATCCGGGGCCATGGCCTCCGGCACCATTTCCTACACCACCTCCCCCGTCCACACCCTGGATAAGTACGTGGAGATGGTCAAGGAGCTGAAGACCATGGGCGTCGGCTCCATCTGCATCAAGGATATGGCCGGCATCCTGTCTCCCAAAAACGCCTATGATCTGGTCTCCGCCATCAAGGACGCGGTGGATCTGCCCGTGGTGGTCCATACCCACTGCACCACCGGCCTGGCGTTCATGACCTATCTGAAGGCCGTGGAAGCCGGGGCCGACGTGATCGATACCGCCATCTCCCCCTTCTCGGGCGGCACCAGCCAGCCCGCCACGGAGACGCTGGACTTCGCTCTGCGGGAGCTGGGCTATGAGACCGGCCTCAACAACGACGCCCTGCTGAAGATGGCTGCGTTCTTCAAGCCCATCCGGGCAGATTTCCTGGCCAAGGGCACTCTGAATCCCATCTCCATGGCCACGGATACCCAGTGCCTGACCTACCAGATCCCCGGAGGCATGCTCTCCAACCTCCTGAGCCAGATGAAGAGCCTGAACGCCCTGGACCGGTACGACGAGGTCCTGGTGGAGACGCCCAAGGTCCGGGCGGACATGGGCTATCCTCCCCTGGTGACCCCCACCAGCCAGCTGGTAGGCACCCAGGCGGTGCAGAACGTTCTGGCCGGGGAGCGCTACAAGAACGTGGGCGCCGAGATGAAGGCATACTGCCGGGGCGAATACGGGCGTACCCCCGCCCCCATCGATCCTCAGGTGCGGGAGAAGATCCTGGCCGGGGAACAGCCTATCCAGGGCCGCTACGCCGACAGCCTGCCCACGGACGTTTACGAAAAAGCCGCCGCCAAGCTGGGGGACACCGCCCGCTGCGAGGAGGACGTGCTCAGCTATATCTCCTTCCCCGAGGTGGCGGAGAAGTTCTTCGCCGACGGAAAGCCCGGGAGGAGAAGGTGGTGCGCTACAGCGTCACCCCGGTCAAGGAGGGTTGAAGATGACAGGTTCCGCCAGCATTTCCATTCCCCAAGCCCTGGGCACGGCGATCCTGGGTTACGCGGTGGTGTTCCTGGGCCTGGTGATGCTGATGGCCGTGCTGCTGATCGTCGGGAAGATCATGCACCGGGAAAAGGCTGCCGCTTCCGCCCCTGTTCCGGCAGCCGTGCCGGAGAAGGCGGTCCCGGCCGAGCCCGCGCCCAAGGCCCCCGGCGCCGCC
>JAFZVM010000080.1 GCA_017617795.1 Oscillospiraceae bacterium
ATGGAGCTGCTGACCAGATTCGAACTGGTGACCTCATCCTTACCAAGGATGCGCTCTACCGACTGAGCTACAGCAGCATGGCGACCCGGAACGGGCTCGAACCGTCGACCTCCAGCGTGACAGGCTGGCGTTCTAAACCGACTGAACTACCGGGCCAAAAGCTTGTACATCATAGCATCCGTCCTGAGAAATGTCAAGACAAAAAAGAAAAAAACTTAAGCTTTGACCATTCCGGCCTGCTGTGGAAACGCAGCGGCATCCCGCTGAGCGGATGAGAGAAGGAAAGCTCTGTGCAGTGCAGGGCCTGGATCGTCTGCCCCAGCTCCGCAGAGCGGGCTGCGGATTCCGGGGAGGCATAGAGCCGGTCTCCCAGCACCGGCCAGCCCGTGGCGCTCATGTGGACCCGGATCTGGTGGGTGCGCCCGGTGAGCAGACGAAGCCTGACCAGGCTGCAGCCCTGTGCTGTTTCCAGAAGGGAATACTCCGTGACGGCGGTTTCGCCCGGTTCGCCCGCCTCCCGCCGAAGATCCCGGGGATCAGGACGCCGGATGGGAAGCTCTATGCGGCCGCTTGGGGGATCGGGGACGCCGCACACCGCAGCAAGATAGGTCTTTTCCGTCTCCGGCGCGGCCAGAGCGTCTCCCAGCAGACGGCATGCCCAGGCGTTTTTGGCGAAGAGGATGACGCCCCCC
Organism: Oscillospiraceae bacterium; assembly: GCA_017617795.1. Lineage (GTDB taxonomy): Bacteria > Bacillota > Clostridia > Oscillospirales > Oscillospiraceae > UBA1774. The sequence goes on from JAFZVM010000080.1 coordinate 693, forward strand.
GTATCCCGGTCCAGGCGATTCACCGCGTGGCAGCCTTCCTCCCCCTCTGAGAGAAGATAAGACCAAACCGCATTGGCCAGGGTGCCGGTATTGCGGCTGTGGGTGGGATGGACGATGATCCCCTGGGGCTTGTCCAGCGCCAGCATGAGGGCGTCCTCGTACAGGATATGCAGTTCTCCCGGTTCCGGCGGATAGTCGGGCAGATCCTCCCGCAGCAGGGCGATGATCTCATCCCCGGGAGCCAGGATAGAAGATGCAAAAGCAGGGCTGCCGTTCACCAGCAGTCCCTGCTCGGCTTTCAATTTTCGCAGTTGGGCGGCGGAAAGATGCAGTTCCCTGCGGCAGACGCTCTGCAGCTGCCGTCCCGCTGTTTCAGCGGTGACCCTGAACCGCAGCGTCATGCCGGGAAATAGGGATCCAGCAGCTTGGCTGCCTTTTCCGGATCGGCGGCCACGCAGACGACCAGGACTTTGTCCCGCACCCGGACCACTGCGCCTTCCAGCTTCGGTACCTCGTCGGGAGCGTAATCCGCAAAGGTCCGCTTCTGAAAGTCCAGACGGGCGTCGACGGATTCCCGCACCGTCTTCAGCACGGCGTCGTCCGCGCAGACAAACAGGGAGAACTCCTCCGCCGTGGCTCCGGTGGAAAGCCAGCTGAGCATCTCTACGCCGTCTGTTTCTGTCAGGCCGTAAAGGTATGCGGCGATATCCGCGTCCGCAGCCTCCAGTTCATCGTCAAAAACGCTGGATTCCAGCATGGTTTTGGCCAGGTCTTCGGCGGCAGGCAGCGGCTTCTTTTCGGCGCTGCCGGCGCAGGCGGTCAGAAGCAGACCGACCAGAAGCGGGAGAACAAGGACCGACAGGATGCGCTTCATATCTTTTCCTCCAGCACGACGTGGCATTTCAGATAATCCCGCCATGCTTTGTAGTATTTGGTGTAGGGGTGGATCCCGTCGAAGGATCCCCCTGCGGGCAGATCTCCATCCTCGTTCGCGATGGAGGAGTACACGTCCAGATAATGGGCCTTCTTTTCTGCGGCGAGGGCCTGGATCAGCTCATTATACCGCCGGATGCGTTTGTTGTTGAATACGGAACCGCTGTCGCTCTGGTCTTTGGTGACGGGGGTCATGCTCTGGAGATAGATGACGGCACCCGGCTGGATCTCCCGGATCCGGTCGATGAGAATGCTGTATTTTGAAATGAATTTCTCCTCGGTCCAGTTGATCTCGTTCAGACCCAGCATGATATAGATCTTGCCGTGGTCCTTTTTCGCCATGGCGTCCAGGATCGTGATATATTTGCCGCCTCCTGCATTGATGGCCTTTTCATAGAAGATGTTGGAAACGGTGATGGACTGAGTGGCATAGTAATCCGGCGTTTTCATGCCGCTGTACAGCATGAAGCCCTGGGCCAGGGAATTGCCGATAAAAGCGGTGTCGGAGAAGAAATCGTCCTCCACAGGCTCGCATTCCGGAACGATGTCTCCCCAGGTATAGTCCGTCAAGCGGTTGCCGCTGGGATCAACAAAAATGCAGTCCGGGATCTCTTCCCCGGGAGCCTGATCCACGGGCAGTACTTTCTGCTCCTGGTTCCAGATGGTAATGGGCTCGGGAGTGGGTTCCGGCGTAGGTTCGGGAGTGGGTTCCGGCGTAGGTTCGGGAGTGACCTCCAGCTTTGGCGAAGGCTCCTGGGTGATCTCGGCGGCGGACGCCGTACTGGGGCTTTGGAAAAACGCAAAGTGGGCCAGCAGGACAAAGGCAGCCGCAGGCACCAGCCAGAACAGTGCGGCAAGCAGCATGCGCCGGGTACGCTTATTCGCTTTTTTCTGATGAGAGGATCCAGCCACGCCAATTTGCCTCCTGCGAAATACTCTGCTTATCATATCAAAACCGGTACCATCTCGCAACAGGATTTTTGCTTTTTTTCGACAGGACCGGAGAGCGGCGCTCAGGAAAAAGGGTATGGAAAAGCAGACCGGTCTATGCTAAAATCAGCGTGTCCCGCCGATTCAGCGGCGGGGAAAAGGAGGTCTGCAATATGAAAAAAGCACTGCTCATCACTGCCCTCTGCGTTCTCTGCCTGGTCTTGATGATTTCCTGCGGAAAAAAGGAGAAACAGGAGGATTCCCCCTATCTTTCCGGGCTGCATCATGTGGAACTGGTCATCCGTGATTACGGCACCATCAGCCTGGAGCTGGATGCGGATACCGCGCCTATCAGCGTGACCAATTTCATCAATCTGGCCAACTCCGGCTTTTATGACGGGCTTACCTTTCACCGCATCATCGAAGGCTTCATGATGCAGGGCGGCGGTTTTGATGAACAAGGCAACCCAAAGGAGGCCAGTCCGATCAAGGGTGAATTTGCCAAAAACGGGGTCACGAACAACATCGACCATGACCGGGGCGTGATTTCCATGGCCCGGGCCAATGATTTCAACAGCGGCAGCGCACAATTTTTCATCATGCATCAGAAAGCTACCCATCTGGACGGGCAGTATGCAGCCTTCGGCCATGTGACGGACGGGATGGACATTGTGGACAAGATCTGCGAAAACACCCCGGTTCAGGACGGCAACGGTTCCGTCGCCCTGAAAGACCGGCCGGTGATCGAAACCATCCGGGTGATCGATTGAGCATGGAGGTCCTGGCTCCCGCAGGCGGCCCGGAACAGCTGCGGGCTGCCGTCCGCTGCGGAGCGGATGCAGTATACCTTGGCACAGGGAACTTCAATGCCCGGCGCCGGGCGGAGAACTTCGGCGGAGAGAGCCTGAAAGAGGCCGTGGCCTATTGTCACGGCCGGGACGTGCGCGTCTTCGTCACCGTCAACACCCTGGTGCGGGACGGTGAGCTGGGGGACGTGTACGCCGTGCTGGAGGAGATCGGGGAGAGCGGGGCCGACGCAGTGATCCTGCAGGACCTGGCAGCCGCCGACCTTTTCCGCACCCATCTCCCCGGGATCGCTCTCCACGCCTCCACCCAGATGACGATCCACAACGCAGACGGGGCAAAGGCGGCGGAGGAGCTGGGCTTTTCCCGGGTGATCCTTGCCCGGGAACTGACTTTGGAGGAGATCCGGCGGATCAGAGAAGCCACGGATATCGAGCTGGAGTGTTTCGTCCACGGCGCCCTTTGCATGAGCGTATCCGGTCAATGCCTGCTTTCCGCCGCACTGGGTGAGCGGAGCGGGAACCGGGGGCTGTGCGCCCAGCCCTGCCGTCTGGATTTTCACGCGGGGGACAGGCCCTATGCCCTTTCCCTGAAGGATGCCTGTCTGATCCCCCATCTCCGTGAGATGGAGGCGGCGGGCGTCGGTTCGCTTAAGATCGAAGGCCGTCTGCGGCGGCCGGAATATGTGGCGGCGGCTGTGGACGCCTGCGTCCGCGCCTTGAGAGGGGAGCAGCCGGACCTGCGTCTGCTGGAGCGGGCCTTTTCCCGCAGCGGGCTGACGGACGGCTACCTGACGGGGCGGCGGGATCTGAATATGTTCGGCAGCCGGACGGAGGAGGATAAGGCGGCCAGCGCCGCCGTGCTGGGCGAACTCGCGGGCCTGTACCGCCGGGAACTCAGCCGGGTCCCGGTGACCTTTTCTCTTCGCGGCGGCGGGGAAGAGCAGACGGAACTCCGGGTGAGCGACGGGATACATACCATCGCTGTCGCCGGAGAAAAGGCCGAACCGGTGCGTACCGCAGCTCAGGACACGGCGGGCATACTGGGAAAGACGGGGGGCACCCCCTTCCTGTGCGCCGGGATTCGCAGCGAGGTGGGACCTGGGTGGATGATCCCCGGCCTTTCCGCCCTTCGGCGGAAGGCTCTGGATCAGCTCCTGGAGGAACGGGAACGGACGGATCCGATCCCCATTGCAGGGACGTTCGTGCCGGAAGCCGGAGAGAAGCGGCAGGCGGAGCCGGTACTGCGTCTGCGTTTTGCCAGTCGAAGTCAGATCTTCGACGCGCCGGAGGCGGAGGCGATCTATCTTCCCGTAGAGGAACTGGATGCGGAACTGGTGCGCAGACTGGGAAAAAAGCTCATTGGGGAGCTTCCCCGGCTCATCTGGCCCGGCCGGGAGGAAGGACTGGAGCAGAAACTGACCGCGCTGAAGGCAGCCGGGATGGAGACTGTGTGCGCCGGGAACCTGGGCAGTCTGCGCCTTGCATCCCGTCTGGGCTTCCGCATTTCCGGCGGCTTTGACCTGAATATAGAAAATTCCCGGGCCCTCCGGGTCTATGAAACCCTTGGGGTCCGGGAAACGCTGCTGTCAATGGAGATCCCCATGGCGGATGTCCGGCGCCTGGGGGGACAGATCCCCAGAGGGATCCTCCTGTACGGGCATATGCCCCTGATGCTCTTCCGCTGCTGTCCCATGCAGGGGAAGGAGGGCTGCGGCAGCTGCGACGGCCGCAGGAGCCTGAGAGACCGGCAGGGGACCGGGTTCCCGGTGCTGTGTCACCGGAAACAGTATTCGACTCTCTTGAATTCTGTGCCTCTGTACGTGGGGGACAAGGATCTCCGGGGATTGGATTTCGGCGTAGTCTGGTTCAGCACAGAGGAACGGGAAGAATGCCGGGAGATCTGGAAGCGGTGCTTAAAAAAGGAAACCTGGCCTGGGAACCGGACCAACGGGCCCTATTACCGCAGGATCCTCTGAGGCGGAGGAGAACTTACCAGTCCTCAAACACCTTGGAGGCGGCCTGTTCCGCCGCGGCTTCCGCCCTGAGGAAAAAGTCCAGAAAGCGTTCGCCCTGCTCGGTGAGCTCGCTCCCGTGCTGGGCTTTCCGTTCGATGAGCTGGAAGCCCAGGTGGTCTTCCGTGGAACGGATACTCTTCCATGCTTTGCTGTAAGCCATGCCCATGCGTTTGGCCGCCCGGTTCAGGGAATTGAGCTCCCGGATGCCCTGAAGGAGCTGGGCGGTACCGTGGCCGAAGGCGGTTTTTGTATCCTCCTCTCCCCGGCGTATGCGGAGACGGGTAATGCAGTTCAGCTTGTCATCCATTTGACCTGAACCTCCTTCCTGCATCCCATTATACCGCGGGGATTAGACTTGCGCAAGAATAAAAAGGAGTGCATGTGAAAAATGAATACACCCCTTTTGATCTATCTGATCGTTGCCGACGTTCTGGCCTTGCTTCTCATGCTGTCCGACAAGCGGCGGGCGAAGCGGAGAGAGCGGCGGATCCCGGAGGCTTCGCTGTTCCTGGCGGCTCTGCTGGGCGGAGCCCTGGGCGGCACGATCGGAATGTTTCTGTTTCGGCATAAGACAAAGCACATCGCCTTCCGGGTGGGGTTTCCGCTGCTTGCCCTGATCCAGGCGGCGCTGTGCATCTGGTATATGGGAGTGATCGGAAAATGAAGGAACTGAAGCCGGGAAAGATCATCTGCGTGGGACTCAACTATAAAAGCCATGCGGAAGAAACGGGGGGAGAGGCCCCTTCCGAACCGGTGCTCTTCTCCAAATTCGGGGACAGCATCACCTGGGACGGAGAGGAGGTCACTCTGCCGCCCTGGCACCGCTGTTATGATTACGAGGCGGAGTTGGTGGCGGTGATCGGGAAGACCCTGTGGAACGGCACCCTGGAGGAGGCGAGGGCCGCGATCCGGGGCTATACCTGCGGGAACGACCTCAGCGCGCGGGACTGTCAGTTCCGCTCCGCCCAGTGGCTCACGGGGAAATCCATGCCGGGCTTCGCCCCCATCGGGCCCCGGATCGTGCCCGCGGCGGAGTTCGATCCGGAAAAGCCTCATCGGATCCGCTGCCTGGTGAACGGAGAGGTACGGCAGGATGACGACGTGACCAATATGCTCTTCTCCTGCGCGGAGATCGTGAAATACTGCTCCTCCTTTTTCCGCCTGGAGCCGGACGATCTGATCTTCACCGGCACTCCGGCCGGGGTCATCCTGGGCAGGCCCAAAGGCACCCGGGTCTGGCTGAAGCCCGGGGACGTGGTCCGGGTGGAGATCGAGGGGATCGGCAGCCTTACGAATCGGCTGATTTGACCTTGCTCCCCGGGACCCTGCTCACGAATGGACTGCCCTTGACGCAGTAGCGCCAGGGGCGGTCCTTGTCTTCGCCCGCGTAATCCACGCCGATCCGGGGAGAGGATCCGATGAGGTCCTCCGGTACACCGTTCCCTTCTGCCAGAAAGAAATCTCCGGTAAGCATGCTGGAGCCGCTGAGGCTCCGGTCCAGCCCCAACGCGCGGCAAAGCCTGCCGGGTCCGGAGCAGAATTGGGCTGCTTTTGTCCGTCCGCTGCGGGCAGCCATGATTTCCAGCCCGGTGAGGGGTTCCAGCGCCCGGATCAGCACACATTCCGGCTGCCCCGCCGGCTTTGTCACTACGTTCAGGCAGTGATACATCCCGTAAATGAGATAAATGTAGGCGTGGCCCGGGGGACCGTACAGAGGCTCCAGCCTGGGAGAACGCTTCCCGCCCCAGGCGTGGCAGGCCCTGTCGGAAACGCCCAGATAGGCTTCCGTCTCCACGATGCGGCCGGCGGTCTCCCCGTGGACCAGGATCTGACCCAGCAGAGCCCGGGCGATTTCCCGCGTATCCCGTTCCGGGACGAAAAACGATGGGTCCAGCACACGGAATCCATCCATATGGCTGCACTCCTTCCAAAAAACCGGCCTGCCCGAGGGCAGACCGGTATGCTGTTCTCTGAATGGATCTTACTCCTTGGCAGGAGCGGGTCCTCTGGGCGGCATGGGAGGACGCTTTTCAAAGAGAGCCTTGTTCTTCTCCTTTACCTCGTCCAGGCTCCAGCCGTCTCCGGCGGCCATCATGGCGCCTTCCACGGTGGGGATGGCGTAGCGCCCGATGAACTTGCCCATGGTCATGAAGACCTGGCCGGTGACGTCCTTGGCGTCCTCGCCGCAGAGCCACACGATGAAGTTCGCAAAGGTCTCGGGGGCGGCGGTGCCGTCATAGCTGATGGGGTTGCCGGAGATCACGCTGTGTTCGCCTTCCAGCACGTTATGGATCTCCATGTCCACGCTGGCCCGGGTCTTGGCGGCGGGGGCGAAGGTGTTGGCAGTGATGCCGAATTCCTTCAGCTCGGCAGCCAGACCATAGGTCATGCCCACGACGCCGGCGTTGGCGGCGCAGTATTCGCACTGCCGCAGATTGCCGCCCGCCCAGGCGGGGGAGGCGCAGTTGACGATGCGGCCCCAGCCCTGGTCGATCATGTGCTGCACCGCATGGCGGATGACATAGAAATGGCCGGTGGGCTTTGCCTTGTTCACCTTGTCCCACAGCTCCTTGGGCATATCCTGCACGGGGCTGAAGCCGAAGGCGGAGGCGATGTTCACCACGATATCGATCTTGCCGTAATTCTTGAGGGCGCACTCGGTGAGCTTGCCCGCCTGGTCATAATCGGAGATGTCCGCGAAGCAGGCCACGGCCTCGCCCCCGGCGTCCCGGATCTCCTTGGCGGTGCGCTCGGCGTCTCCGTAGTACTTGGCGTACTCGGTCATGGCCCAGTCCTGCATCTCCTTGGAGAGACGGTCGAACTTTTCATGATCCACGGGGATGACCCCGTTCCAGGGGGCCCGGTTGTTGGTGACGACCTTGCAGCCTTCCGCAGCAAGGGCCTTGGCAACGGCCCGGCCGATGCCCATGCCGGAGCCGGTCACGATGGCTACTTTGCCCTTCAGATAATCGCCCATGTTGATTCCTCCTGTATATTGTAAAATACTTTCATTCGCTGCATAAAAGATAGCACGCCCGCGGCGCTAAGTCAATGCGCTTTCGCTTGCCCGTGAGGGAAATGCGTGGTATACTTCGACCTCGGGAGGAATCAGCATGCATGACGAACTGACCAAAGTGGATATCCAAAAAATGCGGGAGGAGATCGAATACCGGACAAAGGTCCTGCGTCCCAAGCTCATTGAGGATGTGCAGACCGCCCGGGCTTTCGGAGATCTCAGCGAGAATTTCGAATACAAAGCGGCAAAGCAGGAGAAGAACCGGAACGACAGCCGGGTGCGCTACCTGGAACGGATGATCGCCACCGCTGTGGTGATCGACGCGCCGGAGGACGGCGGAGACGCCGCCGGCCTGTTCGACTGGGTGGAGCTCTGGTTCGAGGAGGATGAAGAGCTCCAGCGGATCCGCCTGGTGACCACCCTCCGCCAGGATCCCTCAAAATGGCTCATCAGCAAGGAGTCCCCTCTGGGGAAAGCCGTGCTGGGGAAGAAGACCGGGGACCGTGTGCTGGTGCAGGTGAACGCGGATTACAGCTACCATGTGGTCCTGAGGAGCATCACCCCCGGGGAGGACGACGAGAGCCTGGAGATCAACAGTTATTGAAGGACGGAAAAATACGGCGGCTGCCCATCGGACAGCCGCCGTACTCTATAGAATTCTGGATTATTTCTTCTGCTTTGCCAGCCATTCGGCGCCGTACTTGTTGCACTCGTCGATGACGATGGGGGTGACCCAGGCGTTCAGACATTCCAAAGAGCCGATGCAGGGGAGGAAGGAACCGCCGGGGCAGTATTCGTCGATGGCCCGGCGCACCTCCGCGCGGACCGCCTCTTCGGTGACGTCCGCCTGGTCGATGAGACCCTGGTCCAGGCCGCCCATGAGGAGCAGCTTGCCCTGGGTGGCCTTCTGGATGGCCTTGATATCGTTGGAGGGGAGAACGCCCTGCCACATCTCCACGCCCAGATCCACCAGCTCGGGCGCGATCTCCGCTGCGTAGCAGTCGCAGTGGTGCTGCACGATCTTGCCCCGCTTGTGGTAGTAATCGTAAAGCCGCTTGTAATGGGGCTTCAGCAGCTCCCGGAACTTGTCGACGGAGAAGAACATGGCGGTCTTGCTGCCCCAGTCGTCGTGGCTGTGGATCACGTCGAAGTCCAGCTCGTCGCAGAGCATCTCGGCCACCTTGAGCTTCCAGTCGGTGTAGGCGCCGAAAAGCTCATTCATGGCTTCGGGCTCCTCGTACATGTTCACCAGGGTATCCTCAAAGGTCATGAGGCAGTGGGCCCGCTCGAAGAGACCGCGGAAGGTGGGGATCATAACGAATTCGTTGTCCCGATCCACCTGGGCGATCTGCTCCTTGGTCCCGCTCCAGTCCAGATCCGTGGGGATCTCGGGGAAGTGGACATAGTCCCGCCAATGGGTAATGTCCTTGATGACCTGGTTTTCCTCGTTCACCATGGGGATGATGCCCGGGTCGCCGGGGAGGAAGCGGTGGTTGACGCCCCAGTGATCCAGGACGTTGTTCCCTTCGATGAAGAGGATATCCCAGACGGTGATGGGGTCGATGATGCAGTGGAACATGCAGGCGGGCCAGGCATTGAAGCCGTAGCCCATCCACTTGGGGGGATTCTCGCCACGCATTACGGAAAAGAATTGTTCTTTTTTGGTCATTGCGGCACCTCCATAAAGTGTTGATAGATCTATGGTTTCCTCTTGCGGCTGTTGCGCTTGTTTAATGGATGACGACGTTCTTTACGCCCATGTCCTCCAGCAGCTTTTTCCGGGTCTGCATGAACTCCTCCGTGGGCGGGGTAGCCTCCAGGGCGGGACCGGACCGTCCCAGCCGTTCCCACTTTACCACGCCGAGGTTGTGGTAGGGAAGAAGCTGTACCTGGGTCACCGCGTCCCCCAATTCCAGGATGAATTCGCCGAAGGCGCGGTAGGATTTGTCGTTGTCGTTAAACATGGGGATGGTGGGGATGCGGATCTGGAGCTTGCCGCCGGCGGCTGCGATCTTCTTCGCATTCTCCAGGATCAGCTCGTTGGGGACACCGATGACCCGGCGGTGAAGATCGCTGTCCATCTGCTTCAGATCGTACAGGAACAGATCCGTATAAGGAAGGACCTGCTCTATGATCTCCCAGCGGACAAAACCGGTGGTATCCACTGCGGTATGGATATCCTCTGCCTTGCAGGCCTTCAGCAGCGCCAGGGTGAATTCCGGCTGGCACAGGCATTCGCCGCCGGAGATGGTCACGCCGCCGCCGCTGCGCTTATAGAAGGGCTTATCCCGGCGAAGACGATCCATGACCTTCTCCACCGTATAATCCGTGCCGCATTTATACAGGGCCGTATGAGGGCAGACCTCGGTGCAGGCGAAGCATTCGTCGCACTTCAGCCGTTCCACCTTCACCACGGTATATACATGGTCGTCCTTCAGGCTGACTTTTTCGTCGCCCTTGGTTATGGCGCCCCGGGTGCAGGCCTGAATGCATTTGCCGCATTCCTCCACGCCTACGCAGCGGATCTCCATCCAGTTCAGCTCCGTGGGAAATTCCTGGCTCTCCGGGCTGTGGCACCAGGGGCAGCGCAGGGGACAGCCCTTGAGAAATACCGTATTGCGGATGCCGGGTCCGTCATGTACGGAATAGCCTTGCAGATCGTACAGCTTGCCGGTCAGAACCTTTTCTTCCATTGGACGTGGACCTCCGTGACTCCCCGCCTTTCCGGCAGGGCATATATAGTTAATTTAGTATACTACAGTTATTCCGTTTCTGCAATGAGAAAAAGACCCCGCCGTGATAAAACTCTGAACCGCTCCCCGTCAAGTAGACAATGAAAAATAAAAAATATTTCTCGGCTGGTGGCTTTGGCTGCCAGCCGCTTTTATGCTGCCAGACCAAGCTCGTGCTTCTCCATCGGCGTCAGGATACCGAGGTTACGCTGAACG
>JAFZVM010000081.1 GCA_017617795.1 Oscillospiraceae bacterium
GCTCGTCATAAGCTCTCCTCCAAAGAATGAGTTTTCGTTTTGCCCGCCGTTCTCTGCGGCAGGGGCTGTTTCAGCCGCTCCAGGATCGAGGGGCGTTCCCGTTTTTCCACCGCCTGCTCCGGCTGGGGGCGGCCGCCGTTGAGATTGAGCTGCAGGTCCAGCTCCACCAGCCGCGCCGTCTTTACGGTCAGCTCCGCTTCATAGGGGAAGGGCTTGCCCACTTCGGCCTTGGCCGCCTCCTGCTGCTTATACAGATTGTCCAGCTGATTCTGCACCGCCTTCAGACGGTCCGGCATCTTTGCCAGGGCGTTGTCTATGCGGGTCAGGTTGCCCCTGGGGTCCTCGCCCAGCTCCACCCGATGGGACATTTCTCCTTTGAGGGTCAGAACATATCCCGTAATGAAGCCGCTGAACTCCACGGACATGGTAAAGCCCCGGTAGCTGCCGATCTCCGCCGACTGACCGACCTGTACTTCCTTGGCGGCGTCAATCAGGGCGGCACCGGCGTTTTCTTTGTCGGTCAGAGCGTCTCCCCGGATCTGCATCCCGATGAAGCCCTCCTGGGGCAGTGGGTGGGCCTCCAGCGTTTTCATATCCGCCTCAAAGCCCCGGATATATCCCTTGTTCTGCTCGATCTGCTCCGGGAAGTATTTGAGGAGCTGGTCCTCCAAACGGTACTGCTTGCTTTGATGGTCCGCCTTCATGATCTTGAGCTTGGACACCTCCACGTCCAAGTCCATGCGTTCTTTGATACGGGGGTCCCCGGCGCACAGGGCCTTGATCTCCGCAAAGGAGAGGGCGGTTTCGTCGATGTCCTCGCAGGAGCGGACCGGGGATTTGCTGGTCATGATTTGGCTGATAAACTTCTGCTTGTTTTCCACCGTCTGCCAGAGGTAGGCGTCGAAGGTGCCCTCTGTGACGTAGCGGCAGACGTGGACAAGGGGATTCCGGTTTCCCTGCCGCTCGATGCGGCCTTTCCTCTGGGTGAGATCGCGGGGCCGCCAGGGACAATCCAAATCGTGGAGGGCGATAAGCCGGTCCTGTACGTTGGTCCCGGCTCCCATCTTCTGTGTGCTCCCGATCAGGACACGGACCTGGCCAGAGCGGACTTTGGCAAACAGTTCCCGCTTTCTGGCTTCTGAATCTGCGTCGTGGATAAAGGCGATCTGTTCCAGGCGCATCCCACCCGCGATGAGCTTCTGGCGGATGTCCTCGTAGATGGTAAAGGAGCGTTCCTTCGTTTCTTCCAGAGGGATAAGCGATTCCAGCGCATGGATCTCCGGGTTATCCAGCTTGCTGCCCTCCAACTTTGCCGCCATGGGCTCTGCGGTTGTCCTTCCCTTGGGGGTAGAAATGTCGCAGAAAACCAGCTGGGTCAGTTTCTTATCCTCGCCCTCCCGCCAGAACTGCAGGATGTTCCCCACGCACTGATTGACCTTGGTGCACTCCTCGTCGGGGAGCATGGGATTGATGATCCGCTGGTCCAGGCCCAGCTTCCGCCCGTCCGAGGTGATCTTCAGCATATTGTCCTCATGGGCGTCCACGGAGCCGCTGTGTACCCGGCTGGCCCGTTCCGACAGGGCCTTGACCATCTCCTTCTGCATCTCCGTGGGCTTGGACACGAAATTATGGAACTCCACCTCCGGGGTAGGAAGATGGAGCTGATCCGCCGTTTTTATGTCCGCAACTTCCTTGAACATGGTCATCAGCTCCGGCAGGTTGAAGAACTTGGCGAAGCGTGTCCTTGCCCGGTAGCCGGTGCCCTCCGGGGCAAGCTCCAGGGCCGTGGTGGTCTCCCCGAAGCGGGAGGCCCAGCAATCAAAGTGGCCCATGCCCATCTCCTGCAGTCGGTCATACTGTAAATAACGCTGGATGGTGTAAAGCTCCGTCATGGAATTGCTGACCGGGGTGCCGGTGGCGAATACCACGCCGCGCCCGCCGGTCAGCTCGTCCATATACCGGCACTTGGCGAACATATCTGAGGATTTCTGCGCGTCCGAGGTGGACAGGCCTGCCACATTCCGCATCTTCGTATAGAGAAACAGGTTCTTGTAGTTGTCGCTTTCGTCCACGAACATCCGATCCACGCCCAACTGTTCAAAGGTCACGACATCGTCCTTTTTACTGCTGTCCTGGAGCTTTTTCAGTCGCGCTTCCAGGTTCTTTTTCGTGCGCTCCAGCTCCTTGATGGTGAAGCGTTCGCCATTGTTTTCCTTGACCTCCTCAATGCCGTTGGTGATCTCGTCGATCTGTTCCTCAATGAGCCGCATCTGCCGTTCAGGGCTGATAGGGATCTTCTCAAACTGGCTGTGGCCGATGATGACCGCATCGTAATCTCCGGTGGCGATTTTCCCGCAAAACTTCTTGCGGTTATGCTTCTGGAAGTCCTTTTTTGCGGTGACAAGGATGTTGGCGGAGGGATAGAGCCGCAGGAACTCCGCCGCCCATTGGTCGGTCAGGTGGTTGGGTACGACGAAGATGGATTTGCTGCAGAGGCCGAGACGCTTGGATTCCATGGCGGCGGCGATCATTTCAAAGGTCTTGCCCGCGCCTACCTCGTGGGCCAGGAGCGTATTCCCGCCATAGATAACGTGGGCGATGGCGTCCCGCTGATGGGGCCGCAGGGTGATCTCCGGATTCATGCCGGAAAAGACGATGTGGCTGCCGTCGTACTCGCGGGGCCGGGTGCTGTTCATTTCCTCGTTGTACTGCCGCACCAGCGCCGTCCGCCGTTCCGGGTCCTTCCAGATCCAGTCCTTGAAAGCGTCCTTGATGAGCTGCTGCTTTTGCGCGGCCAGGGTGGTTTCCCTGGCGTTGAGGACGCGGCGCTCCTTCCCGTCCGGGTCGGTGACGGTATCGTAGATACGGGTGTCCCGGAGATTCAGCGCGTCCTCCAGAAGCCGGTAGGCACTGGCCCGGTCCGTGCCGTATGTGGTAAAGGCAGCAATATTGTTGTAGGGGATATTGCTCTTGCCTTCGATTTGCCACTCCGCCGTGTAGGGGGAATAATGGACCTGGATTCGCCACTGGAGGTAGAAGGGCGTATCGAAGGTGTCGTACATGAACTCCTGGATATAGGATTTGTCGATCCAGGTGGTGCCCAGGCGCACTTCGATCTCCGAAGCGTCCAGGTCCTTGGGCTGGGCTTGCCGCAGCGCCTCCACATTGACCTGGAACTCCGGGTACTGTTCCGCTGTTCTTTCCGCCTGTCGCAGCTTCCGGCGCACGTTGCCGGAAAGGTATTCGTCGGCGGTCTGCCAGCCTTGATTCCAATGCTCGCCGCCCTCGGCATAGTCGAAGGGGCCGGTGGCCGGGTCTTTGAACAGGACGCCCCGCAGGTCTTCCACGATCTGCGGGATCTTCTCCTGACCGCCCAGGAGGGAGGCCATGAAGGGAAGGTCCACACAGGCTTTTTCCCCGATGGAGACGCCCAGGGCTTCCACGGCGGTGTCCACATGATCGACGCTGTGGGATTGCTTGATGGTGCGTTTGGTGAAGAAATCCGCTTTGCGCTCCAGCTCCCCGTTTTCATCCAGGACCTCCAGGGAGCAGAGCAGGTAATAGCTGTCGTCGTCGGCAAAGGCCAGACGGTTGCCCCTGTCGTTGATGAGGCCGTATTTGGCAGTAAAGGCGTCATAAAGCCGGTTCAGTTCCGCTTGCTTCTCCGCCAGAGTGCTGGCCGGGGTGTATTCGTCCATCTGGAGGTCGATCAGCTCCCGCACACAGTCCCGCAGCTCCACCATGCCCTTGACGCGATCCCTGGCGGTGGCGTTCAGATCGGGCTTCACCATGATGCTGTTTTCCCGGTAGTACACTTCGCCGTCCACCACGGTGAAGGAATAGTTCTTCACGTTCGGGTCTGCCGGCAGCGTTTCCGTGACCGTCTCGCCCTCGCCCAAATCCGGCAGCTCC